>JBNMHB010000027.1:0-22122 GCA_050872525.1 Bacteroidales bacterium | reverse complement strand
GTCCTTCGCAACCAATGAACGCGTTATCACAAATACTTGTTACGCCTTCAGGGATAGTGATGGAGGTGTTACTCGGCATTGTACCTTTGTATTTATACAGCACATTATCAATATAAACTACGCCATCCGATTGGCGATCATACCAAGATGTATTTAGGAACGCGTCATTACCAATACTTGTTATGCTGTCTGGGATAGTGATGGAGGTCAGTCTTCTGCAATATATGAACGCACTCCTTCCAATACTTGTTACGCTATCAGGGATAGTGATGGAGGTCAGTCCGTGGCAACCCACGAACGCGTTATCACAAATACTTGTTACGCCTTCAGGGATAGTGATGGAGGTCAGTCCTGTGCAACCATCGAACGCATGCTCTCCTATACTTGTTACGCTATCGGGGATAGTGATGGAGGTCAGTCCTTCGCAACCATCGAACGCATGCTCTCCTATACTTGTTACATTATATGAAATGCCCCAATAAAGTATAGAGGAGGGAATAGCGATAACTCCGCTACTATTATAGGAATAATAAACAGATGCTGTTTGGCTTAGTGAATCTAACTCATAGTTAACTCCATTGATGTTTATTCCATTGTTGCTTTCAATCATAAGCAATACGATTATTGGTTGTTGTACGCAATTATTATTTTACGGCACAAAGATAGCGATGGCGGGTAGATAAGAAAAATACATAATAAGTGTTTGGCATACTCTTTACCGCCTCTTAACAAAGACAATTCTCGCTGATTGTTTTGGCGATGCCTTCGGCGTCAAGAGCGAGCATGTGGTTGAGTTCGGCGGTGCTGCCATGCTCCACAAATCGGTCTTGCACCCCCAAGCGCACCACACGGGGGGTGTAAGCATGGTCTGCCATCCATTCCAACACTGCCGAACCGAGTCCGCCACACACCTCACCATCCTCCACGGTAATCAATGTCTTATACTTTTGGCCTATCTCGTGCAACAGGCTGTCGTCCAACGGTTTTAACCAGCGCATATCGTAATGCCCCACCTCCGCACCATTGGGGAGGCTTTGCAGGGCGGTTTGCACGGTGTTTCCAATAGCACCGATAGACAGCACCGCTACGTCTTTACCCTCTTGCAGATAGACACCCTTGCCGTATTCCACCGGCGTATGCCTCTCCGCCAAGACACTTCTGCCACGCGGGTAACGGATTGCCACAGGACCATCCAAACGCTGCGCCAGTGTCATCATATCGCGCAAGTCCTCCGCCACACAGGGCGCACAGATAGACATATTAGGTATCGGGCGCAGGTATGCCATATCGAACAGACCATGGTGAGTGGCACCGTCGTTGCCCACTATCCCCGCGCGGTCGATACACAACACCACATGCAGGTTGGGCAACGCCACATCGTGGATGATATTGTCGTACGCCCGCTGCATAAACGACGAGTAGATATTGCAATAGGGCAGCAATCCCTCTTTCGCCATACCCGCCGAGAACGTAACCGCATGCCCCTCGGCGATACCCACATCGAACACCCGCGATGGCATCTCTTTTTGCATAATCGTCATAGAGCAACCACTGGGCATAGCCGGCGTAACACCCACAATATCAGGGTTTTGCCTTGCCAACGCCAACAACTGCTCGCCGAACACCTCCTGCCAAAGCGGTGCTTTCGCCTGTGCTTCTGGCGCACGCTCACCGGTAGCCACATTGAATTCGCCGGGCGCGTGCCAAACAGTCTGGTCGTTCTCCGCCGGTGCATATCCTTTCCCTTTCTGCGTAACGATATGCAGCACTTTCGGGCCCCTGTGGTTCTTTATCTCCGACAAAATACGCACCAGCGAAACCACGTCATGCCCGTCCGCAGGACCGAAATAGCGGATATTCAGCCCTTGGAAGATATTGCTCGGTTGGCGCGAGAGTATCGCTTTCAGGCTGTTGCTCTGCCGCAACACACGCTGTTTCTTGCGGTCGTCTATCAGGTGCATACGGACAGCCAAACGGTATAGTTTCCAACGCCATTTGTTGTAGCGTTCACTAGTCGTCAGGTCAAGCAGATATTGCGTAAAACCCCCATTGATAGGGTCAATCGCCATATTGTTGTCGTTCAGGATAATCAGCAGATTATTCTTATCCATCGAGGTGTTGTTCAGCCCCTCAAACGCCAACCCGCCCGTCATGGCACCATCGCCTATTATCGCCACCACGTTCTTGTTCTCGTGCCTCATCTCCGAAGCGATGTCAATACCCAATGCCGCAGAGATAGAGTTGCTGGCATGCCCTGCCACAAAAGCGTCATACTCGCTCTCGGCGGGCGTGGGGAAAGGCGCAAGTCCCTTAAACTGACGGTTGGTATGGAAACGCTCGCGCCTACCGGTGAGTATCTTGTGGGCATACGCCTGATGCCCCACATCCCACACTAATTGGTCGGACGGGGTGTTGAATACATAGTGCAGTGCCACCGTCAGTTCGATACTACCCAACGACGACGCTAAATGCCCCGGGTTATGACTCAGTTCTTCTATGATAAACTGTCGCAACTCGTTGCACACATCGGGCAACGCGTCTATCGGCAGTTTCTTCAGGTCGGCGGGATAGTCTATCTGCTCCAAATAATGATATACCTTCTTGTTTTCCGTCGTATTTTCAGTTGTATTTGCCATGTCTTTGATTAAAGTCCACTATAAGTCCTCGCTTGAAGTACACAAGTCTCAGACTGCTGCACAATAGATTTTGATTAAAGTGTGCAAAGTTACTACATATTTCCGATATTTGCAAATCCCACCCCAAATCCGCGCCCATTACCCCAACCACCTCTCATAATTCATAATTCTTAATTCATAATTACTACTGCTTATATCGGGTTGTTGTCGGGCTGTTAGTGGGTGATTAGTGGGTGATTCAGCAGGGGATATAAGAAAAAAAATAATGGTCCGATTATATGGTCCATTATATGGTTCAAGAAAATTAACGTCCAACCACACGACAATTAACGTTCACTCGGATATCACCTTTCCGTGACGCATTTTTATGTTGCAAAACACATATATATTTATTTATTGCAATCTGTAAATATCAAAATACCAAAAAACAACATTTATTAGGTTTCTTATTTGGCAGTATCACAAAAAAATAATATCTTTGTCGGTAGAAATTATAGTTTTTGGTTATACAAACACTACGATTTCCAACCAAATTTCCATTATTATTAATCCATTAAAACCTTAAGAGTATGCAGAAATTTACAAATGACATTGTCGAACTCGTTTGGCAAAAAGGACGTATCGTTGAGGGTTATGACCCCGCTAAATTCCGTCAAGATGCTTGCGGTGCATGGATTACGCGCGACAAGTATGGAGACAAGTTCAACAACTTCGGCTGGGTAATCGACCACATCTGTCCCCTCAGTTTGCTGGAGCGGCACAAAGTTCCCGAAGAAGCAATCGATGACATTGTGAATCTGCAACCTATGCAGTGGGCAAACGACTCCAGCAAAGGCGAAAGTTATCCTATCTTCTGGGCGTCCCGTTATGGTGTTGAGGGCGACAACATCAGTCTGGTACAGAGTTTCATTATCAACGATGCCGTGCGCAACGCCGTTGATAAGTTCTACGAACCATTCTTCCACCCCAGCATCGAATAATCCTTGCTCCTAAAAAATAAAAATAAGGTGTGCCGATTTGGCACACCTTATTTTATTATATACAATTAGAACCTATACCAACTATAATTACCTATATCGCAATATCAATTCCCCGCCCCAATAGGTAAATTCAAAAGAAAAATCAATGTAAATAAGAATAACATCAGTCTGCTCTATCAGAAAACCAACAGAAAACAGAAAAAGTATGAAAAAGTGATGTAAATATTTGCGCATATCAAAAAATTGCAGTACCTTTGCACCCGCTTTTGAGAAAAACAGGTCTCCCTAGCTCAGTTGGTAGAGCAACTGACTCTTAATCAGTGGGTCGAGGGTTCGAGTCCCTCGGGGGACACAAAGCAAACGAAAGAGACTATCTGACACATCGGATGGTCTCTTTTTCTATTTACAAGGCTGTCGTAAGCCTGTCTGTCGCAGGTAAATGATTTCTCTATTAACAAGTAGCCTAACTCATACACACAAAGAGGCAGCCCCAACGACCACCTCTGTATCATCCCACTCCAAATTGAACAGAATTATACCATATTACAACTGTACGAAAAAGATTATCGGACAGAACAGTATCAAACACAACTGATTTACAGTACGTTAAGTACTTGCTCTTTGATTTGCTCAAGAATATCTTTCATCTTCACTACAATGATTTGCATCTCGCTTTGATTGCTCTTGCTTCCGAGGGTATTTATCTCGCGCCCCATCTCTTGCGCAATGAAACCGAGTTTCTTGCCAACACCCGTACCATCACCGTTCATCGTCTCACGGAAGTACTTGATATGATTGGTCAAGCGCACTTTTTCCTCCGTAATATCCAATTTCTCAAGATAGTAAATCATTTCCTGTTCAAGGCGATTCATATCTATTTGGGCTTTGGTCTCCTCTGCCAACTTGTCCAGATTGGTGAGCAAATGCCCGCGTATTTTCTCCACCCTACTTTTCTCGAAAGGTTCCACCTCTGCCAACAACGCCGCAATACCATCTAATTTCTCCGTAAACATACGCTCCAAAGCGGCTCCCTCCTGTGTGCGGAAAGTCAGGAACGCATCAATAGCAGTATGGAGTGTGGCACGCACGATATCCCATTCCTGCTCTCCCGCCTCAGCGGTATCATCGGTAGGTTTGAACACGTCCGGAATACGCAAAATAGAGTCCAATAGGCTGACATTCTGCAAGTTGTATTGCTGTTGCAACTTCGACAGTTCGGTATAATAATACGCAAAAGCCTCGCGATTAACCGGCGAAAAGCCCATGCCCGATTCGGGGTTGGCGGTATCTTGATAGTATATATTCAGGTCTATCTTGCCGCGCTCCAAACGCTGACTGACAATAGCACGGATATCTAATTCTTTTGCACGCAATTGTGGTGCCAAACGCATACTCAAATCCAACGATTTGGAATTGAGACTACGCACCTCCACAATCACTTTTCTATGTTCTTTCAGTTGGCTTTCGGCTTTGCCATAACCTGTCATCGATAAAATCATATCTGTTTTTCGTTTAATTTCTCCGTTAATATATAAGGAACTCCGAATACGATTATTTAATTTGAATATCCACCGTCATCGGTTTCGCGGTAGAGTTCCAATCTCCTTCACGGTCGAACCGCACCGTTGCTTGTGCCGAGTCGCTTTTTTGCGTCGCGGGGTCGGTAGCAACCACATTGACGGTATCGACAGGCCACCCCTCCAAGCGGGCATTGTAGGTGCCTTTGGCATTGGTGCGTACGGTATCACCGATAGCAAAGTTTTTGTAGCCTTTCACCACCACTTGTGCGTCTGCAACAGGTTCGTTCTCTGCATTGCGCACCGTACCACTCACCTGATACGATGCCATGGGGATACCATACATTGCCATCACCTCATCGGAGCGATTAGCCGTCTTCTGACAACTGCCGCACCCTGTCAGCACACCCACAATGGCACCCAACATCACATTCAGACGCAAAATAAAACGCGTTTTAATCTCTTTCATTTGTATATCTATATGTTTCAGTCCTGCTTATATCTATCTTCCTCCGTGCCAATAATCAGCAAAATTTATGCCAATCTTGGTGTCTTAGGAATCACGCAGCCCAAACAGTTTGTATTTTCCACCTCTTTCCACTTTGTCCTGCTCCCAAACGATTCCATTTAGCACCGCTTGATGAGATTTTTTTCATTGCCTATCCCTTGCTTATCCCTTGCTTATCCCTTGCTGTTTATAACGATAAAAAGACGGACAAAAAAAGGTATCCACACACAACAAACACACCACCGTTGTTATAGTATATGGTGGTGTGTTTGAGTTGATGTAATCAGTGTGCGTATCCTGATGTGTCAGGTGTTTGTACTGACGCAGCAGGCGGGATTAGTTTTTCTGCAGGCGGAGGAAACAGTCGCGAGTATTCTCCATGAGAGAGCAGATAGTGAGCGGACCAACGCCACCGGGAACCGGTGTGATGAGACTGCAACGGTCTTGTACAGCCGCCGTATCCACATCACCACACATCTTGCCTGTTTCCGGGTCTGCATTGATACCCACATCTATCACTACTGCACCATCGCCCACCATATCGGCGTTGATAAATTTCGCCTTACCGATAGCCGCCACGATAATATCAGCACTGCGAAGCACTGCTGCGAGGTTTTTGGTATGGCTGTGTGCCACCGTAACGGTGCAGTTCTCGTTCATCAGCAACTTGGTAACAGGCAAACCAACGATATTGCTTCGCCCTACAATCACAGCATTCTTTCCGTCAAGCGAGATGCCCGATGCTTGGAGGATACGCATCACACTACGCGGCGTGCAAGGTACGGACAGACGGCTATAGTCGGTACGTTTCTGTTTCCAAAGTAGAGACACATTTTTATCTGTGATACCATCCACATCCTTCGCGGGATTGAGTGCGGCAACCACATGGTCTGTATTCACTTGTTTGGGGAGAGGCATCTGTATTAGAATACCATCCACCGATGTATCCGTGTTGAGGTCTGCCACGGTAGCAAGCACTTGTTCTTCGGTAGATTCTGCCGACATGCGTATCACTTTGCATGCCATTCCCACCGATGCGCAATTTTTCTCGCAAGAAGCCACATAGCGTTGACTTCCATAGTCGTCCCCGACCAACAAAACTGCCAGACACGGCACTCTGCCATAGGTTACAATATCTTGTTGAAGTAGTGCTTTGAACTCGGTTTTCACCTGTTCAGCAAGTTGTTTTCCGTCAAAAATCATAATACGTTTCCGTTTAAGATGTGATATTTGATAAATGGAGTTTGATATTGGTATGCCAACATCGTGAAAGAGTGTTGCGGAGTGGTAACAATCAAGTTAGCCCGTTTGCCGACCGTGATAGAGCCAACCTCATCACTGACACCCATCGCATACGCCGAGTTGAGTGTTACGGCATTGAATGCCTGAATAGGCGTCAAACGCATACGGATACACCCCATAGCCATCACAAATCGCATATCGCCACTCGGACTGGAACCGGGGTTGTAGTCGGACGCCAATGCTACGCCCAAACCTGCATTGATAAACTCTTTGGCACGCCCAAACGGGATACCCAAGAAGAACGATGACCCCGGCAACATAGTCGGCATAGTCTCCGTACCTTGCAATGCAGCAATCTCCGTATCGGTGGTCTGCTCCAAATGGTCCACACTGAGCGCGTTGTATTTCACTCCCACCTGTACACCACCACTGACAGCCAATTCGTTGGCATGAATCTTCGGACGCAAACCTGCCTGAATACCCGCTTTGAGTATTCTCTCGGTATCCTCTACGGTAAAGAAGCCCTCATCGCAGAACACATCTATGAACTCCGCTAAATGCTTGCGTTTGATGTCGGGTATCATGTCTATCACCTTCTGCACATAGTCCTCGTGGGTGTAGTTGCGCCCGACAGCATGGGCACCCAAGAAAGTGGCACGAATGATAGCGGAACTATTCTCCCGGATACGTTTGATGACACGCAACATCTTCATTTCGTCCTCAGGATTGAGTCCGTATCCGGACTTAATCTCGATAGCACCGGTACCTTTGGCAATCATCTCCTGTACCCTATCCATCGCCTGATGATATAGTTCGTCCTCCGAAGTGTTATGCAGGACATCGGATGAGTTGAGAATACCTCCGCCACGAGCGGCAATCTCCTCATAACTGAGTCCGTTAATCTTGTCGAGGAACTCGCCATCGCGGGTACCGGCATAGACAATATGTGTGTGTGAGTCGCAGAACGAAGGCATGACGATACCGCCACGGGCATCGAGGTACTTATCGGCAGCAGGCAAATGTGCCATGCTGCCGAAGTCGGTAATAAGCCCATCTTCCATAACGAGATAGGCATTTGTCATCGTACCGGTCTCGTTCATCTCTGCTCCCTGTTTGCGCAAGACGCCTTGGGGAACAATACCCACCAACTGACCGATATGTTTAATACAGGTCTTCACGGCGAATGAACTCTTTGGATGCAACCATCAGAGGATGCATATATGTATCCACATCAATAAACGGAACGACCTTGCGATATTCGCTAACGATATGCTCAAGATGTTCACTGCTACGTGCCGGACGACGGAACTCCAATGCCTGGCAAGCATTGAACAATTCGATACCCAGCACAGACTCTGTATTCTCTACGATACGTACCAGTTTAGTGGCAGCATTAGCACCCATCGAAACATGGTCTTCCTGTCCCTGACTGGACGGGATAGAATCGCAACTGGCAGGCCAACAGAGACCTTTGCTTTGGCTCACAATGCTGGCTGCGGTGTACTGCGGAATCATAAAACCGCTATTGAGACCCGGCTTTGCAACCAAGAACGAAGGCAGGTTGCGTTGTCCGGAGATCAGTTTATAGATACGACGCTCCGAGATACTTGCCAATTCGCTGAGTGCGAGACCAAGAGTATCCATAGGAATAGCAATCGGTTCGCCGTGGAAGTTACCGGCAGAGATAATCATATCCTCATCGGGGAAGACATTCGGGTTGTCGGTGGCCGAGTTGATTTCGTGTTCAATGGCTGCGCTGACATACACAATAGTATCTTTTACGGCACCATGTACCTGCGGAATACAACGGAACGAGTACGGGTCTTGCACATGCTCTTTCTTACGGGCAATAAGTTCCGAACCCTCCAACAATTCGCGGAAACGGTTTGCCGTTACCATCTGTCCTGCCTGCTGACGCAGACGGTGGCTATGCGGATAGAACGGTTCGATACGTCCATCAAATGCCTCCAACGAGATAGCACCCACCATATCTGCCCATTGGCTGAGACGTTCTGCCTGAATAAGGCTCCATACGGCATTGGCTGACATGAATTGTGTTCCGTTCAGAAGTGCCAATCCTTCTTTCGATTGCAAGCGGATAGGCTCCCAACCTAACTCGTTCCACACATCAGCAGATTGACGACGCTGACCTTTGTATATCACTTCACCCATACCGATAAGCGGCAACGAGAGGTGTGCCAACGGTGCCAAGTCGCCCGATGCACCCAGCGAACCCTGCTGATAAACCACCGGCAGAATATCGCGGTTGAACATATCCACGAGGCGTTGTACGGTGATAAGTTGCGAACCCGAATGCCCGTAACTGAGTGAACGCGCCTTGAGGAAGAGCATAATCTTCACAATCTCGGGACGTACCTCTTCACCCATGCCACAGGCATGCGACATAACGAGGTTGTGCTGCAACTGACTCAGGTCCTGCTCCGGGATAGTGATATTACACAGGCTGCCGAAGCCGGTGGTAACACCATAAACCGGGCGACCGATGTCCTCCATCTTCTTATCCAAATACTGGCGGCACTTGGTGATGGCAGCAATGGCATCAGGACCGAGTTTGATTTTCTCGTGCGTATCAATAATTTTCTTTAGTCTTGCAAGCGTAAGATTTTTATTTGAAATAGTATACATGGTATTTATTTTTTAAGGGTTAATGTTTTAATGCGTTTCTAACCAATTGGTCATCAGCGAGATATGGTACGGTAACGCGCAGTTGCGGTGTACGCTCCATCTCACGCAGAATAGCATGATTTGCTGCTTCGTTGCGTGCCCAGTTGCGACGGGCAATACCGTTGTTTACATCCCAGAACAGCATATTCTGAATATGGCGTGCCGAGTCTTCCGAACCATCAATCACCATACCGAAACCACCGTTGATAACCTCTCCCCAACCGACGCCACCGCCGTTGTGGATAGATACCCAAGTAGCCCCGCGGAAACTATCGCCGATGACATTCTGTATAGCCATATCGGCAGTGAATTGGCTTCCATCGTAGATATTACTTGTCTCGCGGAAAGGCGAGTCGGTACCCGACACATCGTGATGGTCGCGACCAAGCACAATGGGGGCTTTTATCTCACCGCTACGGATAGCGTCGTTGAAAGCCATTGCAATCTTGGTACGGCCTTCGCAATCGGCATAGAGAATACGTGCCTGCGAACCCACTACCAATTTGTTGCGGCCTGCCTCTTCTATCCAATGGATATTATCGTGCATTTGCATTTGTATCTCTTCGGGTGCTTCTTTGGCAATCTCGCCCAGCACTTTCATCGCCAACTCGTCAGTCTTCTGCAAGTCGGCGGGATCTTCCGACATACATACCCAACGGAACGGACCGAAACCATAGTCGAAATACTGCGGTCCCATAATATCCTGTACATAACTCGGATAACGGAATGTACCATCCGCATTTTGAATATCCGCTCCTGCACGCGAACTCTCCAACAGGAAAGCGTTGCCGTAGTCGAAGAAATACATACCGCCGGCAGTGAGTTGGTTGATAGCAGCCACATGGCGGCGGAGCGAAGCCTGTACTGCCTCTTTGAACTTAGCCGGTTCTTCTGCCATCATACGATTGCTTTCCTCAAGGCTGTATCCGACAGGATAGTATCCGCCTGCCCACGGGTTGTGGAGCGAAGTTTGGTCGGAACCCAAGTCCACCTTATAGTTGTCGACAGCCAATCGCTCCCACAAATCTACCACATTACCCACATACGCAAGCGAAACCACTTCTCGGTCGCTTTGCGCTTTGCGGATACGTGCCATCAGTTCGTCGAGGTTCTCGTGCAACTCGTCCACCCAACCTTGTTCATAGCGTTTGCGTGCGGCCTTGGGGTTGATTTCGGCAGTAACACTAACTACACCGGCGATGTTACCGGCTTTCGGTTGTGCGCCCGACATACCACCCAGACCGGCAGTAACGAACAACATTCCTTTGCGTTCCTCCATCGTACCTGTCAGTCCGCGTTTACGGAGTTGCTTACGGGCAGCGTTCATCACTGTGATGGTAGTACCGTGTACGATACCTTGCGGACCTATATACATATAACTACCTGCCGTCATCTGACCATACTGGCTGACACCAAGAGCGTTGAAACGCTCCCAATGGTCCTGACTCGAATAGTTGGGAATCACCATACCATTGGTTACCACCACACGCGGAGCATCTTTATGGCTGGGGAACAGCCCCATAGGCAGACCCGAATACATCGCCAAGGTCTGCTCATCGGTCATAGTAGCCAAGTATTGCATAGCGAGGCGGTACTGTGCCCAGTTTTGGAAAATAGCCCCGTTGCCGCCATAGACAATCAACTCGTGCGGGTGTTGTGCCACGCGCGGATCTAAGTTGTTCTGTATCATTGCCATAATGGCTGCTGCCTGACGACTCTTGGCAGGATATTCATCGATTGGACGCGCATACATCTCGTAACTCGGACGGAAACGATACATATAGATGCGACCATACTTCCGCAGTTCTTCGGCGAACTCGGGAGCAAGGGTAGCATGAAATTTCTCAGGGAAATAACGCAAGGCATTTTTGAGTGCCAATACTTTCTCCTCATCGGTCAGAATATCCTTGCGCTTGGGAGCATGACTAATGGTAGTGTCATACGACTTTACTTCGGGCAGTTCATCACCTATACCGCGAAGTATCTCTTCTTGAAATGCACTCATAGTATTACTTGTCAATTATTTGGTTGGTGAGTTTCAGTATCTCCTCTTGCAGTACCAGTGCCTGCTTTGATATTTCTGCCGCCTCTGCAATGATAGCCTCTGCGGTAGCACGGTCTTTGAGTCCTGCTGCGTTGATACGCACGTTCAGTTCCGCACCACGGATACCTGCCACGGTAGCCAACACACCTACACCTGCGTCGCTGACAGAAGCGGGGTTACCTTGTTCCACCATGCGACGAAGCACAGGGAAGGCACGGAAACAGGTCTTCATCGTCCGGAGAGGCACTTGGGTAGCATACAACGTAGCCTCTTCCATTCTCTCTGCGCGTGCTGCTTTCTCCTCCGGAGTACCCTTAGGCATTGCAAACACCTCCATAATCTTGTCAAAAGCAGCGGTATCCTCATCTACCAAAGCAAGCAACTCACTCATGATAGCGTGTCCCTCTTCTGCCGTCTTGGAGAACTCTTCCCAACGGTCATCCCATCCGCGTTTGTGTGCAGACAGGTTAGCCACCATCGTTCCGAGGGCAGCACCCAAAGAACCCATATAAGCAGAAACCGAACCACCACCCGGTGCCGGTGCTTCAGAAGCAGTTGTCTCTGCAAAATCACGGCAGGTGAGACGAATCAGACGCTCCTTAGCAGCCAATTCCTCATCGGAAAGCATCATGTATTCAATCACTTTCTCGCGCGGGTTGAAAGGTCTCAGTTCGTCCAATCCCATCGACTTAACAGCGATTTTGATAATCTCCTCTTCGGAGATACCCAAACTGCGTTGTTGGCGTGCCAGATAGAACTTACCGGCATCGATGAGTGCCGACTTAGGCAGCAATCCAACAATCTCCGCTCCCGTAACGCGCATTCCGCGTGCAGCAGCAGCACGACTCACTTCCTCGAAAGCCACGTGGAGAGGGGTGGCATACATATCGTTGATATTCATCGTAACCTGGCATACACCATACTCCTCGATATACCAACCGATGGCTTTGGTACCTTTCAGCGTACCGGGAATCCAAATATCTTTACCATTCTCATCTTTCAGCACCTTGCCGGTCAAAGTACCGTTTTCACGGGCTTTACGACCTTTCTCGCGCACATCGAAAGCCACTGCCATAGCGCGGCGGGTGGAAGTAGTATTAAGGTTAAAGTTAACGGCAATCAGGAAATTACGTGCAGAAACGTTGGTTGCACCCACTTTGGCAACATTCTCATCATACGCCGCAGGACCAAAATCCGGACGCAGAACAGGGTCGGAAATCTTCTCGGGCAATGCTTCATACTCACCCTGACGCACATACGCCAAGTCTCTACGCTCAGGCGTAGAAGCAGCAGCACCATAGCAATAGCAGGGGATAGAAACCTCCTCCCACAGACGTTTAGCAAGGTTGCGCGCCAACACAGCACACTCCTCTAATGTAATACCACTCACGGGAATAAGCGGACATACGTCCATCGCACCGCTACGCGGGTGAGCACCATGATGCTCACGCATATCAATCAATTCAGCAGCGGCTTTACCTCCGGCAACAGCAGCCTCGCAAATCACTGCAGGCTCGCCCACCAGAGTAACAACCGTACGGTTGGTAGTAGCACCCGGATCCACGTCAAGCACTTTGATATGCTCGCCATTCACTTCCACGGCTGCCATCGCCGCTACAATTTTGTCAATCACTTCGCGGTTGCGTCCCTCACTGAAATTGGGGACACATTCAATAATCTGTTTCATTTCTATGGTTGATTTAAGTTGATTATATCCAACAACAAAAAAGCCTGCGTTTTTCTACACTCCGTCCGCTCTACTGCACCTCTCTACCCTTTCGCCCCACAAGAATACGAAACTTAACAAGCCATCATCTATCAAAGTCGGCACAAAGATACTACATTTTTTTGCATTATCCAAATTTTAACACAAAAAATCGCCCTACCACATCATTATTGATAATTATCGAAAATCATTGGGAATTATTGGGAATTATTGAAAATTATTGAGAAATTTAACCCGTTGGCAGAATTTGCTATGACCAAGCGTCAAACTAATTCCGTTGTAACAACACCCAAACAGTATTCAAACATACAAGAGGAACAATCACTCAATATACAAAAGAAAAAAGTCAGGTGGATGTCAGGTGGATGTCAGGTGGATATCGGGCGGAGTGCCCTACCCGCCCTTGTGCAACAATGTAATGTTTGCCCCTAATAAATTATGCTCGTGCGTGCGCAAAACAATAACAAATAAGGTTGTTATACCTATTAAAGATTCTACTTTCCGATACAGAAATGACTGAATATGTTGTTTAAGACTTCTTGCGAAGTGATTTGACCTGTTATTTCACCGAGGGGGTTTTGGCAGTCCTGCAAGTCCATTGTGAGGAACTCACCTGAGAGCCCCGTTTGCAAGCCCGTCTGTACACGGCGAATTGCCTCCAAAGCACGGACAAGTGCCTCGTAATGACGTGCATTACTGATAGTTACCGCGTTGGTCTCCATCTGCTCGGCAGCCACACGCACCAAGGTTTCTTTCAACACCTCCACATCACCCTGCTTGGCAGAAATATGCAAAGCGGAAGAGGGAGTATTTTCTTGCACCAAATCGGTTTTATTCCAGACTTGCAGAAGCGTTTTTCCGGTCAGGTCTATTCCTTGAAGGTCGATTTGAGGGTCGGTGGAATCGATGACTTGCACAATGATTTGGGCAGTTTGGGCTGCCTGTCGGCTACGCTCAATACCCATACTTTCCAATCGGTCTCCTGTCTGACGAATACCGGCTGTATCTATCAGTCGGAACTGTATTCCGTTGATAATCAGCGTATCTTCGATAGTGTCGCGGGTGGTTCCCCGAATATCGCTCACGATGGCGCGTTCCTCGCCAAGGAGAGCATTCAGGAGGGTAGATTTACCCGCATTGGTAGCCCCCACAATCGCCACGGGGACTCCATTGCGAATGGCATTTCCTGTGCGGAAAGAGCGAATAAGCAGGTCTAATTTGTGTTCTATCTCCTGCGCCAGCGTGTTGAGTTGGGTACGGTCGGCAAATTCAAGTTCTTCGTGGTCAGCAAAATCGAGTTCAAGTTCGACGAGCGATGTAAAATGCAGCAATCGTTCGCGCAATCCCTGCAATTCGCCCGATACACTGCCACGTAACTGACTGAGTGCCAAGTCCTTCTCTGCTTTCGACTGAGATGCGATCAAGTCAGCCACCGCCTCTGCCTCTGCCAAATCCAATTTGCCGGATAGGAACGCACGTTGCGTAAACTCGCCCGCTTTTGCCATTCGGCATCCCGCCTCAATCAGCCAATGCAGCAACTCCTGCTGTATATACAGACTGCCATGGCAACTGATTTCCACCACATCTTCGCCCGTGAACGAATGAGGGGCACGGAACACACTTACCAACACCTCGTCCAATATCTCTCCCTCACGCTCTATACGCCCGAAATGGATGGTGTTTGCGGGTGCGTCAACCAATGACACTGTTCCCCAAAACAGACTATCAGTCAGATCGATAGCCTGTTCGCCGCTCACACGCACCACAGCAATTCCGCCGCAGCCATAAGGGGTTGATATTGCGCAAATTGTATCCATTTTTTGTCTCAAAGTACTTTTTAGGTCTATTAAGACGGCAAAGGTACTATTTTTTTCCGAACTATGCAATTTTATTTTGCAAAACAAAAAATAAGCAGTATTTTTGCGCGCTTTTTAGAAACACAATATATATGTCTCAATTTAAGTCATTAGGTTACCTGTTTGGCATTCTCGCCGCCGCTTTTTATGGTCTGAACCCATTGTTTGCTTTGCCGCTGCTTCATGCGGGGATGGATGCGTTGTCTGTACTCTTTTGGCGATATTCGCTGTCAGTACTATTGCTGGCACTATTGATGGTGTTTGAACACAGCGATTTTCGTTTGAGCAAGACGGAGGGAATACAATTGGCGGGATTGGGGAGTTTGATGGCGATGAGTTCCATACTCCTCTATATATCGTACAACTATATGGACGCAGGTTTGGCAAGCACGATTTTGTTTGTCTATCCTATAGTAACGGCGGTATTGATGGCTGTGGTTTTTCGTGAACGGATAGCACCTGTGGTATGGGGGTGTTTGGCGTTGGCGATGGCGGGTATATGCGTGCTGTGCGAAATCAATGGTACGGCCCATGTGAGCATTGCGGGTGTTGTTCTATCGTTGCTTTCCGCGCTTGTCTATGCCGTCTATTTGGTATTTATCAACAAGGGACATATTACTCATTGTCCTCCTGTCAAAGTTACTTTCTTTGTGATTCTGTTTGCCACCATCACAATAGGAATGATACTGCTGATTCGCGGGCATGCAGATGTGCCGCAGGGGATACAATGGGGGTATAGTTTTGGCAATGCGCTCTTCCCGACTGCACTTTCGTTGGTGCTGACCACGGTGGCCATTCAGAAAATCGGTTCCACACAGACGGCTATTTTGGGTGCAATGGAACCTATCACAGCAGTGGTGGTGGGCGTATTCGTCTTCAGCGAGCATCTGACGATGCGGAGTTATATCGGTATTGCGCTGATCATCATAGCGGTAACCGTGGTGGTTGCACGTAAGCAGCCTGCCGTTTCTGGCACGTCGGAGAAAAAAAGCGAAACACAGGTAGCACCGGTGGTGGCACACAAACACACACAAAAAAGAAAATAGGGAGTAGCATCGGGCTATCCCTATTATATACTGTGTCTCCTGCTTCTATTCGTTTGCTTTCGATTTGTTATATTGCAAAATAGTGTTCAGGCCTATCAGGACGAGGTGTTTCTCGTGCCGGACGGGTGTGTCTTCTTTTTGTATAGGACGAAGGTTGTTGAGGATATAGGGTGCGTTACCTCCCGTGATGAATGTACGGAAATGTTGCACGCGCTCACCTATCGTGCGCATATATCCTTTTGCCTCGTAGGCTACACCACGCACCACACCGGCAGCGATAGCATCGTGTGTATTGGTTCCAAAGAGCGGAATCAGTTCGTTTTCGTTCAGTTCCACCAAAGGCAGTTTCTTGGTCATCTGCCTAAGCATCACAAGTCGCATCTTGACTCCCGGTGCGATATTTCCGCCCTCGTATCGCCCTTGTTCAGAAACGAAATCATAGGTAATAGCGGAGCCTGCATCGATGATGAGCAGGTTCTCATCGGGGCAAAGTGCCACTGCCCCCACCGCAGCAGCAAGTCGGTCGAGACCTAATGTCTCCGGAGTGTCGTATCCGTTCACGATAGGCACAGGAGTGTTGTGGTCGAGAAGGATAAAACGGTTTGAGAGACGATGGAGGGTATTGACGATGGCTGGTTCAATATTGATAACCGACGAAACAATGCTGTCCGTGATAGGATAGAGCGAGAATAGGCGTTCTACATCGGCAGAGGTGAACTGTTTGTAGATAAACTTCTTGACGATGCGGCCCTCATTATTGAAGAGTGCCACTTTGGTTCGCGAATTGCCTTGGTCGATACAGAGGTTCACGGTATTGTGCTTTATTTTATTGTGGTAAAACCGTTTTAGAAGACGTGCGGGGATTTGCCGACATAACGCTATCGACGATAAATTGACTATTTCCGCGCCATGGTAGTGTACCCAAATAGCGTTTCCAATGGAGTTTCACTTGCTGATTGCTACACTCGTCTATCTTGCGTGCCACATTGTCATCCACCACCGAGAACTTGAACTCGTTAGATTGGATAGTTGCCGCTTGGTTCTTCGAGTTGTAGCCGGTCTGAATCATCTTGCCTTCGTAGGTTTTGAAGATAAAGCCTTCCTTTTGGAAGTAGTTGATGTCGCCCTCGTTGGTTCCCTCGCTATAGACGAAGCAGAACTTGAAAAAGATAAACACGCCCAATGCGAGCAGTGCAATCGTGCTAAGCGTAGTGATTACTTTACCTGTAGTTGTCATATTCACATTATTTTGCCGCAAAGGTACGGAAAAATTTGCATATACGCAAGATAATGCTGAATTATGAATTATGGATTATGAGAGTGGCGATAAAAGTGGCGATGGCGGGTATATGCGTGCTGTGCGAAATCAATGGTACGGCCTATGTGAGCATTGCGGGGGTATCATCATTGACAGCACCGATATACCAATCGGCAGAATGTCTGTCCTGACGCGCCATGACAAAGTACTTTCCTATTTCGCCGGAGAGAAGACGGGACTATTGCCAATTGCACGGCACATCGCGTATAAAATGGAACTCCGCAGGGTGCTTCATATAGTTCTCAGGCAGGTCGCAAGCCATCTGAAGCGGCGAATACATTGTCGGGAGACGAGATGGTTATCTTTTGTTGGCAACCCGTCTGTGTGATTGCTGCCAAACATATATAGCCAAAAAGTTTCTTCATATTTCTATATTCGTTTTATTTCTACAGATTCATCGGGTATGGTAGGTATATGTATATAGTCGGAATTGCTCTATCAACCGTGTATCTACCGTGTATCTACCGTGAATCTACCGTATATGTACCGTAGTTGTCGGCGTAAGGTCGGCGGGAGGTTGGCGGGAGGGGGTGTTCCCCTTAGGGTTGAGCAAACTGCGAGACAACCTATATCAGATAGCCGGGTAGCCTGTAGATTGTTTCAGGTCTATGGGTTATTTTGCAGGCTGATTTCTTTGTATTTTGCTGATATATAGTATCTTTGTGGCATTCAAAATCCCTAAAAATGCCACAAATGAACAAGAAAAAGTGGCGTTTGTGTGGGGCGGTAAAAACAAAGAAAAATGGTACACGCAAAGGCGTGCAATTGTACAAATGCCTCATCTGCCAACATCCGTTTCGGAGTGGTGTTCCGTTGTCGATAACTAAAATGTGGAATGCCTACCCAAACGGCAAACAAACTATTAGTCAACTGGCAGAACACAACCACCTGAGTACCTCCTCTATCAAACGCAGACTACGCAAGATAGAATGTATTTGGACACAGCCTGACTTGACCGGGCTGACGGGATATGTCCATTTGGATGTTACCTATTGGGGATATAATTGGGGTGTGATATTGGCATTGGATGAAACTACAAACAAGCCCCTATATGTTGCCTTTGTCAAGAGTGAGACAACACAAGATTATCGGACGGATATTGACTTCATTACAACAGCCGGTTGCACGATAAGAGGTATCATTATTGATGGCAAAAAGGCTCTATTCAAGGAGTTCAAAAATCATCCTATACAGATGTGCCAATTCCATATATTACAGATAGTTAGACGCTATCTGACCAATAATCCAAAGATGAAAGTATCTGCCGATTTGATGTTGCTTACGCGAGAGATGAGACACTGTTCTTGCAGGTTGTACCTCAGGTACAAAAGGGACATCGGGGGACTTCTGGGGTAACACACAAGGGGCTTTCAACATCGGTGGAACCAACTACTATGCAGTGCGTAATATCCGAATAGAGAATGTGGATATCAAGGATTCGCGCCGCTTCGGATTCTTTTTCTCGGGTGGGAAGAACCGTTTGGAGAATATCCACTTGGGCCACATCACGATACACAATGCCCAGACAGGTATCTACTTCGGTGGCATAAAAGGTAACGGCACATACTGTAACCTACAATTCTTTGATGTTGCAAGACCGATGAACACTTATTCATCGGCATGGGATTGGCAAGAGGCAGATGACTGCGCCACACTTGTGCAACAAGTGTCAATAGTTTCATCGGCGGCGGGCTATTATGTAATGCTGCTTTGAAACAACAAACTTCATAGTGTTTGGGCGAAGGCGGTGGCGGTGGAGAGTTGGTCTATCTTGCCGACATCCATCATACGGTAGTTGGTGGGAAGATAGGCATAGATGGGCTGAAAGGAACAGAGGTTTAGGTAGAGGTCGATGAGAGAAAATTTGGTGCCTTTGTCACAGATGGTGGTATCCATGTGAGCAAAGAGGTCGGGGGAGAGGATTTGCATACCTGAGAAAGCCAGCGGGGTCATGAGGGAGATGTCGGACAAGGTGCTTGGGCGCACTTCGCCGGTGGCGAGATTAGTCCATCCGTGTAGGCGCAGTTGGCGGTCGAACAGGAGGTAACGCTGTGTTTGCCGTTGGCTGACCACCAAAAGTGCCATCATATCAGAAGTATAGGCTTTTTGCAAATCGGGTATGGAGATATTGCTGAGTATATCCACATTGCATGCCAAGACAGGTTGTTGGGAGCCATCAAGGAGCAAATCGCGCGCGTGGTACAATCCCCCACCCGTCTCCAAGAGTTGTTCGCGCTCATCGGAGATAGTAATATGGCAGCCGAAAGAATCGTGTTGGTGCAGATAGTCGATAATTTGGTCGGCGAAATGGTGGACATTGACAACCATCTCACGGATACCCGCATCGCGGAGTTTCTCTATCTGCCACTGCAAGAGGGTCTTGCCCGCAATAGGCAAGAGGGCTTTGGGCATTGTATCGGTAAGCGGTCGGAGGCGTGTGCCGAGACCTGCGGAAAAAATGATTGCACGCATAGTTTTTTAAAATTATGAATAAGGAGGAAGGAATTAGGAATTATGAGAGCAGGGGTTACTTCACTCTATCAACTTTTTTCTTTCTTCTATCAACTTCTTCTCAACTCTCCGAACCATCTACACTTCTCCTCAACTTCTTACCCCCTCTACTCTAACTCTAAACTGCATTAAACTGCTAATATATCCATTCTTCGATGGATTGTTCGCGGTGGATGAGATGAACAGGGAGGTGGTATTGTTGGTGGATGTGGCGGGCAGTGCTTTCTGCAGCATAGACCGAGCGATGTTGTCCGCCTGTGCAACCGAAACAAATCTGCAAATGGGTAAATCCGCGTTCTATATACCGCTCTATGTGATGGTCCACCAAGGCATAGACACTATTGAGAAACGCGAGAATCTCGCCGTCCTGCTCCAAGAAGTCGATGACGGATTGGTCTCTCCCCGTGAGCGATTTGTATTGCTCATACTTGCCGGGATTGTGCGTACTACGACAGTCGAAGACATATCCGCCGCCATTGCCCGAAGCGTCGGCGGGAATCCCCTTTTTATACGAAAACGAATAGACCGTTACCTGCAATGCGGATGTTTGTTGCCCCGTTTGTTGCGGAATACGCGCCAAAGGGTGGTTCTGAAGCGATTGGCACACCTTATATATATGGGGATAGTCGGTTTGGAGGAAAGTATGCTTGCCAAACAGGTTTTGCAGGTTTTGCAGCGCGAAGGGGATTGAGTCGATAAAATGCTGTTTTCGTTCCATCAGTCCCCTGTAGCCATAGGCCCCCAAGACCTGCAAAGTGCGGAAAAGCACAAAATGCGGCAATGTCTTCCGGAAAGCAACGGTGTCGATAGACATTCCACGACGGTGCATAACGGCGGTCAGTTCGTCAAGATAGACCTCAATCATCTGTTCACGCAGAGCATCGGGGAAACAAGCCTTTGCCTGCCAAAGGAAAGACACCACATCATACTGCACCGGTCCTTTTCTGCCCCCCTGAAAATCAATGAAATAAGGTTGTTCTTCGCCATTCTGCTCCACCACCATCACATTACGACTTTGGCAGTCGCGGTACATAAATCCCTGTATTTGGTTCGCGAGAAGCGTATCTGCCATAAGTTCGAAATCGTCTTCCAACAGTGGCTCGGAGAACTCCGTTTTGGTGTTTTTTAAGAAGCAGTACTTCCAATAATTGAGGTCCCAAAAGATACTTCGCTTGTCGAACTCCCTGACGGGAAAACAGACGCTCCAATCTAACCCCTCTGCGCCCTCTATCTGTATATGCGGCAGTGCGCGGAGGGTTTTCTCCAACAGGTTTTTCTGTTTAGGTGTGAAGTCGCCTGACTGGCGTCCTGACGCGAGATAATCGAACAGGAGGGTATTTCCTAAGTCGGTTTGGGTATAGGTTATCTCGTCCTCGCTGACGGAGAGCACCTCAGGAACAGGCAGGCCGAGTAGATAGAAATGGCGAGCGAGGGTGATAAACGCATGATTTTCGTCGCGATTGGTGCCTTCTACGCGTATCAAGGAAGAGCCATCCGCCTGTGTTTCACGCACATAGCGACGGTTGCTACCCGAACCGGAGATAGGCTGTTGATGTGTTGCTGATTCCATTGTTTCTCAATTTGGTACAAAAGTAGCACAAAAAACTGATATATGCAAGAGGGAGGGCAATTAGGAGGAAGGAATAAGAAATTATGAATTATGAGAGCGTATCATACACTAACGCCCGCTAACTGCTCTAAACAACAAACCACACTATACATTAAACTACTCTAAACACTAAACTGCATTAAAATCTCAACTCTCCTTAACTTTTCAACTTCCAAACCATATAAACTTCTTCTCAACTTCTTAACTCCTCAACCAAAGACCTGCCAATAGTACTGACAGTTTGGCAGGGGTAACTGACAAATAGAGGTTTGGGAGCGTTTGGCACAGGATTTGTCTTTATAGGGGTGTCGCGTTCAACGGACATGAGACAAAGAGCATGGACAAAGTCGCGGCGAGATAAACTTTGAATATTAACACTTAAAATCATACTTGATTATGTCTAAGATTATTGGAATTGACTTAGGAACAACTAACTCCTGCGTT
>JBNMHB010000026.1:0-23202 GCA_050872525.1 Bacteroidales bacterium | reverse complement strand
GTCAGGAAGATGGTCGCAGGCGAGATATTGTAGTAGTCAAATTCTTCGAGCAGACTACCGCTCACATTGTCTATCGTGGAAATGGCGTCCACTTCGTTGCCGAAAAACTCCACGCGCACGATATAATCGACATACGCGAGCGAAATATCTACCGTGTCGCCTTTCACGCGAAACCGTCCGCGAGTCAGTTCAATGTCGTTGCGAATATATTGTGCACTCACCAACTGCTTCAGAAAATCATCCATCGGCAGTATCTCCCCTCTGCGGATAGAGATACAGTTCTGTGTGAAATTTTGTGGCGAACCGAGTCCATAGATACAACTCACCGACGAAACCACAATCACATCTTTCCGCCCGCTGAGCAACGCCGCCACAGCAGACAAACGCAATCGGTCTATCTCCTCATTCACACTCAGGTCCTTATCTATATAGGTGTCGGTGGAGGGAATGTATGCTTCTGGCTGATAGTAATCATAATAGGAAACGAAATACTCCACAGCGTTGTGCGGAAAGAACGCTTTCATCTCCGAGTACAACTGTGCTGCAAGGGTCTTGTTGTGGCTCATTATCAGCGTCGGGCGGTTCAGTTGGGCAATCACGTTGGCTATGGTAAAGGTCTTGCCGCTACCCGTTACGCCCAACAACACTTGTGCCGGTGCGCCAGCCTGCACACCGTTCACAAGCGACTCTATCGCCTGTGGCTGGTCGCCGGTCGGTTTATATGAACTCTCTATCTGAAACACGAAACAAATTCCAATAATAAGATGATGTATCTTCAAAAAGAAAAGAGCCTTGCGGCTCTTTCTTTTTCTTACTTAACTCGACGTTCTGGAATACGAGCCTTCTTACCTGTGAGGTTACGGAGGTAGTAGATTTTAGAGCGACGAACCTTACCATATTTATTGACGGTGATGCGCTCAATGAAAGGACTGTCCATCGGAAAGATACGCTCTACACCGATGTTGCCCGACATCTTGCGAACAGTGAAGCGTTTTTTGTCCTCGCTGCCGTGGATGGCGATTACATCGCCACGGAACTCCTGTACACGCTCCTTGTTACCCTCTTTAATACGATAAGCAACGGTGATTTGGTCACCGGTTTTGAATGCCGGAAACTCTTTTTTCTCACCGGCGAATGCTTGTTCAGCAATCTTAATCAAATCCATTTCTATCTGATAATTAAATGGTTACGGCGCAGAGTATGCACTACTATTCGGTGTCTGCTCTCTATGGATTTTCAACCTATCCCGCAGCCTCCCTACTTCAATCGCCAGAGACTCTACGCAAAATCGGTTGCAAAGTTACAACAAAAAAACGAAACCGCCAAATAATCCCCGCCTTTTGCTCAAAAAAATCCCAAAGTGCGGGTAAGTGCGGGTAAAGAAATCCACCAACTTCCCTAATTCCCCCCAAAAATCGCTCTAAAAACTATGGGCATGAAAAGTAATGTCCTATTCCTCCAATATCTGTCAAAACGACAATGCGAAAAAGAAAAAGCACAAAGCACTGCTTTGTGAGCTCAGTGAGCGCGCTTTTTTCTCGTATATATCTTCTGTTGGATACCGAGATTATATCGGGTTGTTAGTGGGTGATTAGTGGGTGATTAGTAGGTGATTAGTAGGTGATTGTCGGGAGTCTATCGGGGGACACGTGATTCCGCCGTCGGCATACCCTCGCTTGTCCCATTCTCCCCACAGCCTTTCTCCCTGGCGTAAATGTTCCATTTGGAGTGGTTGTTTCCGAGAAATATGAACAAATGGTTGCCGATATCAGATAAAATTACTACCTTTGTCCGAGCAAAAACCTACTGAAATTGAACAAGCATCGTTACATACGCTTTTTCCATTGGATATTAATCATCTGTGCATACAGTTATATCATCTACCAATTGGCTGTATTCGACGACTATGCCGCTCTGTGGAAACAGTTTACAGGTGCACATACATGGCAGCATTTGTCCCTTCTTGTATGCTTTGCGCTTTTCCCTCTCAATATCTGGTTAGAAGCCCGCAAATGGCAATGTCTGATGCGTGGAGTGGAACCAATGTCCATGCGTGAGGCACAGCGACAAGTCTATTTTGGTATCGTTGGAGGTTTCGTAACTCCCTATCGTGTAGGCGATTACCCTGCTCGCGTACTGCTTTTGCGTGAAAAAGAACACCGTCTGAGTGGTATCACGATGGCACTCGCAGGCAGTGTATCTCTCACCACTGTCATTGTCTTGGCGGGACTACCCTCTCTTTGTTTCTTCTTTGCGAGCGACACGCTCCGTCCTCTTTGGACTATCTTCTTCGCCGCGTTCCTTTGTGTATTGTTTTTGGCTCTCTTGCCGTGGTTAATACGCCTCTTGGCGCGCATTGATTGGCGCAAACCCAAATTGAAAGAACTACTACAACAGTTGGCATCGATGAATTACGTCACATTGTTGCATGTGTTATGGTTGTCATTCTTGCGATATATCTGTTTCTCTTTACAAATGGGATTGGCATTGTGTTTTTGCGGCGTGGATATGTCTATTTCCGATATGTTTATCGCCCTCCCGCTCTACTACCTGCTTGTAACCATCACCCCCAATCTTCCCGCGGCCGACTTGGGCATACGCGGAGGATGGGCAGTGTTTGTATTTTCCCATTGGGGCAGTACTGCCCCCGCTGCTGCAATGGCAACAATATGTATGTGGCTCATCAACACCCTCGCTCCTCTTCTCCTCGCCACTCTCATCACTCCCCCCGCAAAACACCCTCGCCTCCGTCAGCACCTTAATAAATACAAGATACAAAACTAAGGAGGATACAAGGAAGAATATAAGAAAAATATAAGAAGGATATAAGAAGGATATAAGAAGAATACAACTCATAATTCTTAATTCATAATTTCTTTAATGTGCTTCAAGCCAGTTTTTGCCTACACCACAATCGGCAATGAGGGGCACAGAGAGTGAAACTACCCCCTGCATTTCAGAAAGTACGATATTGCGAACCTGCTCCACCTCGTTTTCCGGCACGTTGAAGTTGAGTTCGTCATGCACTTGCATAATCATCTCTGCGCGGAGGGGTTCGCCCGTTTGCGCATTTTTGTCGGTATGCAGACGCCGATTTATACTCACCATCGCCATCTTGATGATGTCTGCTGCAGTGCCTTGAATAGGCGCATTGACGGCATTGCGCTCTGCAAAAGAACGCACGGTGGCGTTGTGCGAAAGGATATCGGGCAGATAGCGTTTGCGTCCGAAGAGCGTTTCTGCATAACCGCGTTGGCGTGCCAAATCTTTCTGATTTTCAATGTATTGCACCACACCAGGGAAGGCAGCAAAGTAGTCGTCTATCAGTTGCTTGGCTTCACTGCGTGGGCAGTCTAATTGTTGCGCGAGTCCGAAAGCCGAGATACCATAGATGATTCCGAAATTGGCAGTCTTGGCACGGCGACGTTGGTCTTTGGTAACCTGCGCAATAGGCACATTGAATATCTTGGCTGCCGTGGCGGCATGAATATCCTGCCCCTCCCGAAACGCCTCCACAAGGTGCGTGTCGCCGGAGAAATGCGCCAACAGACGCAGTTCGATTTGCGAATAGTCAGCACTGAGGAACAGGCACCCCTCATCGGGAATAACCGCCTCGCGTATGAGTTTGCCCCGCTCTGAACGAATAGGCAGGTTTTGTAGGTTTGGATTCGACGACGAGAGACGACCGGTAGCCGTAACTGTCTGATTATAAGTGGTATGTATCTTGCCTGTAGCAGGGTCTATGTAACTCGGCAATGTGGCAATATAGGTAGAAATGAGTTTCTTCAGTTCACGATAGGCGAGTATCTTTCCCACGATAGGGTGCTTGTCTTTCAGGGCCTGAAGAACCTCTTCTGAGGTGGTGTATTGCCCTGTTTTTGATTTCTTCGCCTTTTCATCGAGTCGGAGTGTGTCAAAAAGCAAGTCCCCCACCTGACGCGGTGAGTTGATATTGAAAGTAGTGCCCGCAAGGGTATGAATCTGCTGCTCGATGTCGGTCAGTTCGGCAGTAAGTCGGGTCTCCGCTTCATGCAGTTTGCTTACATCAATACGCACTCCCGCCTGTTCCATCTCGCGAAGAACGGGCACCAGCGGAAGTTCGACCTCGTTGTATAGTTTCCACAGGGCTTTGTCGGCTTTCAGGGCATTCCAATCGGGCTCCACATTGGGGTTGTAGGACACTTCAGGATTGATCAGATAGGCAGCCAGACGCGCAGAGACCTCCTCACTCCCTTCCGAGATTCTCTCTGTCTCCCCCTTCGAGGGGGAAAAGAACGGCTGCTCTGAATTTCCCTCCTCAGAAGTAGAGGTTCGTGACGGCTTTTCATCTGCAAACAAATCCAGCGTCTGCTCTACAGGTTTCTGTTTCTTTGTTTTGCCCGTCTCTGCATTCTCCTCCTTCAAGAGAGGGGTTTGTGGGGACATTACGGTGGTAGTGGTCCTTTGTTTCTTGAGCAGGGAATTGAACTCCAAGTGCTGATATATCGGCGTCAGTTTGTCCTTGTCGGGTTGTTTCACCGACAATGCCTGTGCATCGAAATCTATGGGGACATCGGTGCAAATGGTGGCAAGGAAACGCGAGAAACGGATTGCCTCCGTCTGGTCTTGCACCTTACGTTGGAGGGCACCTTTGAGTTGGTCGGTGTGGGCAAGGAGGTTTTCTATCGACCCGAACTGTTGCAAGAGTTGTACGGCAGTCTTCTCGCCTACACCTTTGCAACCTGGAATGTTGTCGCTCGCATCACCCATCAGGCCCAATAAATCTATCACTTGGTGTTGATCTGACAGCCCGTATTTGGCACATACTTCCTCCGGTCCGAGTTTCTCGAACCCGCCTGTGTGGCGCGGGCGATACATATATATATGGTCAGAGACAAGTTGCCCATAGTCCTTGTCCGGCGTGGCCATATAGACCTCAAAACCCTCTGCTGCGGCTTTGTGCGACAGGGTGCCGATAACATCATCCGCCTCGAAACCTTGCACCTCAAGAATGGGGATATTCATTGCGGTGAGTATATCTTTTATGATAGGTACTGCGCGTCGAATATCTTCCGGAGTCTCCTCTCGTTGTGCCTTGTATTGTTCGTATGCTTCGTGTCTGAAAGTGGGTCCGTGTGGGTCAAAGGCCACTCCCACATGGGTCGGTTTTACGCGCTTGAGCAAGTCATCTAATGTAACCACAAAACCGAATATAGCAGACGTATTCTCTCCGCGTGAGTTCATACGCGGTGTCCGAATAAAAGCATAATACGCGCGATATATCATCGCATACGCATCTATAAGTAAAAGTATATTTTTCATTTTTTCAATTAAGTTTAGTCTGCAAATGTACAAAAAATATCTAACATAGCCAAATCGAAATACTCTTTCCCTATATGATCCACTTTGGCACCGATTTGCAATGCACAGCGTTGGGAGTGAATAATCTATCCGCAATTTCTAAATTACGAGGTACATCGGTAACTGCACAACGGCAACCGATAGGCATAGAAATATACAGAATATGCAACCTTATATCTAATAAGGGAAATTACGGCAACGAGACGGCAACGAGAGCAGAGAATCAGCGGTTTTTAAGCCGCCGATTTATACAAAATATGCACAAGAAATATGCATACAATGCATAAAACTATTACCAATCGATAGGTTGTAAACCGTGTTGAGCGAGGTAGGCGTTAGCCTTGGAGAAATGTCCGCAACCGTCGAAACCGCGATAGACCGATAGGGGAGACGGGTGCGAGGTCTCAAGTACCAAATGACGGCGACGGTCGATAAACTGCCCTTTGCGTTGGGCATAACTGCCCCAGAGCATAAAAACGATATGCTCCCGATGGTCATTGAGTGCACGGATAGCCGCGTCGGTGAGTTCTTCCCAACCTTTGTTTTGATGACTGCCTGGGTGGTGTGCTTCAACGGTCAGTGTGGCATTGAGGAGCAAGACACCCTGATTCGCCCAACGCTGGAGATTCCCCGACGCGGGTACAGGTTTGCCCAAATCGCGGTGGATCTCCTTGTAGATATTCACCAACGACGGTGGAACCGGCACACCGTCATTGACCGAGAAACAGAGCCCGTGCGCCTGACCTACATCGTGGTAAGGGTCCTGCCCGATGATGACAACGCGCACTTGGTCGAAAGGACAAGAGTTGAAAGCATTAAAAATCAGACCTGCCGGCGGAAAGCACTGACGGGTCTGATAGGCGTGGCGCACAAAAGAGGTCAGCAACTCGAAATACGGTTTGTCGAACTCGGGCTGCAATACCTGACGCCAACTTTCTTCTATTTTAACTTGCACAAGTTGAGTTAATTATGAATATGATTTCAGAATTAGAAATGGCTACTTTTTGCTATACAAGGCTTGCAATTCCTAATTCTTCATTACATATTAGTCCACGATAAGCATGGCATCGCCATAATCGCCGAAGCGATACCCCTCTTTGACTGCCTCTTCGTAGGCATTCATCACTTCCTCGAAACCACCAAATGCCGCCACCATCATCAATTGGCTCGATTCCGGCATGTAGAAATTGACAAAGAAAGAATTAGCCACCGTGAAACGATACGGCGGATAGATAAACTTGTTGGTCCAACCATCATAGACCTTGAGTTGCCCGCCTGTACCCACCACATGCTCCATAGCGCGCATCACCTCTGTACCGACAGCGCAGACACGTTTGCTGTTGGCATGAGCATTGTCCACTGCATCCACCAAAGGTTGGTCTATCATAATCTGCTCCGAGTCCATCTTGGTCTTCGTAAGGTCCTCTACATCAATGGCTTTGAAATTGCCCAACGACATGTGGGAGGTAAGGAATGCTGTTTCCACTCCGCGAATTTCCATGCGTTTAAGCAATTGTTTGGAGAAATGAAGACCGGCGGCAGGTGCAGCCACTGCACCAATCTTCTTGGCAAAAACGGTCTGATAACGCTCGTCGTCCATCTCACGAACAGGTTGTCCGCGGAACGCAGCATCATACTGCTCTTGCGTCTCCTCGTCCATCGGACGGTGGATATATTTAGGCAACGGAGGCATACCCAACGCATACAAATGCGGAATAAACTCTTCCTCATCGTAGTCAGTCAAGAAACGAAAGGTACGCCCGCGCGAAGTGGTGTTGTCGATGACCTCTGCCACAATCGAAGGGTCATCATCGAAGTTAATTTTATTACCGATACGTATCTTACGGGCCGGGTCCACCAACACATCCCAATAGCGATTAGCATGATTGAGTTCGCGCAACAGGAAAACCTCAATCAACGCGTTGGTCTTCTCCTTTTTTCCATACAAACGCGCGGGGAAAACCTTGGTGTCATTGAATACAAACAGGTCTCCTTCATCAAAAAACTGTGCTGTGTCGCTCACCTTTTTATGCTCGATTGCACCCGTCTTACGATGCAACACCAACAGGCGCGAATCATCGCGGTATGGTGCCGGGAATTGAGCAATCTGTTCTTCAGGCAGTCGGAAACGGAACTGACTGAGTTTCATATCATTCGTCTTGTACATAGTCGATAGTTTGTTAGCAAATTAGGTTATTATTTCGTGCAATCGAATTGCTGCATAGTCTGCAAAAAATCGTCAATAGTCATACAATCTTCCACGCGGATATTCCCCACGCGAGTACGACGCAAAGCCGTAAGATATGCCCCCGACCTGAGTCGCTCACCGATGTCGCGCGCCAAAGCACGGATATACGTCCCCTTGGAGCAGACAACACGGAGAGTGAGTTGCATACGGTCTTGGTCGAAAGCCAGTACCTCAATCTCATCGATGACCAATAGTTTGGGCTTCAATTCTACCGTCTCACCCTTGCGAGCCATCTGATACGCCCGCTTACCATCCACCCACACAGCGGAAAACATCGGCGGCGTCTGCCACTGCTCGCCGAGAAACTGAGGGATGACCTCATCCACCAGCGCGCGGGTGATATGCTCCGTCGGAAAGGTCTGATTAACAGGGTGTTCCATATCATACGACGGTGTGGTGGCACCGAGTTGGAGTGTCGCTACATACTCCTTGACGTCGTATTGAAGTTGGTCAATCAGTTTGGTCTTACGCCCTGTGCATACCACTACAACCCCTGTTGCCAACGGGTCAAGCGTACCGGTATGTCCCACTTTGAGTTTCTTCTGACCAATCTTGTGGCAGAGGGTATAACGCACCTTTGCCACCACATCAAAACTGGTCCAATGCAACGGTTTGTCAAACGACAATATCTCGCCTTCAACAAAGTCAATATGCTCCTTATCAGCAAAGCCCATAGATGATAGCAAAGGTACCTACGCAGAGGCAGTAGATTGCAAAATAGATGAGTTTCTGACGGCGGACGATATTTATCATAAAGCGGCAAGCAAAACAACCGGTGAGGAAAGCACCGACAAAGCCCGCCAGCAAAGGTAACCAACCGATGGTGGTGGTCATCTCGCCACCTAACAAATCCAACAGATTGAGGAACGCCTCACCCAAAATAGGAATCAGCACCATCAGGAAAGAGAACTGTGCCACCGACTCCTTTTTAACCCCACAAAGCAAACCTGTGGCAATAGTAGTACCGCTACGGCTCAACCCGGGCAAGACAGCGATGGCTTGTGCGCAACCAATGATGATGGCATCACGATAAGTTACTTCATGTCCCTTGGTGTTGATTCGTTTGCTCAAAAACTCACTCAGCCAAAGCAATAAGGCTGTGATAATCAAGCAGATGCCTACTAAAAGCAGTCCGTTTCCGAAGAAGGCTTCCACTTGGTCTTTGAAGAACATTCCTACAATAAACACCGGAATCATCGACACCAAAATCTTGGCGACATAGTCTTTCTCAGCGTTCCATTTCAGCGTGGTGAACGTCCCTCGAAAGAGTTTCGCCACCTCGTGCCACAAGATAACCAACGTAGAAAGTACGGTGGCTGTATGCACCACGATAGCAAACGTGAGGTTCTCCTCACTTGCCGTGCCCAACAACGCCTGACCTATCTCAAGGTGTCCGGAAGACGATACGGGCAGAAATTCGGTCAGTCCTTGAACGATACCGAGTATAAGAGCCTCCCACCAACTCATTTTTTCTTACCTTTCCACAAAATAGCCACCACCATACAAACAAAACCGAACAACGAAATCATCGGTCCCACCGTGATACGGCGTACCGAGAAAATGTCGGGATTGTAAACTTCAGTACTCGGCTCGCCCACCATAAGCGCGAAACCGATAAGAATAATCACAAACGATACTGCAATGAGTATAATGTTAAGTTTCGGAAGATTCTGTTTCATATATTTAGTATTAAGAAAATGCAACTGCAGAGATGTAACGAGTTAAATTTCGTACATCGTATCTACGCTCATGCGTACATAACGACCGGTAGCAATCAGTGATGAGATGAGTGTAATCAACACGCCGGAGAACAAGATGACACCTGCCACAAAGACGATATTCTGCCATGTCAGCGCAAACAAAAGAACACCCAAATGCACATTGACATAGTACACAACACCCGCTACAACGCCCATTGCCAAAAACGAAGCCACGGTGCCGATAAGTATATAACGCCATACAAACGGCGACTTGATAGCCCATGGGGTGGCACCCACAAGGGTCATCGTGTTGATAAGAAAACGTTTGGAGTATATCTGCAAACGAATAGTATTGGTAATTAACACAATAGCAATAAGAAGCAAAGCCACCGAGACAATCAACAACACAATAGACACGCGCGACACGTTACTATTCATCAGTTTTACCAAGTCGCGCTGATACATCACCTGCTCCACGTATGGTAAGGAAGACAGACGAACCTCTAACACCTCCATACTATCGGGTTGCGCATAGGTGGCAGAGGGGTGAATCTCGTAGGACGCCGACAGAGGATTATAGCCCAAGAACGCTACCGGGTCCTCGCCCAAGGATTGGATATGCTCTTGCAACGCCTCCTCCGAAGATATATATCGGTAGTCGCTGCAATAGTCGGCAGCCGAAAGCATTGCCTCGAAACGCGCACACGAAGCGGAGTCAGCATCCGGAGTGAGCACTGCTGTGAGTGCCACATTCTCTTGCATACGGTGCATCAGCGTTCCGGCAGAAAGCAACAACACACATTCCATACCCACCAAACACAAAACAAGTGCCACACTAACGGCAGCGGTGAGATACATGTTCCAAAAACGATGCGGACGAGACATATTCAATTAACTATTTATTTCAAGCAGTGTATTTCAAGTAGTAATTTCAAGCAATACTCCTTAGAAAAAACACACCTGTTTTGTATTTTACAAATAAGGGCAGGTGTACGCACCTGCCCTTATCTTAATTAGTACTCCCAAAGGTCTTGTTCGAAATCGAGCAGTTCTTTTTCGATTCGCTTCTGTTCTTTCTTCACCTCTTCCTCAGTCTTGGCATAATCGGGGATGTAACGATTATACATATTTCCCTCACCTACAATATATGAAGTGTAAAGGTGCTTTTGGAAGAAATCATCAAAAGTAACACGGCGTGTCTCATTCTGCGATGGGATAACATACTGCATTGCCATATACGGACGCAGTTCGTCAAACGGAATCCAGAACATAATCGATTCGCGCAATGCAGCCATCACATCCGAACCATCCAAAGTGGAAATTTTATCTGAATTGAGAGGGGCTATACCTATAATCTTCGAGTGCAAACGCGATGTGTGTTTATCGAAGAAAACCACCTCCTGAATCAAATACTTCAGTTGGTTTTTCACCACAGACTCAAACGGATAGAAGTGGAATGACAGCACGTCATTGATACTATCGTAGTGTACCAACATAGCATCCGACTCTGCAATATCATAGTGCGTTGGATCATCGGAGTAGTCGGCCATAGGATCGTCCACAAGAAACATTGTAGGAATAAGTGCTTTCTCCATCGGTGTCTTGAAAGTAGGCTTAATGGTTTCCGCATCTTTCTCATAGATGGGCAGTCCGTTGATGACAGCATTCGTTATCACCTGAAACAAGTTGTGATAATCGGGGTCGTCCGACTTGGTCGGAAAATAGAGTTGATAATTCTGCTTGTATCGCATATCAATAATTCGATACACATATCTCGACCATATCACATCGTCTATACGGTGAAATACCTTCACGATTGTATCGTGTGAAGCCGAATACTCTTCTGTCTGAATCTTTGCAGAACCTAGATCGTCGAAGAATGAAATGACTTGATGCTGTGCATTAGCGGCAACAACGCCGAGCAAGAAGCAGGCAATGATACAAAGTTTCTTCATTATATTGTAATTTTAATTAGTTCAAAGAGAGAGGGATAGGACTCAAACGTGTGTCTTTACCATCAGGTCCCTGAGCATGGATATCCGTGATAACTACGATAGCACCCTTCTTCAATTTGCCAAGACGTTCCAATTGATTTTGGGTAAAACGATCACCCTTAGCCTCCGTGATGACACCATTGATATTTACCTTGAATGATGTAATCTTAAATGGCAAATCAAGCAAACCGTCAGGACCATAACTTGCAACAACAGTTGCTTTCGGATTGAGCAATGCGCCACGTGCAATATTTCCATCCTGATATTCTGTTTCGCCGCTCTTGAAGTATGCACCCGGCTTCGGCAAGGCTTTCACACGATACTCACGCGAACCCATCGGACGCATCTTGCCTTCCAATTCTGCAGAAACAGTGATAGTTACCTTTTTAGAAGCATCACCGGGTTTGATAATCCAAAGACCACCCTTACGTGAAACGGCAGCACCGGATACATCCACCTTAACTTTTTCGTTGCTAACACCAGGCACAGAAATCGAGAACTGGTTGTTGTAGCCACGATACATTATATTAAGGTCGTTGTTAGAGATAGTTACACTCGGCTCACCCACTGTGTATTCACTCTCAAAAGGCAGATACTCCATTTCGCCAGAAGACGGATTCAGGTATGCGATCTGACCTTGGAACTTACGTAAACCCACCGTATTTGCATCCACCTCATACAAACCATGGTCGTTAATACGTTGACCTTCTACATAGTATTCCGGACGTTGCGTTGAATCGACAGCAGCCAAAATGATTTGTGCCGAATACTTGCCTCCACGAATCACATAGTCGGATTTCGGAATGATGTAAGCATTCAATTTGTTTACACGCAAGTCTCCCGCATCAGTTCTTTCAAGAAGATACTGAATCATCTCACTCTCAGTAGCACGAACGTCGTTTTGCATCTTGGTTAAGACAGTGATACTTGCGCCCACCGGCATACCATCAAAGATAGCCACCTCCCAGTTGCAAGAGTCTTTGTCGTGTGCATTCCAACCTTTCTCGGTAGCGAATACTTTTATAAACTCGTTTCGCAACTCGGCATCATTCTCCGCCAATTCCACGATATAATCGCGATACATTGCTACCATATCCTTGAGGACGGCACCATTACCTTGTACGATAGCGTATTGCCCGGTAACGTCCAAGTTGGAATTACCCTCGATGTTACGAGAACCGTCTCCTGTAGCCTGAATTCGTGCATCTACTTTTTTCTGACCATCTGCCAAAATGGCTATCTGGGTCTTAAAATCCTGGATGTAATTATACAGACTATCAGCGCGGTGTGATAACTCTATCGCCTTGTCGTACCATACTTGCATCTTCTCGGGGTTCTGATCGGTAGCCTCTTTGAAATCGCGATACAATTTCGCATTACGGTAGACCGATGCCTCCATAGAAGAGTGCAGACTATCGTCCACAAGCGTGAAACCATTCAAGATATCTGTACTTACGTTCAACGCCAACATGGCGGTGAGCACCAAGTACATCATACCAATCATTCGTTGTCTCGGGGTTTCCGGACAGTTTTTTGCTCCACCCATAAGTCAATTTACAATTTATAATTCACGATATTACAATTGACCTATCGGTTATGCCAATGCATTGAGCATATTGCCATATATCTGATTCAGTTCCGACACTTGTTTAGCCAATTGAGTAGTAGCAGCAGCGTATGCCTCATGGCTCTTCTGAGCCTCTACTGCAGCAGTATGGATAGCCTCCATGTTTGCAGATACGGCATTCAAAGATGTAGTTTGTGCCTTATATGCCTCCACTTGCGCTTGGATAGTATTCAGTTGGAGTTCGTATATCGAATTGAGTGCTCCCACCTTGGTAGAAACTTGTTCTACAGACTGTTGATAGCCCTTGGTAGTATCAACTACTTTTTGCATTTCTGTGCGTACAGCATCGTAAGCACCATCCAAGCCCGCTGCACTTTGATTCAGTTTGTCAGAAGCCGTCGCAAACGAATTTCCTAAAGCAGCAGAAGCATTGGCAAGCGTTCCCTGTGCAGAAGCGAATTTGTCTGCTGCTTCACCTGCAGCCGCTAATTTTGTTTCCAAATTGGTTGTCGAAGTTGCCACCTTGCCTAATTCGGTCAGTTGTGCAGCCGTCTTTGCCAAATCAGAGATACCATCTTTGAGTGCTGTCATTTCGCCCTCGCTGAGTGCGGGGATATTGGCACGCGGTGAAGCCACCGGAGCACCTGTAGATTGAGGAACTGACACTGCGCCATCTACCACGCCGGCCCCCAACAATGTAGGACGTGCCTGATGAGATTTTTCTTCGAGCAATATAGGGTTCGCACCAAACTGAAGTAACTGCGGGAACACGTTTTCCCAGTGGAACTCTGGGTGGGGTTTATCCAACGCACCGATGATGAACAAGAAAGACTCGGTAAACATACCAATCATAAGCACCGTACTTGCACCCGGCCAGTGCAAAATCTTAAATAGAGCGCCGATAATAACGACGGATGCTCCCACCGAATACACGATGTTTACTACGGTTTTACCTTTGTAGGATTCGTACCAGTGCATAAATTTTGCCCATGGTCCCTGTTTTCTACCTACCTTTTCTTCTTTTTCCATAATTTTTTTGTTTTTTTTTGGTATTATTAAACAATAAATTTTGTTTTTGGTTATTATTCCCCAATATATGCGCGAACGCAGCGGAAGCCGATATATGGACGGCTTTCATACTGATATTCGTAGGAACGCACACCGCATTGCAGGAAGTAACTGATGTCTTTCCAACTGCCGCCTTTGATGACTTTCCGTTTCAGGATGTCAGGATCGGCTTTGCGTGCCATATACGAATAGTCAGGGTTCATATCGTGTATGTTGGTATTCGAAGAAACATGGTATGCACTATTGGTCCATTCGGCCACGTTGCCTGCCATATCGAAGAGTCCGAAATCGTTCGGACGATATTGTGCCACTTTGGTGGTAGTGGTTCCGGTATCATCATTATACGAACCGCGATACGGCTTGAAGTTTGCCAAGAAACACCCCTTGCCATCGCGTGCGTAGTTGCCTCCCCATGGGTACATCGTCATCTTGCGACCGCCACGCGCAGCATACTCCCATTGTGCTTCTGTCGGAAGACGATATTCTTGTGCCTGAACGGTAGAATGTGCAGCGTAATATTTGGTGCGCCAATTGCAGAAAGCGTGTGCCTGTTCCCATGTAACACCCACTACGGGATACTCAGCATATCCCGGGTGCGAGAAATACATGTGGAGCATAGGATCGTTGAACGAGAATTGGAAATCACGACGCCAAACCAACGTATCGGGGTAGATACAGATGATTTTTTTGGTCAGCAGATCGCTCGGCTCGCGCAACGGGCGGATAATCGTACTATCCATGATACCTCCGTCCTCGTTGATCCAAAACGTATCTACACGTACCGACGCCCCCTCCGGATAGCGGCTGGTGGCCACGTCAAACTTATTGCGTTGCAGAACGGCGTCATCATAGTTCACCCATTGGTAGCGATAGTGCAAGAAGTTGGTTCTCAGCGTACCATCGGAATAGTACATCGGAGCCAATGCGTCTATCACGTCCTCGTCTTTGCTGCCCCAAGGGATTTTCTTGCGCCAATTGAGTGTGAAATTCTCCTCGTCAAAATCCTCATCCTTAGGTTGAATGGCAAAGTCTGTCATACCGGCAGCCACGAGGTTGGTCATAGCAATCGAGTCGCGAACCCACCAAACGAATTGCATATACTCATTGTTGGTAATTTCGGTCTCGTCCATCCAGAAAGCCTCTACGGTAGCCATCATAACATTATCTGGTTGCTCAAATACAGCCGATTGCGTATTTGCGCCCATCATAAAGGCACCCTTTTTGATAAACACCATACCATAGGGGTTTGCCTCTTTGAACTTTCCCGGGTTGCGTGCGCCTACCAATTCACCGGCAGGTTTGTTACAACTTACCATTGCGATGGCAAGCACAACCAAAGGAAGAATCTTTTTCAGTTTCATATTAGTATTTTAAGTTTTATTTCTTATTAAGTATTCAGTTTTTTGCCGATTAGGTGAGTCTCATATCCCATTGTTTCTACAGATAGCGCACACTTTTGTACTTGTTGGTACGTTTGGGTTTCAGGATGTCGAATCCGTATGCCAAATAAATTTCGTGCGAGCCAAAACTCTCTATCATCAATTTATTCGTCGGCAACTCGCAACTATACCCCAACTGCAAACCCGATACAATATCCACTCCTAATAATATATTCACACTCCCTGCGATGCGATAGCCCAATCCCCATCGGTACTTATCCTTATATTCGCACATCAACGTTGCGTTCAGGTCCCACGAGCGAAAATCCGACATCAACATCACACTCGGTTTGAGTTGCCATTCTCGGTAGTTCTTCAGGCGAAAATTATACCCGCCTGCCACATACATCGTGCCTCGCAAACGCAGTGTCGAGTAGTCGTCCCAGTCTATTTTCGGTTGTGTCAGATGGCTGTAACTGCCTCCCACCCACCACGTGTTGGTCGAGTAATAAATGCCTAATCCCATATCGAATGACATTCCCGACTTACTCCCCTTCGGAATCACCTCATCGCTCTGGTCGAAATAGTCCGATGCACTCAAATCCCCCAAATTCACGCTGTCTCCTTTGAATCCAACGCTTATAAAACCCAAATCTACGCCAATCCCCAAATAGCCTTTGCCCAATTTCTGCCGATACGCATATTGTACATAGAACGCCTGATTGGTAAAGAGTCCGAATCGGTCATTCAGAAACCGCACTCCCGCACCATGTCGTGTCTTGCCTATCACAAACGGCGAACCGAAAGAGAACCATGTGGACATCGGTGCATTGGTTATTCCTACATATTGCATTCGGTGCATACCTGCCACTTTCATTAGGTCGCCTTCTCCCACCGCTGCAGGATTATAGGCCGTAGGCATATATATATATTGTCCTATCTGCGGGTCAAACTGTGCGTTAACCGCCGCCACAGCAAAGACCATAAGACACAGAGCAATATACCGTTTCACATTTCTATTCTCGGTTTTGCAAATCAATACTCGTCTTCATTAAAGAAGAAATCCTCGTCATTGGTGGGATAATCCGGCCAAATGTCTATGATGCTGTCATAGATTTCCTCATCATCGTCCTCCAACTCTTGCAGATTCTCAATAACTTCCATAGGTGCACCCACACGGTTGGCATAATCCAACAGTTCATCTTTGGTAGCAGGCCAAGGTGCATCCTCCAATTTTGATGCTAACTCTAACGTCCAATACATACTCCTTCGTCAAAAGTTATAAGTTACAAGTTTTCGCTTACTCCTAACAGGCTGATAATCAGTTGTCTATAAACCGAGAAAGCACCATGCAAGCACGGTTTATCAGCCTAAAAGGGCATAGTTTCTCGAAATTATCGTGCAAAAGTAGTAAAAACTTTCCGTCCGTGCAAGTGTTTTCTTCAACATTTTACATTTTTCGCCATTTTATTGCACAATGGTTTTGACAAATCGTGTGCAAAATTGGGCTATTTCTGCCAAATTGCAACTTCTATCTGCTCTTTCTCGCCCATTATGCGCGCTAAAACAAAGAAATAATCACTCAGTCGGTTCACCAACCGGCGTTCGTCCATACGCGGGTAGTCCATTCGCACCATCAGTCGTTCCAAACGGCGTGCGATGGTCCTGCATACATGGCAGCGCGCCACCAACTCGCTGCCCGCCGGCAGTATAAAGGCTCTCACGGGCGTCAGGGCTGCCTGAATCTCGTCTATCCAGTGTTCTATCTGTGCCACATCTGCCGGCTCAATCCACTCCCCGGGCGCTTCGCTGAGCGACGCACCGAGGTTGAAAAGTTTGTTCTGGACCCATAGCAGTTGAGGGTCAAACTCGGCACACGCTGCCACCTGCGCCAACTCCGCGCGCAACATGCCTACCCACGAATTCAATTCGTCCGCCGTTCCGTAGGTCTCCAATCGGGGGTCTGCTTTGCTAACTCGCTGGCAATCAGCCAGTGATGTCTGTCCGTCGTCGCCTGTTTTGGTGTAGATACTCATAGTCGTAATGTATAGTTTTGGGGTAAATAATGCGGGTCAAAAAACACGATTCCGGCATTCCATATATCCATGGTAGTGGTTACGCTTTTGTGTTTGCATATCCGTCTCCATACGCGTTGCATATCGGGTGAATGGTGTATGTCGTCCACAATGAATATGCTTTTCTCGCCGGCCATCGCCACAAGGTACTCAAAATAACGCCATGTCGCCTCTTCGGTATGGTTGGCATCGATGTAGCCTATGTCCACACACTCGCGCGCGTATTTATATAAGGTGTCGTCTATATCGCCCTCTATCAGACGGATATTCCGCAGACCTAATTTAACCCAGTTCTGCCGCGCTACCTCTGCCACCGAGGGGCACCCCTCAAAGGTGGTGATTCGGTTGCGCGAATCGGCGGCGGCAAAATAGGCGGTGGTGATTCCGAGCGATGTACCCAACTCGACAATCTCCAACGGACGTTGTGCCTCATGCCCCAAGTAGGCAATCCATTTGAACAACATCTGCCCCACTCGCGGCGTCTCCAATCCCGTGCGGGCTATATCGGATATACTGCGCTGATATTCAGTCCCTTTCGTCTCTGCTCCTGTACCGAAATCCACCACATCTATCGGCTTTTCGGTGTGCAACATCACTTGCCGGCGGTGTTCTATCGGCGCAAAGCAATAGTATGCGTTTTGGTCGTACATCAGCATACGCACCAAGTAGAACAAGTAGGGCGAATGAATCCCCTCCCCGCCTGTGTTCCAAGAGGTGAACCGATGGTGCAAATACGCATCAACACGATATAGAGTGTCTTTCATTTGCATTTCGCGCACAAAGATACACGTTTTTTTTTACACACACAATACCTGATGAATATATAAAATATATTTTGCGCCAAACTACCACACAAACTCCCACACAAACTCCCATCCCCCCAAAAAAACACACACACCAAAACGCTCCCCCCAAAAAAACGCTCCCCCCGCACGGTACACCGTCTTCGATTTAATTTTTTGTGTATTTGTTTCCCTAATTAGGTGTATTAATGGTCCAATTACATGGCAAATTACATGTTCCCCCAAAAATTAACGTCCAATTACACGCTAATTAACGTTCCCCTCAAAGGAAACATTAATGGTCCAATTATATGGCAAATTATATGTTCAAGAAAAATTAACGTCTAATTAACGGCAATTAACGGAGACCAAAAATCACAGCATATTTTGCTCCATAAGCAAGGTTTCATTCGTTTTGTTTTATAGTTTTTCGTTATTTAGAACTCGTATTAAATTATATCAAAAAGACGGCAACGACACGGCAAAAAGAGCCGTCCAAAAGCGGACACGGCACCCAGTGTTTTTGTCCATTATTCGTTATTTTTGCAAACTGCATATTGCAATATGTGAAAAAAAATTGTAAATTATGTGTTTTTTTTGTAATTTTGCACCTGTTTTTGGGACTAACCAATCTGATACATGTCTTTATACCCCTCTATCGGACAAATTTCCGTAGGTCGGGCTGAAGTGGATAACGTCTGTTTGTACAACGTAGATGGTTTCGCAATGGCATTTTCGAGCTGTGTATTAGTAGAGGTGAACGCCCATAACGAGAAACGTTGTGTGGCGTTATTTGTATTGTCGAGAGATATCTGCCGCCTTTTACGAACACATCAACAGAACCTCAATAGTCTGGCTTCCACGCCTATCGGGGAACACACATATATCATCAACGCGCAAAATTGGTTTTGTGGTGCATACTGCACCACGCATAAAATACATTACAGACTATGAATACTATACAACATTATTCCAAGTCATTATTTCTTTCTCTATTTCTCCTCCTCTCCATCGGAAATGTATGGGGAGAAAATGTGTATTTCATTGCTACGGAAGTCAATCTGAGCAAAACGAAAGTTGTTGCCACTTGCTCCATCACTTTCGGTGCCACACAGGGTGGTAATGGTAGTGTGTCTGCAAAGGTGGGTGAAACGGCGGTAACGTCCGGTAGTACTCATGAAAAGGGAACGACGGTGGTCTTGACTGCCACGCCTGACCCCGGTTATTGGTTGAGTGGGTGGTATAGTGATAATCAAGGCAATCAGAAATTGGCTACTGCCACTTCCGCAACAGGCTACACCCATACAGTTACGCTGAATGATAATCAATCGGTCTATGCTAAGTTTGAGAAAGTGCCTCAAAATGTAAAATTAGATGGAAAGTATGGCACGCATAATTGGGATAATTGCGAAAACCCTTCTTCTACTACGTCCAATTCTTATACATGGGTAGTGCCGAATGTGTCTCCTCAAAGCAATTCGGAGTTCTGCTTCAAGATAGATTGTAATGCCGGTCAGACTATCAAACCAATTGATGAAAATGTTACATATAGTGGACAAACGGAGGTAGTTACTTTGGGAAATAGTGGTGGGCAATATAATAATTTTACCCTTACAACGACTTCACAATGCAATCTGATATTTGTCCTAACCTATGGCGCAGGTATTCATGTGAGTGTAAAAAAAGGGGTTATATATCGCTTGAAATCCGAAACAACGCATGGTACTTTCTTTTCAAACGTGCGTAGTGATGCAGGGCAGATTTCTTTCTTTGCTACCAAGAATGGTACACAGTGCGTCCAAACAATGAATAATGGTACATGGCAGGACGGCGAACCTTTGACTCTTGGGCTGTCTGCGGACGGTATCTTCACAGCGACAATGAGTGCCAACGGAGAAGTGAGCAATGTGAAACCATATACCGGTGATTTGACCGTATATCATTTAGACGGCAATCCGCGAGATTACCGAGGCAATCAAGGTAAGTTGGTGGATTTCAGAGATGTATCCACCACCTACTACGACCACTACCACATGGAGTATATTGACGGAAATACGGACTTGGGCGCGACTATGGGAAATAGTATCAACACCAATATCGCCGACACCTTGAAATCGCATCAGGCATCAAACTGCAATGTGCGCTACGAATACAATAGCAAAACCAACCGTCTGAGTCAAACCGTGATTGCAAAAAGCCTAGAAAGCAAGTTCTTGTCTGTCTATGGCAACGGATTGAAAGACAATCAAAATAAAACTCTGACAAAGGAAGAACCCTTGACTCTCACGGATGGCGAAGATTGGCTCTATACGGCTGACTTCCTGGCTATTAAGACAGATAATTCCGCAATAAGTGCCCACTTGATGGCTACTTATAATGGTACACAATCTTGGATATTGGCATCCGGTGGACAGGAAACCGGAGGAAATGCCTCTTACCCGATTCTCGGTGCTTCTACTAAAGAGGGTACATACAATATCATGCTGATGTACGACTACAAGACCAATCGTGTTACCGCCGGTTGGAAACCACAAGGCAACTTTGAGGTGGCAAATCAATACACAATAGAAGCCAATCTTCTTTTGACGCGTGAAGAAAACAAGGACGTGGCACAAATTACCATAAAAAATGATATCAGCAAAATTTCCAACTTGCAGAAAGTGGTGTTGGTAATGCAATTTAACAACACTTCAACGGGCGAATCACAATATAAGTTCTCGTTGCCATTCGATTGCAGAATCAAAGACATCTATGGTCTTCCGTACGGATATATGAATTCATGGGGTATCCAGCGATACAACGGAGCAGAACGGGCCCGCACTGGATGGTTCAAACAAGACCGTCCAACGTTCTGGGAGTGGATGAATTACAACGATACACTCCGCGCAGGAGAAGGCTATTCGCTCACAGTGGACAAAAGCGCAGTGGGGACATGGTATGAAAAAGGAGCAAAATATCTCTTTTTCCCATCCATGCAAACCGGTTTCAATATCACAAAATTATCCACTGCTGCTGCGACAGTAACATATCCCGACCAACCCTGTAATATCAATCTGCAATACCCAAACGACCCCACTGATGAAAACCATCGCGACCGTCGCAAATATGATAGCAACTGGAAACTGATTGGACCTAAAAACTACAATAACATTCAAATCAGTAGTTCAAATATTACAGGGGATGAAACTTATTATTTGAATAAACCTTCGTTTGTGTATGTGTTGGATAAAGATGGAAAAGAGTATATTTCTCAATCAACAAAAGACTTCGTATTCCATGCTTTCTTCTCCTACTTCGTTCAGTTCGCCGGAACAATCACTTGGCAGCAATATACACAATCCGAGACGCTGAAACCTGCGCCCCGATACGCACCACAGACCACCCGAAAACCGGCAGAGTTCCGTATCGACTTGAAAGACCTGAACGACAATGAGTTAGACCGTACTTTTGTGGCATTGTCGCCAATCGGAACAGAAGGTTTCGACCTCAACCTCGATTTGACCAAGATTGATGTTCAGCACCCTATGATATATACCATTTCGGAGAATACCGACTATGCAGGAAACACCCTGTCTCTCAATACCGACACGGTCGCATTGGTGGTGAAAACCGGCACGAGAGGCTCCTACACGATTGCCCTGCCGAATGAAAACAACGACTACGATGTGGTATTGGTGGATAAATTTGAGCAACAGGTAAACGTGCTTACGCCGGAAGGATATCCCATACAAGTGGAGCCGGGAATCACGCGCAACCGATTCTATCTGGTCTTTGCCCCCAAGACAGGGACATCGCAACCCGACGGACCGACTACCAACCTCCAAAAGACGGCTACAGACACGAATGTGAGAAAAGTGCTTATCAACGGAAAAATCTATATCGTCCGAGACAACCGACTATATGATATAACGGGGAAAATACTGACCCGCTGATAGGGCTTGAATCATCCTCCTGTAAAACGACCCGACAACGATACCCCCGTTCTTAATGTGTGAACTACAATGAAAATAAATTTGATAATAATAGAACAGACATTTGTGCGCACCATACTATGTGCTGTTTTGATAATCGGCTGTCAATATGCAAGTTACGCGCAAGAACGTAGTATCCTCGGTGATAATGCGTTTGCGCAGTTTAGAGAAAATAAAGTGCTGGAAACCTCCAATCCACATCGTGTGTATCAGACCACGGTATATACTCCCTTTAGTAGGGAAACACCGGCATCGGTGATGGCAAGTGAGGCACATATATTCGAAACGGCAATGCTCACTCAGGACGAGCAGGCTGCCTATCAAACCTACCGTGCCTATCAATCTACCATCTATCCTCCATATACAGAAGAAACACCTTCTTCTATGGCATCAGTCGGTGCCGGGCATAGCGGACCCCGTCGCCTGCAAGGAGAAACCGTAGATCCGGGACAACCGCCCGGAAACGGTTCGCCTATCGGAGACCCGATTCTGCCGCTGCTGTTTTTGTCCGCGATAATGGTACTGGGTATCTATCTGCGCCAACGCAAAAAGAACACTTCGGTTGATTCTAAACAATCAAATAATTTACCAATAGACTGATTTTCATTGAAAAGATTTTCACTTTTCCTACTAACACTCATCGGGTGTTGGTCGGCTACGGCCGCGACATTTTCTACGTTCAACACCGGTAGTGCGGAAGTATATCCAAGACGGACAGATAGTGATAGAAATCAACGGAATCCGTTATAATGCCTTAGGACAGGAGTTGTAATAACGCCGTATCCCTAATAGAGAAGTAACTAAGAGAGAACTAATAGAGAATTTACATAACTCTGTATCTCAAAACATAAAAAGAGGTTGTCTGACACAATTCAGGCAGCCTCTTTTTGTTTGCTCTTCCCAATGCTCAGAGTCGCTTCATCTACCATATATCTTACGTAGCCTAAGTTCGATATAAGCACTCGTCTATCCCTTGCTCATCCCTTGCTTATCCCTTGCTTATCCCTTGCTGAAATTCTCCCATTTTCCTCGTTCCCTCATCGCGACCTGCGTATAGGATAACCGATACATAACCGAT
>JBNMHB010000025.1:0-23821 GCA_050872525.1 Bacteroidales bacterium | reverse complement strand
AGGAATATCGCTAACGGACAACTCCCATTTGACAGACCTGCTCAACCGAGTTAATCTACAATATGTCAAAGAACAAAATGACCCTAATGGGCAATTATTTATTAATTTTTAATACAGCCTTTTTTAATGGGACACTAATGAGGAAAGAAATAAGACTACGATATAGGAGAGAAACAAGACTACGATATGCAACAATACTTGGATTTATGTCGGCGTGTGCTCAACGAGGGTGTTGAGAAACACGACAGGACAGGCACCGGCACCGTATCGGTGTTTGGTCATCAGATGCGTTTTAACCTCGAAGAGGGCTTTCCTCTCCTGACAACCAAGAAATTACACCTGAAATCTATCATCTACGAGTTGCTATGGTTCTTGCAAGGGGACACCAATGTGCATTACCTGCAGGAACATGGTGTGCGTATCTGGAACGAATGGGCAGACGAGAATGGGGAGTTGGGTCCCGTGTACGGACACCAGTGGCGGAGTTGGCCTGATTATCAGGGTGGTACGATTGACCAAATCAGCCATGTGGTAAATCAGATAAAACATAGCCCCGACAGCCGACGAATGATAGTGAGCGCGTGGAATGTGGCCGAAGTGGACGCAATGGCGTTGCCTCCTTGCCATTCGCTATTTCAGTTCTACGTAGCGAACGGACGTCTGTCGCTCCAACTCTATCAACGCTCGGCGGACATATTCCTCGGCGTGCCGTTTAACATTGCTTCGTATGCCTTGTTGCTACAGATGATGGCACAGGTAACGGGTCTTCGGGCAGGCGATTTTGTGCATACGTTTGGCGATGCCCATATCTACTTGAACCATATAGAACAGGTGAAACTGCAACTGACCCGCGAGCCACGTCCCCTACCCCGCATGGTAATCAATCCCGAAGTGAAAGACATCTTCGGATTTCAATACGAGGACTTCCGCCTCGAAGGGTACGAGCCGCACCCGCATATCGCTGGAACAGTGAGCGTGTAGCGAGGTGGATTGGTATAAGAAACGAATTTATAAAAAAACAGAACTATGCTATCTATCATTGCCGCCATCTCTGAGGAGAATGCTATTGGCAAACAAGGTAATCTGCTGTGTCACCTGCCGGGGGACCTGCGCCATTTCAAACAAATCACGCTTGGTTCGTCGGTTATCATGGGTTCTGCGACCTACTTGTCGCTGCCCAAACGTCCGTTGCCCAAACGGCAGAATATCGTCATCACCACGAAACAGGACGCGTTCTTCGAGGGGGCAGACGTGGCACATTCGATAGAAGAAGCCATCGAGATGGTGCGCGAGGTGGAAGAGGCGTTTATCATCGGCGGAGGCAGTATCTACCGCCAGATGATGCCCTACGCGGACAAACTATACATCACACATATCCATCACAGTTGGGCAGACGCGGACACGTTCTTCCCCGAGATAAGCAGCGACGAATGGGTGCTGAAAGACGCTGAAGAACACCCCGCAGACGAGGAAAACGCCTATACCTACACGTTTGCCGAATATGAGCGGATACCGCAAGGGACAGAAAAACAATAGATTACGATGAATTATGCGCAACTGATTTCGCCTGCGCTTTCGATTAGCGAGAAGCAGGTGGCTGCCACAATCGCTCTCTTGGACGAGAAAGCGACTATACCTTTTATTGCCCGCTACCGCAAGGAGAAAACCGGTTCGTTGGACGAGGTGCAGATAGGAGCCATACAGGCGGAATATACGCGTCTGCAGGATATAGCCGACCGTAAGCAGACAATTCTCTCGACCATCGAGGAACAGGGCAAACTGACTCCGGAACTACGCCAACGTATCGACGCGTGCTGGAACGCGACCGAGTTGGAGGACATCTATCTGCCCTATAAACCGCACCGTAAGACGCGTGCAGACGTCGCCATAGAACGAGGTTTGGAACCCCTTGCCAAGCAACTGATGAGCCAGCAGAACGGCAATATACAGGCTATGACGAAGTCCTATCTCAACAAGGATGTGCCGAGTGCGGAGGAGGCATTGCAGGGGGCACGGGATATTATCGCGCAGTGGATTTCGGAGGACGAGCGTTCACGCAATGCCATACGGCGCGAATTCGGCTACACGGCAGTGCTTTCCACCAAGGTGGTGAAGACGAAACAGGACTCGCCGGAAGCACAGAACTACAAGGACTATTTCGCGGTGAGCGAGCCTCTCAGACGCCTTTCGAGCCATCGTCTGCTGGCTATACGCCGCGCAGAGAAAGAGGGCTATATCCGCGTGGATATATCTCCTGACGCGGAGAAATGCCTCGATAAATTGGCAAACTTACACCTGCACGCGCGTAACGACGCGGCGTATCAGGTGGAGTTGGCAATGGAGGACAGTTACAAACGCCTGCTAAAACCGTCGATAGAGACGGAATACGCGGCATCGTCGAAAGAGAAAGCGGACACGGAGGCGATTCGTGTGTTTGCGGATAACCTGCGTCAGTTGCTTCTTGACTCGCCGTTGGGTCAGAAACGTGTACTGGCTCTCGACCCGGGCTACCGGACGGGGTGTAAGTTGGTGATTCTCACTCCGCAGGGGGACTTGGTGATGCATAGCGTGGTGTATGTTCACAATATAGAATCGACCGCCACACTGACACGACTGATAGAACAACACCATATAGAAGCGATAGCCATCGGCAACGGAACAGCAAGCCGCGAGGCGGAACAGATGGTGCAATTAGCCATCAAACCGATAGCAGACGAGGCACGTCCGCAGGTGTTTGTGGTGAGCGAGAACGGAGCCTCGGTCTATTCGGCGAGCAAGTTAGCCCGCGAGGAGTTTCCCGATGAGGACGTTACCGTGCGCGGTGCGGTGAGCATAGGTCGCCGTCTGATGGACCCTTTGGCAGAATTGGTGAAGATAGACCCGAATTCGATAGGCGTGGGGCAGTATCAGCACGATGTAGATCAGACGCGCCTAAAAGAGAGCCTGCAACAGACGGTGGAGAGCGTGGTGAACCACGTGGGAGTGGATGTGAATACCGCCAGCAAGCACCTGCTGACATACATCTCCGGTTTGGGACCGACATTGGCGCAGAACATAGTGGATTACCGCGCGGAGAACGGTGCATTCCCTAACCGTAAGTCGCTGCTCAAGGTGCCTAAGATGGGTGCGAAGACATTTGAACAGGCAGCGGGCTTCCTGCGTGTTACCGAGTCGGATATGCCGCTTGACAACTCGGCAGTCCATCCCGAAAGGTATCGGCTTGTGGAGCAAATGGCGAGGGACCTGAACTGCTCGGTGGAGGACCTAATGCGTGATGCGGAACTGCGTAAACAGATAGACCTGCAGCGGTATGTTTCCGATGAGGTGGGATTACCCACGCTGACCGATATTCTGCACGAGTTGGAGAAACCGACACGCGACCCACGCACGGAGATAGAGGAGTTCCATTTCGACGAGTCGGTGCATACGATTGACGATGTGCAAGTGGGTATGGTGTTGCCCGGAATAGTAACGAACATCTCCAATTTCGGTGCGTTTGTTGATTTGGGTATCCACAAAGACGGACTGATTCATATCTCCGAGATGGCAAACCGCCGTATCAGCACCCCCGCGGAGGTTGTCAGTCTGCACGAGCATGTGCGGGTGCGTGTGATAGACATTGACCGCGCACGCAACCGTATCCAACTATCACTCAAGCAGGTATAACGCCATTGGCAGAAAGATTTGCAGGGTTGGGGATAATTTAGTAATTTTGCAAGCAAAACAGCGTCATGCGGCGAAAGAATATGCAGAACCGCGGGCGCACAACCAATACAAATATGAAACTAAAAGCATGGCTTATGGCAGGAATTGCCTTGTTAGCGGCATCGTGTGCGAAAGACACCACGCCGGAGAAAGAACCGATTAGCAAACCGCAAATCACTATCGAGGGCGGTCGCCTGACCCCGGAGGCTCTTTGGGCAATGGGGCGTATCAACAGCGTAAGCCCCGACCCTGAGACGGGATTGGTGGCATACACGGTGAGTTACTACAGCGTAGAGGAGAACCGTTCGACCTCTTGGATTCGTATCTGCGAAGAGAACGCCGATGGGTTGAAGACGATGGACGAGTTTGTGGGTCATTCGCCCGCCTGGTTCGGCAACAGCGGTGTATTAGCCTATCTGAAAGGGGACAAGATGTACTTGCGTCAGAGGGGTCAAGACCTTGCCGTTACAGGGTATGACAAGGAGATAGAGGGTTTTCTGCTCTCGCCACGCCGCGACAAGATTGTGTTGGTGAGCCAGGTGAAGACCGTTCCCAGCACAGCCGACAAGTATGCAGACCTGCCTTTGGCAAGCGGTCGCGTGGTGGACGACCTGATGTATAAGCACTGGGACGAATGGACAGAGACAGCACCGCAACCGTTTGTGGCAGCGTTGGAGGTGGTGTACGCCGGTACAGCAATCGCTAAAGCCCATATCGGCGAGGCGAAGAATATCCTCGAAGGAACCGCCTATGAGAGTCCGATGAAGCCATTCGGAGGCGTGGAGCAGTTGGCGTGGAGTCCTGACAATGAGACCCTTGCCTATACGTGCCGCAAGAAGACGGGCATAGACTATGCCGTATCGACCAACTCGGACATCTACCTATACAACACGCGTACAGGCGAGGAGAAAGACATCACGGAGGAGAACCTCGGCTACGATACCAATCCGAGTTACTCGCCCAACGGGCAGTATGTCGCCTGGCTCAGCATGGAGCATGACGGCTACGAGAGCGACGAGAACCGCCTCTTTATGATGGATATTGCTACAGGCGAAAAGACGTTCCTCAGTCGCGGATTGGATACCAACGTGGACAGTTACTATTGGAAAGACGACAATAGTATCATCTTCAGCGCGGTATGGCACGCCACTTCGCGTCTGTACGAATATACGCTGAACGACGGGCAGATACGCCAACTGACTCCCGACGGGCAGTACGACTACGAGCCATGCGGAAGCATTGGCGAGACGATATACTGCTTGCGTCATTCGATGCGTGAGGCAAACGAAGTATTCCAATGTACGAAAGGCGAAGGCGGCTACGAGGTGAAACAAATCACGTTTGAGAACCAGAACATCTACAGCCAGATAGAGATGAGCCGCGTAGAACCGCGTTGGCAGACGACCACCGACGGCAAACAGATGCTCACATGGATAATCTATCCCCCGCATTTCGACCCGAACAAGAAGTACCCCACCCTGCTCTATTGCGAGGGCGGACCTCAATCGCCGGTGAGCCAGTTCTGGTCGTTCCGTTGGAACTTTATGATGATGGCAGCCAATGACTATATCGTTGTAGCACCTAACCGTCGTGGTCTGCCTGGCTTTGGCTACGAGTGGAACAAGGAGATAAGCGGGGACTACGGAGGACAATGTATGCGCGACTATTTCACGGCTATCGACGAGTTTGTAGCCCATTCTCCCAACGCGGACAAGGAGCATTTAGGTTGCGTAGGTGCCTCGTTTGGCGGCTACAGCGTGTATTGGATTGCCGGACACCACGAGGGACGTTTCAAAGCGTTTATTGCCCACGACGGTATCTTCAACATGGAGATGCAGTACCTGGAGACGGAGGAGAAATGGTTTGCCAACTGGGATATGGGCGGTGCTTACTGGGACAAGAACAACGCCATCGCACAACGTACGTTTGCCAACTCGCCACACCGTTTTGTAGATAAATGGGATACGCCTATCCTATGTATACACGGGGAGAAAGACTATCGTATATTGGCAAATCAGGCTATGGCCGCGTTTGACGCCGCCAAGATGCGCGGTATTCCGGCAGAGTTGCTCATCTTCCCCGATGAGAACCACTGGGTACTCCAACCCCAAAACGGAATTCTCTGGCAACGAACCTTTGCAGGCTGGCTTGATAAGTGGCTGCGTTGAGGCTGCGCATAAACTGATTCGCCAACGCTCACGTGGATTACGTGAGCGTTGGCAGAGTAATATACGTGAAACGAAGTGAAACATACATACGAATACGAGATAAAGTATCAGGAGGTGGATTTTAATCGCCGCCTGAGGTTGTACGTCTTAGAGAACTACCTATTGGAGACTGCCGGTCGTATGGCAGACGAGGCGGGTTATGGTATCAAGTACCTCTATCCTGAGGGTCTGACGTGGATTCTGACACGCATGTCGATAGAGATGGACTATTTTCCTACCCATGGCGAGACGATGATTTTCGAGACGTGGATAGAGCAGAACGCCCATTGTCTCTCTACACGTAATTTCCGTCTGTACCTGAAGCAGGCGGATGGTGAGTTGCGCCAGATAGGCAAATGCAAGAGCCAGTGGGCAGTGCTGAGTTTGGAGCAACGCGAGATAGTGAACGTGTTTGACCGCCCTGTATTCAGGGACAACGTGGACGGGGAGGTGATGGAGATGTCGCGTCCGGCGCGTATCCAGCCCATCACGGAGCCAACAGGTATGGTGCCGCATATAGTGCAGTACTCCGACGTGGACTATAACCGCCATTGCAACTCGTGCAAGTATTTGGAAAACATGCTCAATGCCTATCGTCCCGACTGGGTAGGCAAACATGTGCGACTCGACATCAACTACCAGCGCGAAGTGAAATTGGGAATGCCACTCGATACCTACTACCTCCTGTTGCCTGACGGCGTGGAATATATACAGAAAAACCAAGCCGGAGAAAACGCCTGCAGCGCGAGGATAATTATTTCTAATTAGGAATTAGGAATTATGAGAGCAGAGCCTAATTATATGGGTAATTATATGTTTTCTTGAAAAATAATGTTCTAAGCAATATAGATGAAATCGATTCGTGAGATATACCGTATCGGCTATGGTCCGTCAAGTAGTCATACTATGGGGCCGCATAAGGCTGCGGAGATATTCTATGCCCAACATCCTGACGCGTTCCGCTATGAAGTAACACTGTATGGTTCTTTAGCAGCCACAGGACGCGGACACATGACTGACGTGGCAGTGATGAACGCTATACCGGGTATAGAGATTATCTGGGAGCCGCATACGTTCCTCGAATACCACCCCAACGGTATGGAGTTTCGCGCCTACGACGCGGAGAATAAACAGACGGCTAAATGGCTGATTTACAGCGTTGGTGGTGGTGCTTTGGGTGCTCCCGACTATACCGAAGCCGACACCCCTGACATCTACGAGAATCAGACGATGTGCGAGATACTGAACTATTGCGAGTTCGAGGGGAAAGGGTATTGGGAGTACGTTCAGGAACACGAGGACGAAGATATATGGACTTATCTGCAGACGGTTTGGCATACTATGGTAGAGGCCGTGGAGCGCGGTTTGGACGCTGAGGGAGTGCTTCCGGGTCCGTTGCACCTGCGTCGGAAAGCAAACACGTACTATGTGAAAGCCCTCGGCTATCGGGAGAACATCCGCGGTCGCGGATTGGTGTTTGCCTATGCTTTGGCTGTGGCGGAGGAGAACGCCGGCGGCGGTAGGATAGTAACTGCTCCCACTTGCGGTTCGTGCGGTGTGATACCGGCTGTGCTGTATCACCTGTGGAAAGGGCATAACTTCAGCGAGAAACGTATTCTTCGCGCCTTGGCTACAGCCGGACTGGTGGGTAACGTGGTGAAGCAGAGTGCTTCTATCTCCGGTGCGGAAGTGGGTTGTCAGGGTGAGGTAGGCGTGGCGTGCGCGATGGCAGCCGCGGCGGTTACCCAACTTTTCGGGGGTTCTGTGGCACAGATAGAGTATGCTGCGGAGATGGCTCTTGAGCACCACCTTGGCATGACGTGCGACCCCGTTTGCGGGCTGGTACAGATACCTTGTATAGAGCGTAATGCGTACGCGGCGACACGTGCGTTGGACGCGAACCTCTACTCTACTTTCACCGACGGCAACCACCGGGTGTCGTTTGACAAGGTGGTGGAAGTGATGAAACAGACGGGGCACGACCTTCCTTCGCTCTACAAAGAAACCAGCGAAGGCGGTCTGGCAAGGGATTTTCGACAGATGTGACAGTGTTTCCATATTGAAGGGCATTAAAAGGTTACAAAAAGGCGAAGTACGAAAAAAAGTGCTTCGCTTTTTTTGTTTATTAGTTTGACGTCAGTTCGATATAATACATAACGCATATTTTTTGTTGATAATAGATATTTGAGTTGTTGTTCTCCCCATATATTTGATTATTTTTTTATATAGTGTCGCAAACATAGTACCTTAGGCAATCACCGCAAAGACGAGACATTGTGGTGGCGTATGGAACAGATGATAAAGGATGAGGATTGGTCGCCCCGCCAGATAAGCGGCGTGCTGGCTAAAGAGGGTATTCATATATGCACCCAAACTATTTATAATCATATCCATATAGATACGAAAGGAGAATTGGCGAAGTACATGCCACACGAACTGTATTATCGTCGCAAAGAAAAAAACAGTATGTGTCCAAAGCCACCAATATCCCTAACAAGACAAGCATTCATGACCGTCCGAAAGAAGCCAACGGCACACGTTTTGGCGATTGGGAGATGGACTTGATTGTAGATAACGTGAGTTCGATATAAGATCTTTATAGCGAATCGTTTTTGTTGATTATATATAGTCTATCCCCCTACCACTACCCTACCACTCACTTCTCTTATACCTCTTTTGCACCATCTTTATCCCTTTCCTATCCCTTGCTCATCCCTTGCTCATCCCTTGCTAAAATTCTGCCTGTTGCCCCCCTATCTTGTCGTGACCTGCGTATAGGATAACCGATACATAACCGATAGATATGAATACCTTCTCTATACTTTGATGCTACCCTAATGCTACCTTGTTATTCTATTTTTTATATCGAACTCACGTTAATTAAAGGGACATAGAAGAATATATAAATATAGGCAAGTTTTTTATAATAAAACTTGCCTATGTCTATTTTTTTTAGTACCTTTGCGGCGGATTTCAGAAACACGACTAATTAACGTTATCGTAGCATTTATTTAGCATTGTTATTAGCATGAAAAAACATCTCTTTTGGCTCTGTTTGCCGCTCCTTGCAGCATGTAACACCACTCTCGACCCTGTTGCCCATATAGCCACAGGACAACCTATTATGCCTATACGTATCACCTCTGATACGACACATATCTATATGACCGACTATGTGCCTATGCTTATGGCATCGGAAGAGACCGCTAACCTCACCTGGCAGGCAGGCGAGTACTTGGAGACCCTCAACGCCGTAGGCAAAGGGGTATTGCCGGAGGAGATGGATATTATCAACCGCGGGAACGTCTGCGAAATGATTACTATCAGCGATGGCAAGCGCGACTTCGCTATCCCCGTTCTGCCCAAAAAGCCTGTAAAACAAGCCTTTGTCTCGAAAGCGTATATCCCGCAGGAAAACGCAGTTGTAGTCGGCTTGGTGGAACCAGCCGGCGATGTGCGCCTGACTGCTTTCATACAGAATATGCCCCTTCCTGCCGAGACCTTCACCCGCAACGAAGACGGCACTTGGACCCTCCGTATGGACCAATGCAGTCCCCTGCGCCAATGCGCCGCAGGACGTACCTACCTGCGTATCTATGCCGAGGACGAGACCTATCTATATAACGACCTGCTTATCCCCCTGCAGGACGGTACGCCCGTTACCGACCCGTCGCTGCTCACACGACACGATGACCAAGCACAAGTGCTGTACTCGCTGATGGTAGATCGTTTCCACAACGGCAACCCCGACAACGATTGGAAAATGAACTCGCCCGAAGTGCTCGACATAGTGGACTATCAAGGGGGCGACTTCGCCGGCATCACACAAAAAATAAAAGACGGCTATTTCGCTATGCTCGGCGTTAACACGCTGTGGATCAGCCCTATCACCCAAAACCCGTGGGACGCCTGGGGACGATACGAGTTCAAAAATGGCAATAAATACGACTCAAGCAAGACCTATACGAAGTTCTCCGGCTACCACGGCTACTGGCCTATCTTCTCCACCGCCGTTGACAAACGTTTCGGGACAGACGAGGAACTGGACGAACTCCTCGCGTGTGCGCACGAGAACAATATAAATATAGTGCTTGACTATGTAGCCAACCACCTGCATATCAACTCGCCCACCCTGCAAGAACACCCTACATGGCACACCGACTCGCTGCTGCCTGACGGCCGGCGCAACTTCGGACTCTGGGACGAGGCACGCCTTACTACATGGTTCGACACACATATCCCCACCCTGGACTTAGAACGCGAAGATGTCTGCCAACCTATGACCGACTCGGCACTCTTCTGGCTCGATCGATTCGACTTCGACGGCTTCCGACACGACGCCTGCAAACACATCCCCGAATGCTACTGGCGTATGTTCGGACAGAAAATGGCTTCACGCTTCCCCAACCGACATATATGGATGATAGGCGAGACGTACGGTTCTCCGGAACTCATCAACTCGTTTGTCAAGACCGGTATGCTCACTGCACAGTTCGACTTCAACGTCTATTATGCTGCATCACGCGCGCTGTGCTTCGACGGCGATATGCGACACGTGGACAACACTATTCGTACCTCGCTTGCGACCTACGGCGCACACCATACGATGGGTAACATCTCCGGCAACCACGACCAACCGCGCTTTGCGTCGTTTGCCGGTGGAGGCGTCAGTTTTTGGGAAGATGCCAAAGAAGCCGGCTGGACACGCCACTGCGGTATCGTCCCCGACGACAAAGCAGGCGACAAGAAAATGGTGGAAGAAGCATACAAACGCGCGCTCCTGCTTGAGGTGCTGAACCTCACCCTGCCGGGCGTCCCCTGTATCTACCAAGGCGATGAGTATGCCGAAGTGGGTGCCAACGACCCCGACAATCGACACAATATGCGCTTCGACGGACTCAACGAATATGAGGAGAATTTCCGCAAACAAGTGGCACTGCTCATACACGGCAGACGCAACTCCATGCCCCTTCTCTACGGAGAATATATCCCCGTTACCACTACCGACGACCTGATTTGCTTCGACCGTGTCTATTTCGGCGAGACGGTCCGCGTGGCGATTGACCGCAAAGCACTCACCTTCTCCATCAGAACCCTGTAAGCATATACTATTATAAACTACATACAATTAACTACTGATTACGAATTATGAAGAAATTGTTTATTTTGGCACTCGGATTGCTCACATTGGCTTCTTGCTCTAAACAACCACAAGAAGCCACAACACATCCGAGTTGGGCATACGATGCTACCATCTACGAACTCAACACACGACAACTTACCCCCGAAGGGACCTTTGCCGCAGCAGAGGCAGTGCTGCCCGAATTGCGCGAGAACGGCATTGATATTCTGTGGATTATGCCATGCCAACCTATCGGCGTCATCACACGCAAAGGTTCGCTCGGCAGTTACTACTCGATTATCGACTACTGCCAATTCAACCCCGAATTTGGTACACGCGCCGACTTTGAACACCTACTCGCTACAGCACACGACCTCGGCTTCAAGGTTATCCTCGACTGGGTGGCAAACCATACCGCTCCCGACAGCAAATGGACAGAGAACGAAGGCTGGCACTACCGCGACAGTGTAGGCAACCTGATGGTGCAATACGACTGGACCGACATCTCTAAACTGAACTACGACAACCAAGATATGCGTCAGGAAATGCTCCGCTGTATGCACTGGTGGATGGACTCGATAGGTATCGACGGCTTCCGCTGCGACGTGGCAGGCGAAGTACCAACCGACTTCTGGAATATGGCAATGGCTGACCTGCGTCAATCACACCCCGATATGTTCACACTCGCGGAGGACGAAGCCAAAAACTACGAACTCACCGAGTCGGCATTCGATATGTACTATGGCTGGGAACTACACCACCTGATGAACGGCGTGGCACAAGGCAAAAACACCGTAGAAGACCTGTGGAATTACTTTGAGAAAGCCGATACTACCACTCGCGCCAACGCTATCCGTATGAACTTTACCTCGAACCACGACGAGAACTCGTGGAACGGAACCGAGTTTGAGCGCATGGGCGACGCAGTGAACCTCTTTGCAGCATTCACCTACATCGTTCCCGGTATGCCGCTTATCTACACCGGACAACTGAGCGGAAACCACCACCGATTAGCGTTCTTCGAGAAAGACTGTATCGACCGCGTAGAAAACGCTCCACAGTACGCGATGTATCATGAGTTCAATGCACTGCGCAAAGCCAACAAGGCGCTGTGGAGCCCAGAAATGGGTGCTAAAATGCTCCGCCTGCCTGCCGACAACGAAAGTGTGTTCGCCTGTGTTCGCCCGCTCTGCAACGCCGACAACACCGTCATCGCCGTGATGAACATGTCGGCTGAGAACCAGACCGTTACCCTCGACCTGACCGGCTATGAAGGTACCTACACGACGTTTGAAACTGGCGAGACCAGCGCACTCGAAAACCAAGAAACGATAACCCTCACCCCGTGGGAGTATCGAATATTGACCAAGTAAGGGCATGACTTAGAAACCTTAACAAACGGGGAACGGGGGGCATAAAATTGCCTATTGCAAATAGTGATTTTAGTAAGTTTTTAGTTAGTTATTACCCCCACCCCACCAAAAAAGCGAGGCTCTGCCCCGCTTTTTTGTTTGAAGATATGATACGGTTCGATTATGCGGGCATTGTAGGGTCTGATTGTATGTTCCTGCGTCTGTTTCGGTGCACGTTTTCGTAATTATTGTGGCTGCCCTATTGCATATTTCCCAAAAAAGCAGTAACTTTGTCGCGGATATATTATACGTAAAATCTTACAACGATGACTATTGCTGTATTTGGAAATGCGATGAAAGAAAGCACCCTGACAGAGGTGTCGCATATCCTGAGTTTTATGGAGAAGCGTAGTGTCAATGTATTGCTCTCGCAGGAACTTCGTCAGGAACTGAACCTCCGCGAATACCCGCCCTTCCCCGAAGGTTGGGATGGCGAGGGCGAGTTGCCTACCCCCTACAACGAACCCATCGACTTTGCTATGTCTATCGGCGGAGACGGCACGTTCCTGACAACCGCCGCCGCCATCGGCAACCAGAATATCCCCATCATCGGTGTCAATTGCGGGCAGTTGGGTTTCCTTGCCGACGTACAGACGCGCGATGTGGATATGATTATGAATCAGTTGATTGCCGGTCAGTACACCATCGAACAACGCTCGCTTCTGCATGTGAGTTGCGGCCGCGAAGGACTGATAATGGCGCCCAACGCGCTCAACGAAGTGGCTATCCTCAAACAAGGTATGAGCAGTATGATTTCTGTGGAGGTTACCGCCAACGGCGAGATACTCCATACCTACCGTGCCGACGGCTTGGTCATCTCCACCCCTACGGGCAGTACCGCCTACAACCTGTCTATCGGCGGCCCTCTGTTGGTGCCTCAGACACGCGGTCTGATACTTTCGCCAGTGGCTACACACAGCCTGACCGTGCGCCCGATGGTGGTGCCGGACGACTGGAAATTCGATATCAGAGTGAGTAGCCGTTATAGCAGTTATATGGTCAGTATCGACGGACGCAGCCAGATTCTGAGTACCGACGTAGTCCTGCACGTGGAACGCGCTCCCTACACGGTGAAAGTGGTGCAAGTGGGGGAAAACAGTTTCCTCAAATCACTCCGCGACAAACTCAACTGGGGGAAATAGCACAACGCGATGCGTTGTGCTAATTATGAATGAGGCTGCACCGGACACTCCGCTTTCTGCTTGTAACTATTTACTTCTTTCTTCTTATAACTATTGACTGCGCTCAACTCTAAACTCTCAACTCTAAACTTCTTTCAACTACACACATAACCATGCTTGATTTTATTACTTGGAACGTTGACCCTATACTCATACACATCGGTGATGGCGGCATACGCTGGTATGGACTGCTCTGGGCATTGGGTATCTACTTCTGCTACCTCATGGAGGTGAAAATCTATAAACACGAACACTGCCCCTCCGAATGGGCGGACAAACTGTTTATCTGGATGGTACTCGGCGTGATTATCGGCGCACGCGTAGGACACTGCTGGTTCTACGAATGGCACGACGTTACCAACCCCGCCTTGGCGCGCTATTGCCAAGCGATGAATATATCTACCGCCCCGGTGCAGATATTCGGCTGGACGATAAACTATCGCAACCCCTACATCGAACACCCACTGCTGCTGCTAAAGATATGGGAAGGCGGTCTCGCCAGCCATGGCGGGGCAATCGGACTGATGATTGCCGCCCTGCTGCTCAGCAGAAAATTCAAACAATATCCCCAATACCACGCCTCGTGGATATGGATTCTGGACCGCCTGTGCATAGGCGTCTGCTTCACCGCCACCCTCATCCGCCTTGGGAACCTGATGAATAGCGAGATATACGGCGGACCAACCACCATGCCGTGGGGATTCATCTTCGTACGCGACGGACAAACCGTTCCGTGCCACCCGACACAGATATACGAAATGCTCTATTGCCTTGTGGCTATGGCAGTTACACAGGTAATGTACTGGAAATTTAAGGCCTACCGCCGCGAAGGACTCCTGCTCGGCGTGTTCTTCGAGATAGTGTTCGTTACACGCTTCGGACTCGAATTTATCAAAAACGACCAAGAAGCATTCGAGGCCAACCACCTGCTGAACATGGGACAATGGCTCAGCGTGCCGTTTATCCTACTCGGAATATACCTCATCATACGCGCCTACAGACGGCCACTGACGCCGGAAGTGAAGGGGAAGATGAGAGTTGAAAGAAGTTGAGTGTTGAGAGTTGAGGGAAGTTGAGAGTTGAGTGCAGTTGAGAGTTGAGGGAAGTTGGGAGTTTGAGAGTTTGAGAGTTTGAGGGGGTGTTATTTGAGGGTGATGCGGAAAGTGGTTCCGACGCCGGGTTTGGTGGATTTGACAAAGAGACGACCATTGTGGTAGTCCTCGATAATGCGCTTGGACAACGGTAAACCAAGCCCCCAACCACGCTGCTTGGTGGTATAACCGGCCTGAAAAATACGACGCAAAGCGGATTTATCCATGCCCTTACCCGTGTCGGTGATGTCTATCCATACCTCCCCCTCCGGACGGTCCTGAACGTCTATCGTAATCTTTCCCGCACCACTCATGGCATCCACCGCGTTCTTTATCAGGTTCTCTATCACCCACTCAAACAACGGTACATTCAAATTCAAAATACACGGTCCTTCGGGCATATTCAACACTATCTCCACCTTATTCGACACACGCGCACGCATATATGCCACCGTATCTTGCAACGGCGGCAGAACATCGGTTTCTTGCAAATCGGACTCACTGCCGATTTTGGAGAAACGGTCTGCAATGGTATGCAGACGGTCGATGTCCTTCTTCATCTGGGGTATCAGTCCGTCGTCCGGATAACGCTCTGACAGGAGTTCCTGCCACGCATTTAGAGAGGATATAGGCGTGCCTAACTGGTGGGCAGTCTCTTTGCTCAAGCCGACCCATACACGGTCTTGTTCGCTTCGCTGTGCAGTGAGCATCATCACCATGGCAATCGCCATGAAGATGAATATCAGCGCAAACTGGACATACGGCACATAGCGCAACTGGGTCAGCAGGTTCGACTCGTCGTAGTAGATATACTGGATATTGTCGCCCGCAATCTTCAGTTCGATGGGTCCGTTCAGCGTCCGCGGGTCCTCCACAGGGCGTTTCACATTGCGACAGGACAGCACTTTCCCTTCCGCATCGGTCATATAAACGGGGATATTCGTGTTGTTCTCGATGATGCTCGTTACGAAATCGATATCCGTGTTCTCGTCAGCCATTATGAGTTGCCTCGTTGCCTCCGCCCAAATCTCCATATTCTTCTGCTCCTCTTGCGCGAGATGTCGTGCTAAGTTGTTGGTAAACAGCACCGATGCCGCCACAATCACCAACGAGACCACCAGTATTAAACTGCCAATTTTCCTTCCGTTCATACGTTTTTGTTGTAAAAAAAGCCTACAAAGGTACGCATAATCGCGGGAATATACAAGTTCCGCACAAAAAATCTACAAATTATAAAAAAGTTCCCACCCCTTAGAACCGCTTTAGAACTGCTTTAGAACCGCTAAAAAGTGCCTACTTTCGGTGCTCTGCAGGTTATACTTTTTTATCGTATCAGGAAAAAGAAAAAGACAAAAACCAAATTATTTGTCGTTTTATTTTGAAGGTTCAGAAAAAAGCAGTAATTTTGTAGGCGAATGGTGCATAGACCAGATACACCTTAAAAACTTTGAATAATTAACCATCTATTGTTTAACATAAACACAAAAACACAATGAAACCAACTCATATCGAGCATCTTGGTATCGCTGTTGCAAGTTTAGAAGAGGCAATGCCTTTCTTCGAGTTCTTAACCGGTGAGAAATGCTATTCTATCGAGGAAGTAGCAGACCAGAAAGTGAAGACCGCTTTCTTCAAGGTCGGACAAACCAAAATCGAGTTATTGGAGCCTACTTGCCCCGAATCGACTATCGCTAAGTTTATCGAGAAAAACGGCGGTCGTGGCGGCGTTCACCACGTGGCTTTCAACGTAGAGAATGTTGAAGAAGCGCTCAAAGAGGCCGAAGCAGCAGGTATCCAACTCATCGACAAGGCTCCCCGCAAAGGCGCAGAGAACCTGATGATTGCTTTCCTCCACCCGAAGAGCACCAAAGGCGTTCTGACCGAACTTTGCCAACAACCGAAATAAACGCAACGGCGTTGCGTTTATTTCGGTTGTATATGGCTTACTATTCAACCGCAAGAACGTAACACCCGCCATGCGAAATAAGCGACGCGTAGCCGGCTCAGTCCCGGCAATGCGAAGCCTACAACGTAAAAACAAAACAACGTTAAAATCATGGATAACGATAAATTACAGAAACTGATTGACAACCGCGTAAAAGCACAAGCAGGCGGCGGCGAAGCAGCAATCGAAAAACATCACGCAAAGGGCAGTTATACCGCCCGCGAGCGTATTAATATGCTCCTCGACGAGGGTTCGTTTGAGGAAGTAAACATGTTCCTTACCCACCGTTGCCACGACTTCGGCATGGAGAAAAAAGTCTTCCTTGGCGATGGTGTGGCAGTAGGTTCGGGTACTATTGACGGCCGTTTGGTATTCGTCTTCGCACAAGACGCTACCGTCATCGGCGGATCGCTGAGCGAGACTATGGCCCTGAAGATTTGCAACGTGATGGACCAAGCCATGAAATTGGGTGCTCCTATCATCGGTCTGAACGACTCGGGTGGTGCGCGTATCCAAGAAGGTGCTTGCGCTCTGGCTGGTTATGCTGAGATTTTCGAGCGTAACATCCTCGCTTCGGGTGTCGTACCCCAGATAAGTGTCATCTTCGGTCCGTGTGCCGGTGGTGCTGTTTACAGCCCTGCTCTGACTGACTTCATCATGATGACCGAGCAGAACTCGTATATGTTCATCACGGGTCCGAAAGTAGTGAAATCCGTTACGGGTGAGGACGTAAGCGTTGCCGAACTGGGTGGCGCACGCGTACACGCAACCAAATCGGGTGTAACCCACTTTGTAGCAGCCACCGAGGAAGAGGCTCTGCAGGAGGTTCGCCGTTTGGTAAGTTTCATCCCGCAAAACAATATGGAAGAGGCACCGGTACTGAAATGCACCGACGACTCCATGCGTATCGAGGAGAGCCTGAACGAAATCGTTCCGGACGACCCCAACAAACCTTACAACATGAAGGATATCATCAACCTTATCGTTGATAACGGCGACTTCATGGAGGTACAGAAAGACTACGCACGCAACATCATCTGCGGTTTCGCACGTTTCAACGGCCGCTCGACAGGTATTATTGCCAACCAACCGAATTATATTGCCGGTGTGCTTGACTGCGATGCCAGCCGTAAGGCCGCTCGTTTCGTACGCTTCTGCGATGCTTTCAACATCCAGATTCTTACCCTTGTGGACGTACCGGGCTTCTTGTGCGGTACAGGTCAGGAGTATGCCGGAATCATCGACCATGGCGCAAAACTGATGTTCGCTTATGGCGAAGCCACTGTTCCAAAGGTAACTATCACTATTCGTAAGTCTTACGGCGGTAGTCATATTGTGATGAGTTGCAAGCAGTTGCGTGGCGACGTATGCTTTGCATGGCCTAACGCCGAGATTGCGGTGATGGGTGCAAGCGGTGCCGTAGGTGTGCTGCAAGCCAAGGCTATCAAGGCTATCGAGGACCCCGAAGAAAGAAAGAAATTCATTGCTGAGAAAGAGGCAGAGTACAAGGAATTGTTCGCAAGTCCGTACCAGGCAGCCAACCGTGGCTATATCGACGACATCATCGAGCCGCGTAACACTCGTAAGCGTATTATCCACGCATTCGAGAACCTGCAGACCAAGCGCCTGACCAACCCTCTGAAGAAGCACTCAAATATCCCATTGTAATATGATTTTGCTTGAAGTAAACGCATCCACTTGGATGATTACCGGAGTAGGTTTTCTCCTGGTATTATTGCTTTTGGTTGTGTTTGTCTTTGTTCTCAAATTCTTGGGCTGGGTTATGCAACCTCGCGTAAAACCGAAACAACAAGTTGAGACAAAACACTCGCAAACCGTAGCGCACACTCAGAAAGAGGACAGAGCGCGTATCACGCTGACAGCCGACAGTACGGCCGCCATCGCGTTGGCTCTCCATCTCTATTATAACGGTGTTCACGACGAAGAAAACACCAAAACTATTGTTCAACCCCACCGTACACAATGGAACAACAAGATGTACGGTATGAATAACCTTCATAGATAAAAGATGAATTATAGTGCAAACCGAACACAAACACATCTTTTGTTGCGGGGTGCCAATAATTGTAACCTATTAAACGTATGAAATCATTTCAATTTACTATCGATGGTCGCAAATATGAAACGACTGTCAATGAGATAGAAGACAACATAGCCGAGGTAACCGTGAACGGTACTGTATTCCACGTGGCTATCGACAAAAAGAAGACTACTCCTTCTATCAAACCTGTTGCGCCTAAGGCTGCTGCAGCCGCTCCTGCTGCTGCTCCCCGCACTGCACAACCCGCCGGAAGCGTGGTTGTAAAGAGCCCGCTGCCGGGCAGCATCGTAAAAGTGGTTGCCGCTGCCGGTCAGCCTGTTAAGAAAGGGGACCTGCTTCTGACTATGGAGTCGATGAAGATGGAAAACCAAATTACCAGCGAGTACGAAGGCACCATCAAGTCGGTGCTTGTACAACCGGGTCAGAACGTAATGCAAGACGATAAACTCGTTGAGATAGAGACCGTTGCCGTGGCTGCTGCACCTGCTGCTGCGCCCGTTGCTCCTAAGGCCGCTCCGGCTCCTCAACCCGCTCCCGCCGCTGCTCCTGCCGCTCCTAAGGCAGCCGAGGCTCCCGCAGGCGGAAAGAAAGTGGTATCTCCCCTACCCGGCTCAATTATCAAAGTAGCCGTTACCGAGGGTCAGGTTGTGAAACGCGGCGACCTGTTGCTGACGCTCGAGTCGATGAAGATGGAGAACCAAGTACTGGCAGATTTTGACGGCACTGTTACCAAGATTGCAGTAACTGCAGGGCAGAATGTAATGCAAGATGACCTGCTTGTTGTACTCGGATAAAGGCGGCTGACTACTATGTGGACTGACATTTTAGCATTTTTCCAGACAATGGGCTTTATGAACATCGACTGGCGTCAAGGTTTGATGCTTCTCGTGTCGTTTTTCCTGTTGTATCTGGCTATCAGAAAGCAGTACGAACCACTGCTGTTGCTGCCTATCGCATTCGGTATGCTGCTGACAAACCTGCCTAACGCCTATATGTATCACCCCGAATTGTGGGAAGCGTTCCTCGACGCCGATAGCCCTGCTTACCATAGTTATGGCGCAATCCTGAAGAACGCCGGCCTGCTTGACGTACTATATATAGGTGTGAAGACGGGACTTTATCCGTGCTTGATTTTTATCGGTGTAGGTGCAATGACCGACTTCGGTCCGCTCATCGCCAACCCCAAATCGCTGATTCTGGGTGCCGCTGCACAGATAGGAATCTTCGTTACGTTCCTTTGCGCCAACGCTCTCGGCTTTACGCCCGCAGAGGCAGGTTCTATCGGTATCATCGGTGGTGCTGACGGTCCTACTTCTATCTTCTTGACCTCTAAACTGGCTCCTCAGTTGCTCGGTCCTATCGCTATCGCGGCTTATTCGTACATGGCATTGGTACCGGTTATCCAACCGCCTATCATGCGCGCACTGACGACCGAGAAAGAGCGTGCCATCAAGATGAAACAACTCCGCTCCGTGAGCAAGACCGAGAAGATAGTGTTCCCAATCATTATCACGGCTATCGTGGCACTCGTTCTGCCCGACGCAGCACCGCTTATCGGCTGCTTGATGCTCGGTAACTTGATGAAAGAGTGTGGCGTGGTGGATCGTCTGAGCAAGACCGCTCAAAACGAGTTGATGAACATTGTGGTTATCTTCCTCGGCTTGTCGGTAGGTGCCACCGCAACCGGTGCTACCTTCCTGAATGTCAAGACCTTGCTCATCCTCGCTATGGGTATCATCGCGTTCAGTCTGGCTACTGCCGGCGGCGTTCTCTTTGCAAAACTGATGAACCTCTTCACCAAAGAGAAAATCAATCCGCTTATCGGTTCCGCAGGTGTGAGTGCAGTGCCTATGGCAGCACGTGTGAGCCAGATGGAGGGTCAGAAAGCCGACCCGAGCAACTTCCTGCTCATGCACGCTATGGGTCCGAACGTAGCCGGTGTTATCGGTTCCGCAGTGGCTGCAGGTATCCTGCTCACTTTCTTGGGATAATCCGTACATCTCTCTCATAAAAAGAGCGTTGCTCAATCAGGGCAACGCTCTTTTATTAAAATACAATAAAGAAAAGTCCCTTTCAAATCTATACCAATCAGCATAGGATGAGCATAGGATGAGCATAGGATAGGCTTATGATAGGCAACCTTTTTTATTTGTAAATTTTAATAATATAATCTAACAGCCGAAGGCAGTCTAACAGTGTAGCGTTCTAACATCCAACATCTAACATCTCAACAATATGGACACTCAAACCATCATACAGCACTTGGAGCATAAATCGGTGAAACCGACCGTCAATCGTATTCTGGTCTATAGCACCTTGGTCAATCTGGACCGCCCTGTGAGCCTGAAGGACTTGGAGAACGAGATGCTCAACTTGGATAAGTCGAGTATCTTCCGCGTCCTGACCCTGTTCGCGGAACACGATGTAGTGCATGCTTTTGAAGACGGTCGCGGGGTGGTCCATTACGAACTCTGCCACCACCATGATGGTGAGTGCAGCCACACCGACGGTCATCTCCATTTCTATTGCGAGACCTGCCAACGCACATTCTGCCTTGAGGACACACCTATCCCCTCTATCTCGCTCCCGGAGGGTTTTCAGCCCCACTCGGTGTCCTTCGTCATCAAAGGCTCCTGCCCCTCCTGCGCCCGAAAACGCAAATAAATTGGGTTCGCGGGGGAATTTTCTTGAGATTTATATAAGTATATTCGAACTGAATTTTGCTAAATTCGACTGTTTCGATTGGAGTTTCTGTATTATGTTCAGATTGCAACTGAGTTGCAATAAATTCCGCGTACCTTTGCTGCGAAATAATCAAATTGTGTTAGAATATGGAAAAGATAGCAGGCAAAAATAGCGTATGGGACAAGGAAACGTGGGCTATTTTGATTAAAATTGTTGTGGCAACGGTGTTGCTGATTGTCTGTGTTGTGGTGGAACATACATGCACACTGCCAACATGGCAACTGCTGCTCATCTATCTCGTTCCATATCTTGTTGTCGGTTTCGACACTCTCCGCGAAGCAGCAGAGAATATCTGTCACGGAGAGGTCTTCGACGAGGACTTTCTGATGTCTGTTGCCACTATCGGTGCACTCTGCATCGGTTTTCTTCCCGGGGCGGAGAATCAGTTTCCGGAAGCGGTGTTTGTGATGTTGTTTTTTCAAGTGGGGGAACTGTTTGAACATATCGCCGAAGGACGTAGCCGCCGTTCTATCTCTTCGCTGATGGATATCCGCCCCGACACGGCGCACGTGGAGCGCAATGGGGAACTGCAAACCGTTGCCGCAGACAACGTGCAAGTGGGTGATATTGTGGTGATTAAGCCCGGTGAACGTGTACCTGTAGATGGCGAAGTCATCGAGGGGGAGTCGCACCTCGACACCGTTGCGCTGACAGGGGAAAGCGTTCCGCGCACTGTCCACGAAGCCGATTCCGTCATCTCCGGATGCGTGAACCTATCGGGCGTCCTGCGTGTCCGTAGCACCAAATCAGCCGGCGAATCCACGGCGGCGAAAGTGCTTGCTCTGGTGGAAAATGCAAGCGAGAACAAGTCCCGCAGCGAGAATTTCGTAACCCGTTTTGCGCGTATTTATACGCCCGTGGTGGTCGTTCTGGCACTGCTACTGACATTCGTACCGCCCTTCTTCGGCAACGTGGCATACATCGATTCACTACCCACGTGGCTCTATCGGGGACTGATGTTCTTAATCGTTTCCTGCCCCTGCGCATTGGTCATCTCCGTGCCTTTGGCGTTCTTCGGAGGTATCGGCGGAGCGTCCCGACAGGGTATCCTTGTGAAAGGTGCCAACTACCTCGACGCGCTGAGCCAACTTGATACCGCGGTGTTCGACAAGACCGGGACACTGACCCGCGGAGTGTTCCAAGTAAGCCTACTCCACCCGCACGACATCTCCGAGAACGAACTTCTGCACCTCGCCGCACATGTGGAACGATATAGCAATCACCCTATCGCCCTCTCGCTGCGCCAAGCATACGCCCACGAAGCGGACGACTGCTCGGTGGAACAAGTGGAAGAAGTGGCGGGACAAGGTGTCAGAGCCTTCGTTAATGGCAGACAGGTCTGTGTTGGAAACGGGAAGATGATGGACGCGGTCGGTGCCGTTTGGCACGAATGTTCCTCGCAGGCGCAAGGGACGGTCATCCAAGTGGCTATCGATGGAGATTATGCGGGGCATATCGTCATCTCCGACCGGATAAAAACCGACGCTCCGGAGGCTATACGCGCACTGAAAAACGCCGGCGTACGACACACGGTGATGCTGACCGGCGACCATGCTGCCGTGGCGGAGTTTGTTGCCCGCGAAGTGGGTATCGACGAGTTCCACGCCGACCTGCTTCCGCAGGATAAAGTGGCGCAAGTGGAACGACTTCTCGCCGAGAAAACACCCAATAAGACGCTGGCTTTTGTCGGCGACGGCATCAACGACGCACCCGTTTTGGCGCGCGCTGATATAGGTATCGCGATGGGGGCGATGGGGTCCGACGCCGCCATAGAAGCAGCAGATGTGGTGCTGATGGACGACAGCCCGAGCAAGATTGCCACCGCCATATGCATCGCCCAAAAAACGCTCCGCATAGCCCATGAGAACGTGTATTTCTCGATTGCTATCAAGGTCTTAGTGCTTATCCTTGCCACTTTCGGCATCGCGAATATGTGGCTTGCCGTCCTCGCCGACGTCGGAGTTACCGTCCTGGCTGTACTCAACTCCACGCGCACCCTGCGGGAGAGGTGAGTACGTTTTTTTGGGGAAGTTAGGAGTTAGATTTTGAGTAGAATTTTCGGGAGGAATTTTCGAGGAGGGATTTTCAAGGAACGGGAGAGGTAAGAAAGGTCGGAAAAGGTTATAATTTTGAGGAATTTTGATTATTTGTACATATTTGTACAGTACAGTTGTACAGTTTGAGGAGTTTTGATTTTTATTTGATAATCCATATCACTACTGTCCCATTAAAATCAGGAATTGTTCTTTGAAATATTTGTAGATTAGTCAGTTACGCAGATTTTTCGAGTCAACGGATTGATTTTTGCAGTCACTTTACAAACGTAAAGATATGCAAAATTCATATATTTT
>JBNMHB010000024.1:0-24085 GCA_050872525.1 Bacteroidales bacterium | reverse complement strand
GATAGCACAATACCTGCCGATACAACGGTAGAGGATAGGATAATACGATTGGTTCGGTTCATCGCAGAAAGATTTTGTATGCAATGCGGAATAGGGTAATAAGGAGTACAAGCACCCATGCCATAATGCCTGAGATACGGAAGAACGTGTGCATGGGGCGCTCGGGCTTCTCCCGTTCTACGGCAACATATTCCACGACAGGTACAGACACCTCGCGGACTATCGTGTCGGGCAGTTGTTCCGCTGTGAGGTGCAGCCCCGCGGTGTCGGCTGCAAGTGTGGCTCGTGCCAGTCCGGCGGTGGCAGATACTCCGCCCCGCAACGAGACACGAAGCAGAGAATCGCAATCAGGGCACGGCGTGGCAGCATGCTTGATAGGTATGAGTGTGTCGTTTGACAATGCCTCAATGGGAACAGTCGCCTGTATGAGTGTGTCGCGGGCTTTGAGTTCCGGGTACTCACGAAGCAACCTTGTCAGTCGCTGCTGTGGAGAACAGGCGACCGACATGGCTATGATGAGCAGAGGTAACAGACGTTTCATCGCAGTCGGAGTGCGGTTTGCGTATCCCGATTTACGTGCTTGGCATCCCGGAGCGCACGTTTCCACCGGGTGGCAGGAGTGGCACCATATTTCTTGTGATAGTCTTTTGCGGCACGTTGTACCGCCTTTGCATTGCCGTGGCACGCCTTGAACTGACGTTGCCATTCTGCCTTGCGCTGCCTGAGCAGGGCACTGGCACGTTTGGAGTTGTTTGTCGCCATAATAGTTGTTCTTAAATGTTGATATTACGTAATTATCAGTTGTCCTCTCGTACAGGCATGATGAGTGCAAACGCTTTTTCTGTGCAGAGAGCCAATTGGTAACTGGTATATTTGCTGCGTGTTCCTGCAAATGAGTACACTGATACATTATCATTGAAACCGGACAGGAACTTCAGTATAACCAATAATTGCTGAATATTGAATTTTTGTCCGTCAATACTTGTTACCTTCTTGCCTTTATCAAGCGCAGATATTTGCTTGTTCCATGTTGCTATATTGCAAGTCTTGAGCAACTTGTAATTTTCGAGACGGCTACCAAACAAGCCTCTCCAACCCGGATAACCACCCATTGCATAGCAATCGGCGTTCTTACCTGTTAGGTTCGCCCCATTGCGCTTGGTAAGTTTTCCGTCAGGGAAGTACAGAATATGCTCTGCCTTACGGTCATGCTTTGACAATGCTATACATCCTAAAATGCAGGCATTGGAGGCTATCAGATATTTGCCGTCGAGAATTATGCCGTTCAGGCTTTGCCGTTGAGGCTTTGTTTCTTTACCGCAAAACTGTTTCAGGGCAAGGATATTCTGCCGTGTAAGCCCGAATTGTTTTGCCATATCAGCGGCTTTAAGTGCCCGTCTCTCCACAATAGCAATCGGCTTGGAGACCTTCGGTTGCGGGATATTGGGTAGAGGGTATACCTTACCATCAAGAACCTTTGCAGCCGCCTTTTTCTCTACCCGTTTTGTGGTGGTAACTCTACGTGCAGTCGTTACCTTGGGTGCGATGACAGGCTTGGGGTAGGGTGTGGCAGATACGGTTTTCTTGCGGTTGTTGAGGAAAGCCGCCATCTCGATAATGAGTTTGTCGGCAATAGGTTTGATTTTGAGGAAATCGGGTTCTGCTACGTACACGATGTCTTTTGTGTACCAGACCCACGACTTGGTCAAGAGCCGATTGGTAATGCTTTTTTGCTTGTAGAGATAGCAGATGTATTGCTCAAAGAAACGGGCAAAGAGTTCCGTGCGGCGGAACCAGTAGGCATTGTAAAGGGGAACCTCCTTGCCAGTTCCGTCCTTTGTCTTGGCGTTCTTCATGCGTTGGTAGTTCTCGCCATTGCAGATAGAATCAACGATTTGATTTACCAATGCACGCAACTGCCCACCTGTATTAGCAGGCAATGTGACGGATGTTTCCCGTCCTCCCGACAAGGCTGCATAATGTCTGTTCTGGTCGAGGAACGAACCGAAATTGAAATCGAGTGCATGCCCGTACTCATGCGCCAAAGAACCTGCTCCCTTCATACGGGTAAGGTTTATCATATTGAGGACAGGTTCGTAGTGTGCCAATGCTCCGGCATTGCCACGCGCCCCGAAAGCAATACCGATATTGTGGTCAAAACCGATATTGCGTGTACCCATCAGTTGGGATAACTCTTTGAGTGTAGTGGCAATATCCGGCACAAAGCCGTTGCGTTCCTCTTGCGTTACCCAGTTGCCGAACTCAAAACCTTTGAGCGAATAGTCGGCAAGCATCTCATACAGCGATGCCATCAGATCAGGTTCCTGATCGATATACCGCCTTGTGAAATTCCGATGTGCATTATACTTATCACTTTTGCCACGGTATGATATAGGCAAATGGGCTACCTTGGTGTTACCTGTAGCCAGCATCTGTTTCACGGAAGGAGAGTACCAGCCGATGTCTGTGATTTTCCCTTTCATTGCGCCAATATCATTTTGTAGGTCGGACGAGTGGTTTTCTTGGCAGGTTTACGCCCGCTGCGGTGCTGTTGCTGTTTGCGCGCGGCAGCGCGTCCTCTGATGGTAAGTTCGCTGCTGTGCAACGAAGCAGTCGGATTCTTGAGTTTCATATTCTTTCGTTGTTTATATTGTTGTCGTTGGGATTGTTACTGTCGTGGTCTGGGTCTTTGGCACCGATAGAGATAGAAGTATGCCCTGTATTGATATGGGCGGCACGTCCGTCCTCGATAGTGTCGATGGCTTTTGCAAGTACACCGAAAGCGAGGAGCTCGCCCACGGCGGTGATGACGGAGCCGTCGATAACTCCCGCAGGCGGCAGAAGGAAACCGACCACGATGAGGCAGACGGAGATAACGAAGGAGACTATCTCTATAATGACTGCCAATTTATTTCGTTTCTTGATATACATAGCCCTTATGTTTGTTAGTACTTTGCTTTCTTGCAGACAAATATATTTCATAAGCAGCCTTTTTCTGTGCATCTGTCAAATCAAATGACTGATTCTCTTGGATGGCTGCAAAAATGATTTTCTCATATTCATGTTTAGTATCTAATTTCGGCAGTAGTACCTCTAATGGTAAAATATCTTTTGGGAGGGCACCAATAACATTAGCAACCTCCTTAACAAGAAATTTTCCCACACAAAGTGCATCGCCACTCTGAATAGTTCGTGCTACCATCTCCGAAACGGGTTCTTTGAGGTATTCAAAAAGACATATACCACGCATACTGCTTTCCCGTCTCCAACGGAAACCTATTGGATTTTCAACCAATAGCAGATAGTCCCTATCCTTACTATTAAAGCCTTCCATATCGCCGAAAAAAGCACGGCTACCAACTAAAATTTTTTCGTTCATATTGTTTTCTTGCGTTTCTTTAAGTCGTTTGTAATAGCCTTTCTATCCACCTCACTGTAAATTTGGGTTGTCTGTAACTTTTGATGTCCAAGCAATTTTTGTATAGTAGTTAATTGTACACCTTTCTGTCCTAATAATGTGGCAAAAGTATGCCGAGAAGAATGAAATGTAATTTTTGCATCTGCCCCAAGTTTATCCAAGACACTGCGTAAAGTTCGATTGACAGTGGAATTACTCCCTAAAGTCTTAGTCAGTTTCCCTATGTTCCCGCTGTACTTATCAATTAACGCCAACATCTTGCCATCAAAGAGTTCTGCAATAGGTATTTCTACGATAAATCCCGTCTTTACCATTTTCTTCACCAACCATCCATTTTCTATATGCTCTTGCCTAAGCGTTACAATATCAGAAAAACGTAGTCCTGTGTAGCAACCTATTAAGAATGCATCTCGCACTTTATCTTCTATCCCTTTGAGATGCATCTTCTCTAAACGGTGAACCTGCTCTATTGTTAGAAATCCTTTTCGTGATACCATCTGCTGTATGCGAAATCTATCAAAAGGATTGATAGAAATAATATCGCGTTTACGGGCTTCATTGAGCAAGGCACGCAGGAGTCGAAGGCGTGAAATGCGGGTATTGTGTGCTATGCCCGATTCGCGTAGCCATTGGTCATAACTAACGAGAAACTGATAATCAATGTCTGTTATAAGTACTCCTTTACGAAACCGCTCTATATTATTAAGAAGGGTCTGATAATTTAATTTAGTAAGGTTCTTTCTCTCGCTTTGAGCCACTACTTGAATTCCAAAATCTGTTATCTTTGCCGCGGGCGAGATATGCGCACGGATAGCCTCGCGGAGTATCGGTAATGTAACTTCAACACCTTTTTTGATATACTCTAACTCTACACGTTCTATCTCTTGTATCATTAAATACAATGCGTAGTTAATACCATCGGCATTAGCAATACCGACAACCGCTCCCCTTGTGAAATGTTCAGGGGTAGTATAAGTGTGAGTGGAGAAATAGATGCGACGCTGCTGTTGAGAACATTCTATTTCTATAAGTCCTTCACCACGCTGGTTGAGCCTATGAGCACGATTGTACACCAATTTGTAACGAATTTTCTTGAGCATAGTTTTTGTTTTTAGATGGTTAGTATAAGTATTCTACGAAATTTCCATGCGGAATAGTTCGGGAACAACTTGTACAAAATCCATTCAAAAACATATCTATATCCCTTATTTTTACCAAGTTATGCTTATTTCATATTTGCTGTTTACTTAAATTATTGGTATATTATTGCAGATATAGTGCAACAATATACAAATGCCACATACATTTATACCCCATCAGCAGGGTTCCAAATTCGTAATTCTCCAGTACTTTTTAGGGCTGCAATCTGCGTAAATTCCACTCCTGTTTGGAATGTAATTTGCAGTTTGTCTGTATCACTTTTGCCTCGTGTGCCATTGAGTATCTGAGCCGTTTGCACACAACTGGAATCGCTTTCGCCACCGGTAACTGATACATAGTAAACACCATCAAATACTGTAAGTTGGCGTAAGTAGTTCCCGAATGTATTACTATAACAGTAGTTCCCGAACGTGTTACTATCACAGTCGTTCCCGAATGTGTTACTATCGCAGTAGTTCCCGAATGTATTATACTGGCAGTAGTTCCCGAACGTATTGAAATAAGAACCAACAATGTTGTTATAACACTTGCTTCCGAAGTGGTTTTGTTCCGGATTATCCTTGAGCGTCATATTATAGTTACCACTACCGAACTCGTTCAGTTGCATTTCTCCGGGCAGACCAATACTCTCGTCTATAGTAGAAATTAAGACTATATTGTTCAGCATCAATGTGCGATAGTGTTCGTCATCGATAGTAATCGCTGTATATACATTCCTAATGTGATTATATTCACATTTCCCTATCTTTAATTGATGAACATATCCCCATTCAAATCCCGGTTCTTCACCAAGTGCGCCCTCTTTTCTAACCGAATAATCCACCCATTGTTTATTTTTATCAATTATAGTAAAAGTGTATGCCCAAACAAAATCTTCTTCATCTGCAATCTCGACATTGTTCATCTCACCATTATAGGCATAGTATTGACCATTGATAGAATCACTCAGAACATCGCTTGACGTAGATGCCAAATATCTTTTGAACTGCACATTTTTGAAATCGTACGGGCAATCGTTTTGCCATTCATCCACCATACGCCAAATGACACCTTTCCCATTTTTTGTGTCTGCCCATGCAAAACGTGTAACATCATTGTCCAAACAATACCATAGTCGCCAAACACTCAAATTGGCACCTTCAAAATAATTATCGGTATCTCGTTCACTGACGATAGCGCGAGCCTCCTCTGAAAGCGTACTACGCGAGGTCGCCATGACCAACAAATCAAATGGATGCTCTGCACTACGTGCCTCAGGGTCGTTAGCAACTATCGTTATATAGTCAGTAATTCGGTACCATTGGCAAGGAATGAGAGATTTATTGGTACGTAATGTAACCAACTCGGCATAGGTGATAGGCGTGATACTACCACTAACCCAAAGACGCTTTTGAATATCAAATATATCTTCGCCCAATGTCTTGTTGTTTGATAATCCTCCTATTTGGTGAGAAGATAATTTGCTAAATACATTATCTTCCTCTTTATATTGGTATATCATCCCTTCTTCACTGACATAAACAAGCATTCCATCCTCACGGAGTTCTTGGGGAATTAAGTCCAAGTCTTCCAACGTTACTACTGTTCGGAACCCTCCTTTACCATACTGAGCGTAATGGGTAGGATATACATCATCTTCAGTAAACGGAACTACAGGGGCAGCAAGATTTGTGCCTGGTATTTTCTGACCTTTAGTAGCCATAGTGTTTAAGAAATTACAGCGTTGATATTGGAGCCTGTTTGAATGTTACTGCTACGATATACGTAGTAAGTAATTGACAAGCCATAATAGTTAGTGATAGTTTTTTCAGTACGTTCATAGCCGGAAAATGCCAAACCACCGACTTTCCAAGTTGCTTCCCCTAATACTTTGGGATATGCGTAGTAAAAGTATTTTCCTCCCGAACAATCGAAATCAATTGTTTTGGCGCGCGAATTACCAAAATCGCCTGAAAGCGTAGTTATATCAACATCTTCATCTGCACTTACTCCACATAGGCGAAGATACCGAAACTCAATAGTAACCGTAGCCGTTGTTTTATCTTCTCCAGTGGCTTTGACAACTTTATTACCCAAAACTTCCAATCCGCTTTTGTCAGCGAATAAATTACAAGCAATAGTGGTATCTGATGCTATACCATTTTTCTCTATCGGAGCACTTGGAGTATTAGGAGGGGGCAGAATCGTTCCGAAATCTCCTGTGCAACGGGTAGGAGGCTTTTGTGAGGAAGTCGGAGCCGCATACTGAAAGGTGCCACTATAATCAATGATAGCACCTCGTTCAATAATAAGGCGGTTTGAATTGAGTGTTTTAACAAGCGTACCATCTTGTTTTTTTATCTGTAACTCAGAGGTAATAGTCGGTACTACTAAAGATAGAGAACCTATATAATTGGAACCATCACGGTTTAACAGATTCGAGACATCAGTATTATCCTGTTGCCTGACCTTGCCAAGTATCGGGTCATATTTTACGCCACCTGCCATTTTATTCAATGTTTATGTACATACCACATCACAGCAACACCCACCAATAGGATACCCGCCAGCACTATCAGGCGTTTATTACTATTCTCTGCGGTATGGATAATTTGCTTTTCTGTGACGGAATTATTAGGAGACTGCTCACTCTCCTCTTTGAACGAGTCTGCCTTATTTGTTTCCTTAGGGGTACTTGTGGCAGTGTTATTCTTAATTTGTTCAGGCTGTGTTTCCGCAAGGACATCATCCTTGGTTTGATTTTGTTGTTTCAAGGTCGCCTGTATAATAGTTTGCGCTGTGTCATCAGCAGCCTTCTCTGCCTCGGTATCTTTGATTTGGGAATCAATAGCAATCAAAGTTTGTGCATCAGACACAGTTCCTGTCTTCATAATAGCCTCCGTGAGGGTCTTTACTGTTGCTGCGTCTTTGAGAGTAGAATCAACCGTGTCTTTTTTCTTTGTCTCTGTTACAGCATTTTTTACAACTTCAAGGCCTATGTCTGTAGAAGGTTTTGTCGGCATAGTGGAAGACTTAATAAATATATTGTTTGCCAAATCGGACGATGAGGCAGCGGGAGTGGTTCTTTTCCCTATTGTAGAATAGGCATTACCACCGTCTATTTTACCTGCGGAAACAGCAGCACTGGTGCTGGAGGAAATTCCACCTGCCGTTGTCCGTTTTGTGACAGCAGCAGTTGTTGCTTTACTTGTTGTAGCACGCCCCACTGATAGAGAAGATGGTAGCGTCGTTTTTTTGATAACAGAAACCATACTAATTTGCATATTTATAGGTTAGTGAGGTACGCTCATCCCATACGTGTTGATATTCTTTTACCCCGTTAGGGTAAAGAGTACGGACAAGGCTGCTACCTTCGCTATCCTTGGTTGTTTCGATAAATTTGATTTTCCATACAGGTTGTGCTTCTATAGCAGGGGCTGTATCTTTTCGGTTTGCTTTGGAACGGTCGAACCAACCGATATATGTGCCTTGGGAGGTTTCGCACACGACATCAGCAGATATGGCTTCGACCATATAATCAGGAAAAAAACTATTTAGCATATATCTTCAAGTTTTGCGGTTGTTTTACCGAATTGCCACAGACATACGGCTTGCGTCTGTTCGCCGAAGATGCCATCCACTTTCAGTTGAGTGATACGCTTGCCCGATTTGTCCACAGGATAGTCGGAACGGACGTAATAATTGGCGAGCAACTGACCATTGAGGTACGTCTGCAATTGTCTGACGGACTGCCCTCGCGAACCGAGTTTTAATTCCCCATCAGAAACAGACATAGTATTATTAGAGGAGGTGTCGGTGGTTGCGGGTTGCTCCGTAGCTATGTCTTCATCTTTCCTACGTATGAGCACATAAGCCGCAACAGCAGCCAAGACAACCACGATACACACTCCTATAGCCAGTCCGATTTTTCGTTTGTCTGTCATGGGTATTGTCAGAATTGGTAACTTACACCGTTATTGGTTAGAATAAGATTCAGTTTCTTGCGTTCCTTTGCAGTCATATCGTCCAATATCCATTGTGGTAACGTCATACCGCCTTGCGTGCCGAATATCTTGATGAGTTGCATAATTTCGTCATTCGTTGTGAAGTTGCCGAATACATCATAGATAGCATCTTCATCTGTTCCCCAGCCTTTGACGGCAGTGTACAGACGATCGGCGTATTGCCGCATCATGGCAGCGGATATGCGAACATTCGAGGAATCAATGGCGGCGTCTATCTCGTTCTCGTATTTCTTTTCAGAAATCCAGTTCTTGATTTTCGCGTAATTGATACAAACTACAATCACAATGACAGTTACCACCACAGCCACAATACCTATGGTGTATAATTGTCCTTTCTTCAGTGCGGGAATTTTCATAATCAGACATACTTTTTAGCCACAAAAAATGCAGCACTACCCAATGCAATAGCAAGGAACAAGTAGAGTGCGGATGTAGCCGTGAGTTGGACTTTTACACCTATTGTAGTGAGAGGTGCGGTATTGTCGTAACTTGTATTGTTCATATTCGTCGGTTAATTAGTCACGGGTTATCAATAACAGGAGCAGCAGGAAGGCTATAAACACCAGCAGGTAGTTAGTCGGATTTTGCCAAAAGCAGTTTTGAAGATGTGTAAGTTCGGAACGAACTCTTGAGGTCGTTTCTTCTCGGTTTACCATCCTTTGTTTTGCGGAGATGGAAGTCGTTGTACCCTCTTCTACATTATCCTTCTTTACTTGACGCTCTACCGTTTGTCGCGCCTGTGCCAGTTCGGGGTCAGCAGGGCGGTCTATTGACGCAGCCGAAGACTTGATGGTATTCAACTGCGCCAGCAAACGCATTTCGTTTGTGGTAGATTTGTCCCCGAAATCCCGCTTTTCGATAAACAGGTCTATCTGTTGTCCCATAGCATTACAAGTTTGAGTAGGCTTTCTTGACAGAGGTTGCCATCGAAGCACCGGTACGACCCGTATTGGCATTTCCGGGACGGATAGCCTCGTACACACTTAGACGGTTCTGCCATTTCGACTTTTTCTGGTTGAAATAGTCAGGAATTTTACCACTACCGCCCATCGAGGCAAAGAGAGAGTTAAACTCTTTCTTTTCTGCTGCTGAAAGTTTCAGCATCTCACTGAGCGTACTGGTGTCCCACGCGTTCTTCTTTGTGGCACTCATCAGCATATAATTCGGAGACTGTAGCGTTGCTTGAAAACGCTTGACGAGTTCCTTAATATAGGCAGTTCGCTCAGCTTTCTGCTTGGCAGCGGCGGCTTCTGCGGCTTTACGCCTGCCTTCTTCAGTATCATTCTGCGCTTTCGTGATAAGGCTCTCTATCTGTGAGAGCGTCATATCATCGGTATGTTCGTCTTTGGCGTAACCATTAGACGAAGAAACGATGCCGATATACTTTTTCAGTGCCTCATTCTTTTTCTCCTGCTCCCGTATCCATGAATCAATCATTGATTTACTCCACGAGGACGGCGGGTATTTGCCTGATAACTTACGATAATCTTCACGGGCCTGGTTGTACTCCTCTTCCTCGATGGTCATCTCTACATTAGAGACAGCGTCTTCTGCGGCACGCGCAGCAGACTTGGCAGAGTTCTTTGCTGCCAAGTCTCCCTCGTCCACATCTTCAGCAACGGATGCAAAAGTCGCAGATTGCTTCTTGTAGATAAGATAAATGAGCAACAACCCGACAATGCCCAACAGAATATATTTTGTTTTACTATTCATATTTGTATTGTTTAGTAGTGAGTTACTCTACTACAGCGGAGACGCGGTACCTTTCTTTCTGTACCAACAGAAAGCACCTGCCACTGCAATCACTGCTACAGCAGCAATGATAATATACTTTGTTTTCGAGTTCATATTCGGTTTATTTAATGGTTGATACAACTACACTTAAAAACACCACTACGGCTATCAACAAAGCCGCTTGCATAGAAGTAATGTCAATGTTAAGGGGCAACTCCACCGTACTTTTGCGCTGCCCGTCGGCGTTGGCAAAAGAGTAATGCGTTTTGAGCAACTCTCTTGCCTCTGCCGAACCTTTGGCAGCAGCGGCTTCCAAAGCCCCCTTCTCGGCGGCATAGCAGCGTTGCGGGTCGTTATGAGAGATTGCACGCACCGACTTGATGTAGTTCCAAAGACTATACGGCTTTTTATACTTCAGTTGCTCCAGTGCGTAACGGTCAGCCTCCACTTCATCAAACGACTGCCTGTAATAGTGCCCCTTCTCGTGCGCAAGTACATACTCCCGCTGGTAGTCGGGCAACAGATTCCACATAAAGCGGTTTATCTCAATCCGTCCCGTCTTAACCTCGCACCTTGCAGGGTTGTCGGGATTGTCATTGAAGATAGGCAGGTATATGAAAGTCGGCTGATTCATTCTCACTTCTTGCGTACTACCACAATAACAATAGCCACTATTACCAGTGCAGCAATCACTCCGCCGATAATCAGCCACTTGCGGTCTTCCGTTTTCTGCTCAGCCTGTGCCTGCTGTTGCAGTTTAAGCGCAGCCAGTTCCGCCTCGGCAGCCGACTGACCGTTTTGGTTTGCGCCAATCTGTTGCAAACCACCGCCAGCACCACTCAGCACACCGCCTACCAGTGTCATCCAATCGAAAGCCCCCGCAGTACCTTTGGGGAATTTCTCGGGATAGAGGAAACGGATGAGTCGGTTAAACTCATCGGGATAGCCTTGCTGCAAGTCTTGCAGTTCTTCAATGCTCGGGAAGTCGCCCTTGAGCACAATAGGTGTGTTCTTAAAAATCGAAGACACACCGTTAGAGTGTGCCTTTGATCTTTCGAGCAACTCCACGAGTACAGCATTCTTATTCATACTGACTCAATTTATGGGGTTGATGAATCCGTGTTTGGTTAGCCCTGCTGGTTCTGTACGTACAGGGTAGCGACAGTCATGGCTGCGTCCTCGGCTTTTTTCGACAGTGCACCTGCGATGTCGAGGGTGGCACCGAACAACAACGACAGCGTTACTTTCTTGCCGGCTTGCACCTTGTAGGTGATAGTCTGCAACTCGCTCGTCTGGAACCCGTTCAGGTCGTCCACATCCACCATATTGGGGTTGTTGGTGTCCTGGCGGTAGTTTGACGGAATCTTCTCATCTTCGACGGGGTTCTTGGTGAAGGGGTCGATGCGGTAACTGCGCAAAGGCTCGTCCAACTGGCTCGAGTCGGAAGCAGCGAACTTCACAGCACGCAGGCGGGTCGGGAAACGTTGCAGGTACTTAGCCAATACGGAGGCTTTGCACGGGGTGCAAGAGATTTTGCAACCGGTGACTACCTCGCCATCCTTGATGACGTGCGTGTCCTCGATAGCAGCCAGAATCTCGTTCAACTGAAGGTTTACATCGTCCGAACCCGTGGTGTTGTCGATGGTCAGGTTGGCACGTTTGCCGGTCTGCTCCTCGGCGATAAAGGATTTTGCTTTACCGAAATCGAGGGTGTTGTCGCCCGCACCGGTGTAGTTGGCACCTTCGGCATTGGCAGCCGTAGCACGTTGCAGCATCTCGTCGTCGATGACAACAGAGCCTACTTTCTTTACATTTTGATTTGCCATTTTTCTTTTGTTTAGTTGATGAATGTTTCGGATTTACGCCTCGGTGGCAGGCACCTCAAGGGTTGCCGAAGAGGAATGGAACTTGTCGCGGTTGAGGTAGATGACCACACCCAACATAACGACGCATACAATGCCGACAGTAACGGCGGTAGATACTTTGTTCATTTTATGTTGCTTTTGAGGTTGATGTTAAATTTTGCCGCAAAGGTACAGCAACCCCACAACACACTTTCCGAAAATTGCCGATTATTGCCGAAGATTTCCGATTATTTCCGAAAAAAATGCCACCCAGACCCCAAATTAGGTCAGAGTGGCACAAAAAAACGCCACAAGCGTTCGGCTTGTGGCGGTGGAGCAAGAAGTTAGTTGTTACTGTTCGTGTTTGTAATTGTCAAAATTCCCAAGGATTTGCTCAATGTGAATTACTTCGGGACATGTATCCCACGTAATTCCACCTCCCACGAGATACCATTTGGAGCGTTCGCTTACTGGAACTTTCTTCACAGAGGGGAACGACGATAGCGGAGCAATAATTTGTCTGCCATCTTCCAACTGTACTGCCATCTTACCCCTGATAGGGAAAGAGACTTTTTTGATTTTCGGAACAATGTTCCAGTATCCGTCAATTTGTGGTTGCATAGCAGTTATTTTTTTATGGTTTGTATTTTGATAGGCTTACCTTCCTTAAAGGCCTTCCATTGCTGCATCAGTTTTTCGCGATGTTCTTCTGTAACTTGTAGCACCTGCTTGAGTTGGGCGGGTGTCAGTTCTCCTGGATCTGCCACAGATACATCGGGCTCTAACCAAATTTTACAAGCACGTTCCATACCACGCTTGGCAATATGTACGTGCGCTCTGTTCTCGTTGGCATCTGTACCATAAAACAAGAATATCCACGTGATACGTGCTGTGATGTACAATAAAACTTTGGGCATATCCAAATTATAAAGTATTAGTTGTTTGCTAATTATGCTGCAAAGATAGTACCAAAAAATGAGATTTGCAAGGTTTGGCAGTATTTTTCGCAAAGAAACAGCCAATATAGCGGTGATTTACAACGATATTCCAAAGTTCTCGCAGATATATTCCACGGCAGCGGGTGTCAGTTTGCGCCGTGAGGTACATCCACGTGCAACCAACTCTCCCCATATAGTCTGTATGTAACTATACAGTGTTCGCTCGTTCACACCCGCTGCCGTTGCCAATTCCTTGCGGGACATATACTGATATTTGGTTTGCGTGCCCACCTTATACGTCCGTGTTCTTGATACGAATATGGTAGTGCGGTTGCTTGACCGCCTTGCGGTTCACTTCGGCTTGCATACGCTTGAAATACTCAAAGTTGTTGATGCAGTTCTTGCGACGGTCGATGTTATCCACTGTGCGGAACAAGATAGCATCGCTATAGTAGGTGAAAGCCTTGGGTGGAATAGTTGTGAAGCCATGCCCCACAAAGAACACATCGAGACTGCGCTGGCGACGACGCACAAACAGATTCACAATCTCTTGTGGCAGGTTGTCGCCGAAATAGACTTTGCAGTCGTCAAACACCACAATGCCATTGGTAAACATAGCGATACGTCCCAACGAGTAGTGCTTGTCTTCGCCGACAGTGTCCTGCCATATATGCCGTTGTATGCCGTCGAAGATATAGTCGTCGGGCGTAGCAAGTGTATTTTCGGGAAATTCCTGCCACTCCGTATCATCGGGCGTTACTATCAGTATCTTCAGCCGCCCGTCACGCTCCTGTGCCGCAGACAGCATACGGAGAAACAACTGGCGCAAGAAAGTGGTTTTTCCTGTGCCGTTGAAGCCCAATACGAGTGTACATTTAGCCGCACGTTCCATTAAGCATCCTCCTGTTGGTCTGCGGCTTTGCGTGCTTGCAGTTGGTCTGCCAACTCGCGGCGTTGTTTCTCCAATTCGTAAGCGTGTATCTGCTCCTCCTGTTGGCGTATCTTCTCCTGAAGCACATTTATCTTGCGTGCCTCCATGGCAGCAGGTATCTGTACGCCATATACACCAATGATAAGGATAATCAGTTGGAGCCACAACGGGATATAGCCACCCGTTTTCTCGCAATAGACATAGATAATCTTGCGGATGCGGGACTTTTGGTCTGCCGTGGCTTTATGTTCCTCTATCGGGTTCTTGGAGATGAGCGACAGACCGAAAGCGGCACCATTGTCAATGACATCAGTGATAAGCGTAGCCGTTTCTTCTGTGGCGGCAGCAATGAGGTCATCATGCTCGCCGTCATTCTCTATATACTCCTCGTGTTCTTCGGGATTGGTCGGCTCGAAGTCGGGACGTTCGTCGATATTCATAGCCTGTTTGGGCTGTTCCATCTCGCTGATGAAGTCGAGGTCGCCGCTCTCGAAGCGATACGGCTCTTGTGGCGGTTCTTGGATATGTTGGTCTAATACGGACATAATGCGGAAGGTTTATTGTTGCTTGTTTAATGCCTGCTCAATGATAGATTGCAGGTAGTCGGTTACTTTGCGCGGGGCGGAGGTACGCACCACACGGGCATTGCTGTCTAATTGCGCAACACGCACATAGACATCTCCGCCGTCGCGGCTGAGCATAAAGACAGACTCCGCCTCTCCGTCCTGCAAGTGTTCGTCCTCACGGAACAGAGCAGCCGCCAGTTCTTCGTTCACTTTGGGCAGAAATTTCTGTGTGATAGTCGGCAGGTATGGGCGAACCATCCCTATAAGAAAATCGATGTTCATGGGCGAAGAATGATTTTGCGCACTTGCGCAATAGTCGTGATGTTTTCGTTCAGTTGGTGAGCAATGGCGAGAATATCGGCATCGCGCAGCACAAACGGATAGAACCACTCGGCGTTGCGCTCAATAGTATAGCGCAGGAACATATCCACCAATATGCTCATCGGGTCAATGTCGCGTTTGTAACGCTCCGACAGGTGCTGTGCGGTTTGTTCCAACAGTGCAACGGGGAAGGGCTTGAGCGTTGCACGTATCTGCTCCCACGTAGCCTCTCGGTGCTGCAAATGATTATTGGCTTCTTCGAGGTGGGCAATGGTCTCTGCTTGTGTGGCGGTTTGGTCTTGTTCCGTAGCCAACTGCTGTCGGAGGTCGTCTGCTTGTGTTGTGGCGGCTTGCAGTTGCTGTTCCAAGTTTGCGATACATGTTTCCGACTGGGCGAGTTGCTCACGGAGTGCCGCCAACTGTTGCTCGGCGGGGGCATCGTCCTTGTGCTGCTCGTGATAGAGGTATGCCTGCATCAGTTGGCGGAGGTTGTCATCCGTGCCGACAGCGTCGGGAAAGATGGTTTTGATTTGGTTGAACGTGTCTTCCGATACGTTGAAATTGATTGATTTACGTGCCATATTGTTTGAGTTTTTATTGTTTCAGAGGTTCTTTCATTGTAACTTGCTATCTTTCAAGGTTCTTTCAATACGTGAAAGACTGAAAGGCGGCTCTTTCACCATTCTTTCACTATTTGAAAGAGTGAAAGGGGGATATTTCACAAAGTGAAAGATTGAAAGGCAAAATCTTTCAGTATTTCGGTATGGTCTTTCATTTTGTGCAACAGATTCTTTCAGCGTCGCCAAAGGACGGGGTCGCCGTGATGGCGAGTGAAAACATCAATGAGCAATGTGATAGTCAGGAACGATAGTCCGACGAAAGAGGTGCAAACGATGAGCAAGTATTGGAGCAGGTGGCTCAAACGACAGATGCCCGATTCACGTGCCAAAAAGAAGCAGATATTGGCAGATAGCAGCACCCCGAGAAGGTAGAAAAAGATGAAAGTGGTCATAATTCGTTGCTTGATTTTTGCGACAAAGGTACTGAAAGACAGCGGTTTGTACCTCAAAAAGACCACACTTTTTTTTCAAAGGCAGTTTTGGCAAGTTGTACCACATTTTGTACCACGATTTGTACCCAAAGTTGTACCCAAGATAAATACCTTATTTTCAATTATTTATACTTTATTCAGCAGTGTATGGTACAAAGGTACAAAATTTATTGTATTTTAGAGGGGTGAAAGGGGAGAGGAGAGGCTGAAGCGGAACCCCGAACCCCGCCCTATGGGGCAGGGCACAAAAAAGCCCCCACTTGTACCGGTGAGGGCTCGCAACAAGGCGGTGTGCTATCAACTATACCAACCTTGTGGCAGTGTGTTATCAATGGGAATGTCGGGCGATGTGCGAATATAAATAAGTTCTACAGACTTGCGGTTACCAAGGGTGCCGGAGTAGATATTGCGCGTGATGCGCTGCATACTTTCTTTGTAGCCCTGCACCTCCTTGGGGCAAAACTCATAGCCTTGTTCCTGACACCATATTTTGAGTTTCTGTTTGAATGATTGGGCAGTCTTTTTCAGATCGCGTCCCACGTCATCACAGAAGTCGTTATAGACGCTTTGTTTAATCAGCACGTGATTCAGTTTCGGGTTCGGCTCGTTCTCATCTTGCGCAAAATAGGTGTCCGCCCATGCTACAAAGTTATCACCCATCATGCCGCGGCGCACACGCGCCATCACTCGCTCCATGGGCGGCTCAATGGGGTGCCCACTCCACGACAGGTAGAACTGCAAGCAATCAATGAGAAAATTGTAGTCCGCATTGAAATCTTCTTCGGGGTATGTTCTGCCGAACAACTCCTGCCCATCGAAATCATCACTCACCTTGCGGGTTTCACGATATTGGTTGCTGCTCCCCTGTCCGTGGTAGTAATCGGAAAACACAACGGGTAATATGCGCCGTCTGGTACTCTCGTCATCTCTTTGCCACGGGAAATTGGAGGTAAAGACAATCATCGGGCTGTTTTCAAACTCTATCTCGAAAGACTTCGTACCCTTGGGATTGACAATCATATCGCCAGTGATACCGGTATAGAAAGCATCAAACGGGAAATTCTTAGCCGCATCATCAATCAGCAGAATGTCGGTGTGCCGGTTGATACGGTCGAGGTAGTGGTTGTTCTTTGTCATATCATCCTTACGCCCGTCCAAAGTAACCATATTGGCGATGTGTAGTTTTTTGAGAGACCTTGCGAACAGCGACTTACCGCTACCACCCTGACTGACATCCTCTTTGGTCAGTTTGCCCTCCATAGTGTATATACAAAACGCCTTTTCCGCTGTCTTGTATTGATGTAGCAGGTAGCCCAATGCGTAAATTTTATTGAGCAGGTTTTGTGCCTGTTCTGCTTTTTCTTCCATAGTCAGCCGGTCTCCGTAGATAGTCCAGCGGTTGTCTGCAATGTACTGTGCATCCTGTTCGGGGTCGCCTGTAGTACGGTTCTCGAACTCTTCCTGCCAACTGAAACGGCTGCCGTTGATAAGGTAGCGAAACATCTTGCTGGTAGTATCGCAGAGCAGCAGACAATGGTCTTCCGTGAATTGGAAAGAAGGTGCCAAACGCTTGAAAGTATGTGGAATAACCTTCTCTTTGTAGTAATACGTTCTTTTGTCTTTCGGCTTGATGAGTTGTGTATCATCCTTGGTAACTACAAGGCAACCATTATTGAAATAAAAAGTGCGGCTTGTCGGAGTGGAAGGTGTAAAATCAACCTCTATCGTCTGTAAGTCGTTGTATATATCCTGTTTCACGGTCTTGCTCTTGATGTAGGCTTCAATCACAGCGGGGCGCACTTGGCGGCGTTGGAGGTCTTCGCGTATGAAATCGCGTATCTGTCCGGGCTTCATTATCTCTACCATATAGTCAGTAACCCGACAAGGCTCCATCTCTTTCGAGATAGGGTCTTGTATCTTGTAGAAGCCGTTGAGACGCAAGAAGTACAACAGGTTCAAGGCTCGTATCTGTATATTCTCCGTGATTTTTCCGTTGCGCTCAGGATAGGATGCGTCCCAAAAGCGTGCCTGCAAAGCCACGTCCATCAGTTTCTCGAACTCTGCCTTGCTGGGGCGTATCTCAAGAAAATCGCGCAGGTCTTTACGCGGTTTGCCCTTATCTTTGTAGTTGGATAACCACTTGGGCAGTTCTATAGTGTAAATGCCGAGATGTGTGAGGGCTACTTGTGTGCCGCGCTCAATACCCGTCTGGTCGATGTCTGGAACATTGTACACTTTCTTGGCGATGTTGTTCATCTCACGCAGGGCGTGCTCGCTCAATGTTGCCGTTTCGCTATTGAGCCATACGGGATAATACCCCATACCTGCTACGTTCATTGCATCACGCTCACCGCTGCACAGTATGATAGCGGGAAGTTTCTCCACCGGAGTGCGTGCCTGTGTGGCTTGCTCTTTGCCGCGCTCGTATGCCCGCTTGGCTTCTTCCCAACCATTGATATAGTCTTTCGGCTTGCTGCCGTGCCATGTGAATTTCGGGTACTTGTCGCAGTTGAAAGGGCGGTATATCTTACAGAACTTACCACAATCGTGCAAGAAGATCGGAAAATCGTCCGATGAATAGTAGGTGGTCTTGGTCAGCCGTCCAGTGGTCTTGCTGCGTGATACCGACCAATAACAGACAAGGCACTTGTAGTTGTATTTATCCAGTACGTCCGGCGTAACAAATGCTCCCCATACCTTCAAGTCGGCATCGCTCGGTTTCTCTTTTGCCGTGTAGCCATAGTCGCCTTCTTTTATATTCGGGTCGTTCTCCACGTCCTCATATTCCTTCTTCGCCACCTTGTTCACCTGCGGGTCAAGCACGAATTGTATGCCGTACCGGTCTGCCAATTGGTGGATTGCCTCCGAGAAAAAAGCAATGTTATTGGCTTTCATATAGGCATCGAAACAGTTTATTTCACGCCCGTCATCGCCGAAATCGCATACATACCACACACCGTCTTTCTGACGAATGGTGGCACTTGCGGTTCGCTCCTCCGGACGCATCTTAAACTTGCGAGCCGTTCCGTCAATTACGCTGCGCGCATCGGGAAACAGGTCAAGCAATATATCCAATCCGCCGCGGGTGCGGTCAAGGATTTCTTTCTTCAAGTCAATCATAATTCAAAAATATCTATCTGCCAAAGCATATAGGCATTGGCTGCGCTGTTGATTTTCCTTGCGCGTTCATCATTGATGTACGTGCGTCCTTCCAATAGGCGGTAGAAACGGTCGTCGCTAATCTGTAGATGGCGCGTAATGCGTCGCCGGTATATTCCGCGTTCCGTACTTGCACCGCGGGTCATATACCAGCGGCGCAAGCAGTTGGCTCGGCGCAGTCTCTCTGTTTGGTCTATGGCTTTCATAGGTCATCGGGGCTTGGGAGGTCGTTCATTCCTAATACTTCCGCGCAGACGGTATAGAGCCTGTCCTGTTGATAGGCCACACTCTCGCGAAGCAGAACCGGGTCGGTGATGTGCACTGTAATGATGTAGGCGTCCATATCTTTGCGGTTATAGTATGCATCAAAAGAGATACCTTCCGTGGCATCCAGTCTGTCGGATAGTTCTACTGCCTTGGCATGGTTGTAGTCCATGATGATACTGAAATAACCCGCATGCTCGCGGGGAAAAATCTTGTAGGTCATAGTCGTCAATTATAAGTGCATCAGTATTTCCATAATCTCGGTGGCGACCTGCCCGCGGCTGAGGATGCCGCGCGGGTTGAACAGGGTAAGCAGTATTTTGTTTTTCTCCTCGTCCGTCCAATAGGGCTGGCAATGGCGGCATTGCTCGTCTTTTTCGTGTTCCAAAGTCAGCAGTTGCAGGATGTCTTCGCGGGTGGGTGAGAGTGCATCGAAGACTTCACTGCGGGCATAGTCGCTATTCAGTTCGCCCTCTTCGCGCATAGCCGTAAGGGCGTTGGTGATGTCGGAGAGTGTGAGTTCCACCTCTACTTGGGTTGTCATTTTGCACATAATACAATACTATAGTTTTGAATGGTTTATACATGTTGTTCCAATACGGGGTCGTTTTCTTGTTTGGCACGCTGCTCTTGGCGAATGGTGCGCAGCACAGTGTTTAAACAAACACGCTCGGCGTATGATAGTGCCGTGCGACCGTACAGACGGTTATTATACTGCTCTTTGGTAAAGTGAAATTCTTGGGTAGGGTCAAGCAGCCGCTCTTTGAGCAGTGGCAATTCCGCTACCGTGATACCACTGTCTTTGAAAAACTGTTTCATATCGTTGTAATGTTAAAATAATCTTTGGTATTAAAAGGCACGAAAAATTTTGCGTCCATAATTCAAAATGTTTATAGGTTGTTTAATTCTTCGGCGAGAGCCAGGCATAAGGCACACGCCATATTCACCTCCACGGCATTGCCGATGTATTTCTTCTGCTCTGCCTGTGTGCCGTACAGGATATAGTCTTCGGGAAAGCCTTGTATCCGTTTCAACTCCGCGATATTGAGCATCCGCATACATATATCCACAATGCAGTACATCGCCATAAACTCCTTGATTTTCTTCATAGCGGGCGAGTCGCTTTCATAGATTATCACCCCAACCCCGGACTTTGTCGTCATCAGATATGGTGGTGTCTTATCCATTCTTGCAACGAGTGTGAAACTCGGCTCGTCTATACTGCCGCCCTTGGACTGATATGCAGGGTTCATCAGGAACTGCTTGACGGTCGCGTAGTTGTGTTTCGGGTTGCCTGTGATTGTTGGCGCAGGAGCGTCAATCGATACAGGCGTGCCATTGCCATACTGCATATCGAGGAAGTGGCTTGTGACAAGCGCGAAACGGTCGTGCGTCGTTACCGTAGGTGCAGGGGCTTCTATACTTGAGTTCTGCCTTGCGTTCCCGTAATATGACGCAAGAAAACTTGCATCGACAAGCGCATGGTGGTCAATCGTGGTTATCGTTCCACATGGCTGGTCAAGGCTGATATTCTTGCTGTCGGGGTCGCCGCTATACTGCTTCGATAAAAATTGCACCTTTACTTTTGCGAATCGGTTTTCTGTCGTAACCACGCCGCAAGGCTCATTCAACGACATTGCCGTATCTTTAGGTCTCACGCTGTTGTAGCGCGACAGGAAAGCGTCCTTGCCGCCAGCGACAAACTTAATCAGTCCTGCGTATATGCGTTCCAATGTCCGCTCTGTCAGTGGTTTCTTCCTTGCGAAAATGCTTTGTCCGTCATCCTCAAGGTCAAGCACATCCCGCACTGCTCTCCAAGGCTTGAGAGCAGTATGGAACATATCGGCTTTGCGCCCACCCTTGCAATGGGTGGGCTCCGGGAATACCGTCGGCAGTCCGTGCTTGGCAAATATCCCGAAGAAACGTGTGCGGGAGGTTCTCGCTCCGTAGTCCGCTGCGTTCAGCAGGCGGTGCGAGAAGTCATATCCGTACTTACTCACGTTAGCCACCCACCTCAGGTAACATCTTCCCGCGTCTCTGCTGACAGGCTTTCCGTTCTCGTCCAAGTCTCCCCACATCATAAATTCCGCAACGTTCTCGATGTAGATGTAGTCGGGTGAAAGGGCTTCTATGTATCGGAACAGGTGTTCCGCGAGTGTCCGACTGTCTGCGTCTCTCGGCTGTCCGCCTTTGGCACGGCTGAAATTCGTGCACTCAAGGCTTGCCCATAACACAAGCAAGGCATTGGGGTTGTTACGCCGTTCCTTATTGGCACGCTCTGTCAGTTCGGTAAGGTCAAGCGTGCGTATGTCCTCCGTGAAGTGCAGCGCATTCGGGTGGTTGGCTGCATGGCTCGCTATGGCGTTCTTGTCGTGATTCACGCAGGCAATCACACGGGCGCACTGCTCGCCGTCCAGCCTTGCTCGTTCCACTCCTGTGGAGGTTCCGCCCGCGCCACAGAATAGGTCGATGAATAAAAGTTCGTGTTTCATAATTTTATTTCAAATACTTTTTCGGAATGAATTTCCGCAACTCGGGCATACATTCTTTGATGTTGTATATCCACGCTTCCCAACGTTGCCCATCTTCATTTCTGCTTTCTTGTGAACATATCTGTCCTTCACAGCCTTTGTCGCAGCGAACACAACACCCGCTACATTTGCTTGATAAATGGCACATAATGCAGGCTTGTTCGGGCGTTACACCGTAGTCAAATGTGAATGTTAATTGCCGTTTCATATATTAGTTTATATAACTATTTCACTGTATAATTACGGAAAAATTGTAGGATTACTCCCTTTTCCGTAATTTTACGGTGCAAAGGTAGATGTTTTTGGAGAAAATCGCAAATTTTATTTGAGAAAAAGTAGAAAAAATATGCGTTTTTCTCCTTTATTACTGAAAATCAATTAGTTAATTTTGTAATATGAAAGATTTAGTCAAAAACATCCGCACAATGCGGGAAAAAATGGGTTATAATCAATCAGTTATAGCCGATGCAATTGGTTGTGATGTCTCAAATTGGAGTAAGGTTGAGCAAGGAAAACAATCTGTACAAATTGAAGATTTGGAGAAAATCGCAAATTGTCTTGGAGTGCGAATTATAGACCTATTTACGTATCCAAAGAGATATGTGGATGAAGAAGAAGTCAAGTCTGAAAGGATTTCTGTCACATTTGAAGTTTCCCCTGACAAACGAGACATATTGTTAAATTTAGTAACTGACCGTAAATAGATAATGGCAAAAATTCAAGTTCGGCAAAGAGAGTGGAGCCTATATTTCTTGGAGGAAATAGAAGGATTTAACCATTGGTTTACCGAAAACAACTCTCAGTTTTTTTATAGGCAGGTTACAAAAAATACGGCTGCCATTATCGAGATAGACCATAAGAAACCTATTCCGTGGTCTGATTTCATTCTCGTAGAAGCCTCTAATAAACGCGAATCTAAGAGTATAATAAAAGCGGAATATGCTTTTTGGAATAACGATCCACGAATAGGCTATGTTAGAGTGGATTTGCAGTACGAAACTATAGAAAACGAACACTTTGTGCGTGAATTTAATACCATAGCCAAAGAACTATACAAATTAGGTTTGCCATTCAATGAAAATGTACGCATTGTAAAAGAGAAATGTCAGATAGATAAATAACAATAGTTTCCATCTCGTTAAGGATTATTTCATACAAGATATAGTTATAGAGACATTTATTTTATCCTATAAACAGTGCCCGATAAGAGCCGCGCGGGTAAAAGAATAGCGGCTTAAGAGAAATTGAAATACTAACCACCATAAGGAAACAAGGGTACCTTTTGTTTCGGGTATATCACCAAGGGCGGTCTTGGGCATGAGCCCGCGATAATGGGCTACGATGTCCAATACTTGTCGCTCCCAATCGCGGTCGCTGACGGTCGGACGCTTGTGCTTGTAGTACGCCTGTTTTGACTTGCCAAACAGCGCACAGAGAGTACCGATTGTTTGTTCACGGTACTCGTCTGCCAGACTATCTACTGTTTGGCACCATCTTTTTTTAGCACATCAATGCCGTCTTCTTGTTTGACAATCTCGATGAGACGTTCATAAGCCGAGACGCGCAAACGCTCATATTCCAGACTTTTTTCGAGTTGGGAAATGCGCTCTTGAAGTGCCAAAATGTCCTGTTTTTCTTCTGACTTCATGTCGGTTTCGGATTCTTCTTGCGGCAAAGATACATCTTTGTTTTGATTCTTGCAAGAGTCTTTCAGCCACTGCAGGATGTTTTGGTGGACGATACCCCACTTGCGAGCGGTTGCACGAACATTGCACCCGTTGCTGTAATAATCACTGAGCACTTGCATTTTGAAGGCTTCAGTGAATGTCCTACGTTTTGTACTCATAAAATCTTTTATTTGTTTTTATATTCTATGAGTCAACCTTTTTCCGTGTAAGACATAGGTAACAATCTGTCTGATGTGAGTTCGATATAAAACTCCTTTGTCTCATCGAAACGGACTTGCAACATTGAAGCCCGACTAATCTGCTACTGCCATAACCGTTACATGCCGCTTCTGTATTTTTCCATATAACAGGTATGATAGACAAAACAGGCACAAGAGTGGTACAAAAGAAGGTAGTGGTAGGGTAGTGGTAGGGCGATACACCCGAGATTGGACATTAAAACAGACGAAACCTGCAGCAGCGCAGCCAATAAGAT
>JBNMHB010000023.1:0-24829 GCA_050872525.1 Bacteroidales bacterium | reverse complement strand
GCTTTACAAATTATCAAAAACCACGAAGAAAGCGGGAAAAAGAAACGAAGTCTTAAGAAAAAACTTTTTATGGCGGCAATGAATCCGGACTATTTACTGCAAATCATAAAAAATGCTAACTTTTGATGCGGTTGACCTGGATGAGTGAATAGTTTTTTGCTATATCAAAAAAAAAACGTATCTTTGCACGGTCTTTGATGGAAGATATTAGGCGGCATAATAATTATACATATAATAAATGGTTGCACAATTTATACATATAATAAATGGTTGCATAATGATTATATACATATAATAAACGGTTGTATGGGGACGCAATCAGTATGCGATAAATTGAGGTTTAATTGCAAATATATTGTACTAATATGAAAAAGTATTTTGTTTTTCTCTTGGCAATGATAGCATTAGTCGGATGTGAAACGACTACTATTATCAGAAATACGCAACAGGTTGTAAATGTGAGCGTTGCGCAGAACCAGTAGTTCTACAGCAACGCATCTTCTGCAACTCCGTATGCCAACAATTATTTTTATGCGGTGGTGAAGGTTCCAGAAATCACAGCCGATGTTTTCTATCGGGGAGAAGTGCAAGCGTATATTGTGTATAATCAAAATACCCAAAACGCCATGCAACACCTACTCCCTTACTCGCGCCACTATGAGGAGCAGAGAACCGATGGAACATGGAACTACTATACAGAAACCATAGACTGCGTTTTTGGTATCGGTTGGGTAGAGTTTGATTTCAGCAGCAGCGACTTTGCCTACGAAGATAATTTGAATATCAATCCGTTAGGTATGGATTTCCGCATTGTGATTACCCGTCCCGCCAACTAAGATGATTGATGTTGAGCAGTTGGCATTACAGCGTAGTCGGTATCCCGAGTTGTCGGATTCCGACTTTCGTTTTATGCTGCAACAGATTGATGGTCGTCAGCGCACCGCCCACAAACTGCCTACTTTTGCAACTCTTGATGACTGGTGGTATCCGGTACGTCTCTCGTGCGAGCAGTGTTCTTCGGAGGCGACTGCGCGCTACAAAACGGCAGTGGCAGAGACTCATTGGGCATCACAAAGCGCGGAGATGTCTGATGTGGTGGTAACAGACCTTACCGGTGGATATGGCATTGATTCGTATTTCCTAAGTCGCTCTTTCGGGCATATTCGATATGTGGAACGCAATGCGGAATTGTGCCGGATAGCAGAGCATAATTTCGGATTATATGCGCCAAATATACACGTCTATCATGCTGAGGCAGAGACGTTTATTGAGACTATGGAAGCGTGCGATTTGCTCTATATCGACCCTGCGCGCCGAGACCGAAACGGAGGAAAAGTGTTCCGCTTGGAGGATTGCGAACCAAACATAGTGGAATTACTGCCCCGATTGCGCACCAAGACTAAGGTGTTATTGTTCAAACTCAGTCCGATGTTGGACATCACTGCTGCTCTGCGTGCATTGGACAAACTATTTTGGGACACATACGTGGTCGCGGTGGATAATGAGGTAAAAGAGGTACTGATAGTATCTTCAGACAACGAGGAGGGGATATTGGCGGCGGTGGATTTGCCGGCACAATGGCAGGCGGGTATTCCGTATAAGTCGCTCATTGTCAGCAGAAAGGCAGAGCAAGAATCCGAAGCGACTATGGCTATAGCGATACAAAAATACATCTATGAACCCAACGCGGCGATTCTCAAAGCAGGGCTATATAATTATGTCAGCACCCATTTCGGAATAGACAAATTGGCGCACAACACACATCTATATACTTCTGATATGTTACTGACAGACTTTCCCGGACGAGTGTGGGAGGTGGTAACACATGACGAACCCTTGCGCCAATGTAATATTGTAACACGCAATTACCCTCTCAGCCCTGAACAATTGAAGAAAAAACTGAAAGTGCGCGATGGTGGCAACGAATATATCATCGCCGCGCGACTTGGCAGCAAACCTATTATGGTGAGTGCCAGACGAGTAAGTATATAGATTTTATATTGTTGGAAAGCAGAATATAAAATATATTTGCGAGAATAAAAAAAATACACTACCTTTGTAGCCCGAAAACAAACCTTCCTCTTATGTTTATTATCGGTATTGCGGGTGGCACCGGCTCGGGTAAAACAACGGTGGTGAAAAAACTGACAGAACGCCTGCCTAAAGGCGAAGTGGTAATTATTCCACAAGATTCTTACTACAAAGATTCGAGTAATGTCCCCGTTGAAGAACGGCAAAACATCAACTTCGACCACCCCGATGCGTTTGAGTGGCCGCTGTTGGCAAGACATATCGAAATGCTCAAACGCGGCGAGGCAATAGAACAACCTGTATATGATTACCTTACCTGCACACGCCAAAAAGAGACAATTCATATTGAGCCGAAAGAAGTAGTAGTTGTAGAAGGTATTATGGCACTGAGCGACAAGAAACTGCGTCAGCAGATGGATTTGAAACTCTTTGTCGATGCCGATGCAGACGACCGTCTGATACGTGTGATGCAACGCGATGTGGTGGAACGCGGACGCACTGCCGAAGCCGTAATGGAGCGTTATCAACGTGTGCTAAAACCGATGCACGAGCAATTTATTGAGCCATGCAAACGATATGCCGACCTGATTATTCCGCAGGGCGGACATAATAAGGTGGCTATTGATACACTGGTAAAATTTGTGAAACAACAATTGGCAGAGAAGAAAGCATAAAGGCTTTCTCCTGCTAAAAAAAGATAATCATTGCCGATTTCATCGGTATTTTTGTGATATTGCGCATGGATTCGTCTATGCGCTTTTATGTCTAAAATTTTTACGTGTATGGTCGGATTTTTTCAACTCTTTTGGACGTATCTGAAGATTGGTACTTTCACGTTGGGCGGAGGGTATGCCATGCTCCCGCTCATCCAACGCGAGGTGGTGGATCGACGCCATTGGATAGATGAAGAAGAGTTTCTGAACATGATTGCTTTGGCACAAGCCGCGCCAGGACTTATCGCGGTCAATTCGGCGATATTCATCGGTTGGCGTTGTGGCGGCTGGAAAGGCACAGCGGGGGCAGTGTTAGGAGCAGTGCTTCCTTCGTTCTGTATCATCTTAGCGATTGCGATGGTTTTTAGCAATTATCAAGACCTCCCCGCGGTGGAGGCTATATTCACAGGGATTCGTCCGGCAGTGGTGGCACTGATTGCCGCGCCACTATTTAAGATGGCAAAATCGGCAAAGATTACGTGGGGAACAGCGGGAATTCCCGTGGCCGCCGCATTATTGATTTGGTTGGTAAATTTGTCACCGGTTTGGATCATCTTTATTACGATTGTTGCCACGCTCGCCTATACATGGTTGAGAGAACATAAACATGTAACTAAAAAATAGAGGAGCCGAAGATGTTGTATTTGCAATTATTTCTGAGTTTTGCCAAAATAGGATTGTTCGGTTTTGGGGGAGGACTGGCAATTTTGTCGCTTATTCAGCACGAGGTAGAAGTTTACGGTTGGATGTCGCAAGCCGAGTTTGTGGATATAGTGGCCATCAGTCAGGTTACGCCCGGTCCAATAGGTATCAACTGCGCAACTTATGTGGGATATACTGCCACCGGAAGTGTATGGGGAAGCCTGCTGACTACGTTTGCCATAATATTTCCGAGTCTGATTATTATGCTGACTATCTGCAAGTTATATTTCTTTCTAAACACACGTTTTAAGACCAATCCATATTTTCAGAATAGTTTGCGTATGTTGCGTTTTGCCGTAATCGGACTGATAGCCGCGGCAGCATTGGTACTCATCAATCCCGCCCCGTTTGACGCCAACCGGCAGTCGGCTGCGTTCATCGATTGGAGCAGTTGGGTATTCTTCGGGGTGGTGTTTTTGGTCACTATCTTGCCACAGTTGGTTGTTCCGCTGACAAAGAAATATGTATGGGTACAAAAAACGGTAAATTTTATCTCGCATCCCATCCTGCTGATAGTACTTGCCGGCGCAGTAGGGTATTTGATTTATTGATTCTTTTTAGGGTTCAAAACAAACCTTGACACCTTAATCAAAAGTTCTATTATTGGTAAAAAGACTCTTTTTATGACAAAAAATAGAAAAAACAAGTGGAAAGTTGCAAGTATGGAAAAAGTTTTGTAATTTTGCACCGCAAAGAGTGGGCATATTAGACCTCCACAAGTGGATTTATGCTCGCTTAGAGACGACTGAAATCATTAACAAAATCAAATTTATACGTATGAAGAAAGGTTTATTTTTGTCATTCATTGCTGCTGCAGTGCTTATGACATCGTGTAAGACTCCTGTAAAACCGGAGGAGATTACCGTAAATCCGAATCCGCTGACCGTAGTTGGCGACAAAGTGAATGCCGATATTACCGGTACTTTCCCTGCAAAGAAATTCGCTAAAAAAGGTATTCTTACTGTTACTCCCGTGCTGAAATACGCAGGTCAAGAATCTGTAGGTGAGGCAGTTACCTATGTAGGCGAGAAAGTAAAAGAGAACGGCAAAAAGGTTAATTACAAGAATGGCGGTAAATATACCCAAACTTGCAGTTTTGATTATGTTCCTGCTATGGACAAATCGGAACTCTACCTCCGTTTTACCGCTAAAGTAGGCAAAAAAGAGATTGAGATTCCTGATGTAAAAGTGGCTGACGGTGTGATTGCAACGGCTAAGTTGGCCAAAGCAAGCGACAACAAAGCAGCCATCACTCCCGACAAATTCCAACGCATCATCCAAGAGATGCAAGAGGCTGACATCAAGTTCCTCATCCAACAATCGAACTTGCGCAGTTCGGAGACCGGCAGCCAAGAAATGAAAGACCTGCGTGCTGCCATCAAAGAGGCTAACACCAACGAGAAGAAAGCCATCAACAAATTGGAGGTTAGCGGTTATGCCAGCCCCGAAGGCGGTTTGGACCTGAACACCCGTTTGGCAACCGATCGTCAGAAAAATGCTCAAAGATTCCTGCAGAACCAACTGAAACGCGATAAAGTGAAAACCGACATTGCTTCGGACATCACCGCAGAGGACTGGGCAGGTTTCCAGGCCGCTATGGAGAATAGCAATATGCAAGACAAGGACCTTGTATTGCGCGTGTTGAGTATGTATAGCGACCCCGAAGAGCGCGAGGCACAAATCAAAAACTTGAGCAGCGTTTACAAAACAATTGCTGACGAGATTCTGCCCGAGTTGCGTCGTAGTCGTCTTATCCTGACCACCGACCTGATTGGTAAATCGGACGAGGAGATTCAAGAGTTCGCAAAGAACGATCCTGCGCAACTCAATGTTGAGGAGTTGCTCTATGCTGCTACTCTCACCAACGACAACGCAGAGAAAATGGCTATCTACCAGAAGGCTGCTGCTCAATTCAACGATTATCGTGCTTACAACAATATGGGTATGCTCTACTTTGAGCAAGGCAACGTGGCTGAGGCTCGCCGTGCATACAACAAAGCATTGGAGATTGCTCCGAACAATGCTAATGTAAACTACAACGCAGGTCTGGCTGCTATGGCAGACAACGACCTGAAGAAAGCAGAAGAATACCTCGGCAAGGCTGCCGGCACAGAAGGCAACTTGGCTGCTGCTATGGGTACGCTCTACACGATGAAGGGCGACTACAAGGCTGCAAAATCGGCTTATGGCAACGTGGCTACCAACAACGCTGCAGTACAACAAATCCTTAATGAGGACTATGCTGCTGCTCGTCAGACCTTGGCTAACGTGAAAGAGCCTAACGCTACTACCGCTTACCTCACTGCTGTGGTTGCAGCACGCACCAACGATCGTGATGCTGTATATAGCAACATGAAAGAGGCTGTGGCAAAAGACGCTTCGCTCAAGGCTAAAGCACAAAAAGATATCGAGTTTGCCAAGTATGCAGAAGATGCTGCATTCCAGGCTATCGTAAAGTAATTTGGCGTCCATAAAAAGGGTTTGCCTGATGTGTTGTCAGGCAGACCCTTTTTGTTTTTTGGAATATGATAGTCGGTTCCTCACCGAAAAAAATGGTGCAGTGAACGACTAAGGAGGAGAAAATCGTACCTGTTTAATTGTTAATCGCCATGTCTGTTCTATTTCCGAAAGTGCCCAAACCCCGCGAATGGGATTATCGTCCTATCTATTATGATAAGGACAAGGAGGAGCGCAAAGAACGTCGCGAACACCTCCATCGCGGTTCTTTTCGTGAAGAACACGAGAAGAACATGACCGAATTGCGCCAGCAACGCAAGAAGTCGAAACTCGGCTTTTGGATAGCCCTGTTGGTAATGTTGCTTTTTGCTTTCTACTATTTGCTATAACCTAATCATAATGGTTTAATGGATATCATTCATCTCTTACCGGATAGTGTCGCCAATCAGATAGCAGCGGGCGAAGTCATTCAGCGCCCCTCTTCGTGTCTGAAAGAGTTGGTGGAGAATAGTTTGGATGCGGGTGCTACCCATATCCAGGTTATTGTACGTGATGCAGGGCGGACATTGTTGCAGGTGGTGGATGACGGTTCGGGTATGAGCGAGACCGATGCGCGTATGGCATTTGAACGTCATGCCACATCGAAAATACAAAATGCAACCGACCTATTTTCGCTTCGCACGATGGGATTTCGCGGAGAGGCACTTGCCAGTATCTGTGCTGTAGCGCAGGTGGAAGTGCTGACACGCCGTGCGCAGGATGAGATGGGAACACATATAGAAATAGCGGGGTCGGAAGTTACAGAACAGGAACCTTGTCAATGCCCCGTGGGGACCAACTTCAAGGTTAAAAATCTTTTCTACAATGTTCCCGTGCGTCGTAAGTTCCTCAAGACCGATCAGACGGAACTGCGCAATCTGCTCACCGAGTTCTATCGGATAGTGTTGGTTTACCCCAAAGTGCAATTCACTTTTGTGAATAATGATGAGATATTGATAGAGTTGCCTGCCGGCACAGAGAAACAACGCATTGAGACCGTATTCGGCAAGGGGACAGGCAAAACCTATACTTCCGGACTGGTGGATGTGAAGACCGATACCGACTTGGTGTCGATACGCGGATTTATCAGTAAGCCGGAATCGACAGGCAAGAACGTACAACAGTTTTTCTTCGTCAATGGGCGATATATGCGCCATCCTTATTTCCAAAAAGCGGTGCAGACAGCCTATGCGGGGATGCTTCCCGGCGAGTATCAGCCCTCGTTCTTCATCTATTTTGATATAGCCCCCGAATCCATCGATGTGAATATCCACCCCACCAAGACGGAGATAAAGTTTGCCGATGAGCAAACCATCTTCCAGATTTTGTTGGCGTCTGTGCGTGAAGCATTGGGCAAATTCAGCCTTGCCCCCACTATTGATTTCAATCGCGAGGGGGAGATAGATATGCCTTTGCCGACCAATGAACATCAGCCTACGGCACCTCCCAAAGTGATGTTCGACCCGACATACAATCCTTTTAAGACGCGTAGTGTTTTTTCTCCCGCCGACAAACCATCGATAGGAGGTTGGGAGAAACTATTCCCTACTCCGACCACTCCTGTTTCGACCGGAGAATGGGAATCTTCGTTGCCGGTGGACGAACCGTGTCTTTTTGACTTTGATTTGACCGCCCTTACTCCGTGGCAGTATGCGGGCAAATATATCTTTCTGCCTGCCCCGCAAGGATTGTTGCTTATCAATCAGTATCGCGCGCACGTGTGCGTACTATATAATCAGTATATGGGTGAGTTGCACAACACCAAAGCACCCATGCAACAATTGCTTTTCCCTGAAATTCTGGACCTTACGCCCGATGATATGTTGCTCATTGCGTCCCTGCTTGACGACTTGCGCGCTATGGGATTCGACATGGAGCAGTTTGGCAAGACATCGTACAGCATCAATGGTGTGCCTGCCCAACTCGGACAACAAAACGCTTTGCCTATCTTGCAACATATATTGCAAGTAGTTCGTGAGACAGGCACCAAGGCACAAGACGAATGGCAGCAAAAGATGGCACTCTCGTTGGCAAACGACACTGCAATTCCGTATGGCAAAGTGCTTTCCGAAGAAGAAATGCACGATTTGCTGACCCGTTTGTTTGCGTTACCGTCTTGCAATCGCACACCCGACGGAAAGCGTGTGATTGCGATGGTCGCCGATGATGAAATCAATAAACGGTTTTGATTAATTATGAATTAAGAATTATGAATTATGAGAACATTTGTTTTATCCGTTTTTAGATTAACTTCTGCGATGCGCTTTGGAAACAAATAGGCAAAAAAATCAACCCAATATATTCAACCATACAAAAACATAACAACCCATATCAATTATCAACCAAAACTATTCACTGTAAATACCTTATATCGAATTCACATTAACTTATATATCCGCTATGCAAAAAATCTTACCTTTTATTTTTTCGGCTTTGCTCCTTGCCGGTTGCACAGAGAAGGCTACTACGCTCACAATACTTCATACCAATGATACCCATTCGCAAATTGAACCCAAAGCCGACGGTCGAGGGGGCTATGCACGCCGTATGGGTATGATTGCCGAAGAGCGCAAACAAGACCCGAACCTGCTTTTGGTGGACGCCGGCGATTTTAGTCAGGGGACACCTTACTTCAATTTCTTCCACGGCAGAGTGGAGATTGACGCTCTTAATCGTATGGGCTATGACGCCGTAACATTGGGAAACCATGAGTTTGACAATGGATTAGACACCTTGGCAACCGTCTTGCGCGATGCTCAATTCAAGGTAGTGTGCGCCAATTATGATGTAGCAGGCACGCCGTTGGAAGGGATTGTACACCCCTATACTATTGTGCGCAAAGGCGGACTGAAGATTGGTATTTTCGGTTTGGGCGTGCAACCCAAGGGACTAATTGCCGATAAGAATTTCGCACCCGTAGTGTATAACCCGCCGTACCCCGTGGCGCAAGAGATGGCAACCATGCTCCGCCATGACAAACAATGTGATGTGGTGGTCTGCCTGAGCCATCTGGGAACTTATCCTGCCACTGAAAATGATTTCTGTGATGCAGAGTTGGCAGCCAACACGCGCGATATTGATGTTATCATAGGCGGGCATACCCACAAAGTGTATGACAACCTGCGTATTCGCAACTTGGATGGCATTGAGATTCCACTTGCACAGATGGGTAAGAGTGGTATGAACATAGGTAAGATAGTGCTTACTATGCGTCCCAAAGACTGATTTTGCACAAAAAGCGGCATAAGTTTTGCGATTTTCAAAAAAAAGCAGTAACTTTGCAGTCAGAAATTTCTATCGAAACACTATTTATACATGAAAGCATTTCTTAAATATCTGGGTGTCGTCCTATTGTTGATAGGTGTAGTTTTCTTTGTAGTGTACCAATTTGCCCTCCAACAAAACTGGGTACTCGTTTGCGGTTTGGCATTTGAGGTGGTTGGTATCCTGACCTACATTTTGGTTAACAAGCGCATAGACTAATGGCTACTTGCCTGCAATATCCATGTTGCAGGTATATAGATATAGCCTATCCTCTGGATTTCAACCGAGGATAGGATTTATCGTATATATACAATACGAAAGGCTCCTTTATGAAAGACGACGAAATACAAGACAACAATACTCCTCAAGAAGATTCCCTCGCGCAGGGAGATGTGCAGGAGGCGGTGGCGGACGCAACGGACGAGTCTGCTGCCCCTCAATCGCGCACTTCCTACAACCCCGAATCGTTCAATAATGCCGTCAAGTATCACTTAACGGGAATGTACCAGGACTGGTTCTTGGACTATGCGTCGTATGTTATTTTGGAGCGCGCCGTGCCGGCAATAGAGGACGGACTCAAACCGGTGCAACGTCGTATTCTGCACGCTATGAAGTGTGTGGACGACGGTAAGATGAACAAGGTGGCAAATATCGTTGGACAGACTATGCAGTACCACCCGCATGGCGATGCCAGTATCGGCGATGCGTTGGTTCAACTCGGACAGAAAGACCTGCTTATTGATTGTCAGGGAAACTGGGGAAATATCCTTACCGGAGACGGTGCGGCAGCATCGCGATATATTGAGGCACGTCTGAGCAAGTTTGCGTTGGAGGCGGTTTTTAATCCGAAGACCACACGCTGGATGCTCTCTTACGACGGGCGCAAAAAGGAGCCGGTACATCTGCCTATCAAGTTTCCGTTGCTTTTGGCACAGGGTGTCGAGGGTATTGCGGTGGGGCTTAATTCAAAAATCCTTCCGCACAATTTCTGCGAGTTGTGTGATGCGTCGTTGGCGTATCTGCGTGGTGAGGAGTTTCAACTCTACCCCGATTTCTCCACCGGCGGCGAGATAGATGTGAGCAAATACAACGATGGCGAACGAGGTGGGAGTATCAAGATTCGCGCTAAGATACAGAAGTCGGACGACAATAAGACGCTCATTATCACAGAGATACCATTTGGCACAACCACTTCGAAGATAATTGAGACTATTTTGCGCGCCAATCAGAAAGGCAAAATCAAGATACGCAAGGTGGATGACTTTACGGCAGAAACGGCGCGTATCGTGGTGCAGTTGGCACCGGGTACATCATCCGACAAGGCGATTGATGCCCTCTATGCGTTCACCGATTGCGAAATCAATATCTCGCCCAACTGTTGCGTCATTGAGAACAAAAAACCTATATTCACCAACGTGAGCAACCTGCTTCGTCTCTCCACAGAGCATACTAAGTCGTTGCTAAAGTGGGAATTAGAGATAGAGAAAAGTGAATTGGAGGAACGCTATTTCTATACTTCGTTGGAGAAAATCTTTATCGAGAACCGTATATATAAGGAGACGGAATACGAGACTGCACCCAACAAAGAGAAGTTGATTGCGTTTGTGGACAAGGCTCTCGATCCGTGGAAACCGAAACTGATTCGTGAGGTGCGTACTGAGGATATTGAGAAACTGTTTGATATCCGAATGATTCGTATCACCAAGTTCGATTCGAAGAAGGCGGACGAACTGATGAAAGACCTCGACCGCAAGATAAAAGAAACAATTAAGCACCTTAATCACCTAACAGACTACACGATAGCGTGGTTTGAATCGCTCAAACAGAAGTATGGGGCCGCTTATCCGCGTCGTACTGAGGTGCGCAATTTTGCCAATATCAATGTCAAGACAGTGGTGGAGGCAAACGAGAAACTATATATCAATCGCGCAGAGGGCTTTATCGGCACGGGCTTGAAGAAGGACGAGTTTCTTTGCAACTGTTCTGACATCGACGATGTGATTATCTTCCACAAGGATGGCAAGTATAAGATTATGCGTGTGGCGGACAAACTCTTTGTAGGCACTGATATTCTGCATATTGCTATCTTTAAGCGCAACGACGACCGCACGGTTTATAATGTGGTCTATCGTGATGGCAGAGGGGGAATCTACTATATGAAACGATTTAATGTGATGGGTGTTTCGCGCGACAAGGAGTATGACCTCACACAGGGCAAACCCGGTACAAAAATCGTCTATTTCACTGCCAATCCTAATGGTGAGGCAGAGGTGATACGTGTTACTCTCAAGCCAGGCTTGCATATCAAGAAAATGGAGGTATGCAAAGACCTGAGCGAGTTGGCTGTCAAAAGTCGTACCGCAAGGGGTAATGTGCTGACCAAATACGAAGTGAAATCTATTACCCTCAAGCAGAAAGGACACTCCACCCTCGGCGGTCGCAAAGTGTGGTTTGACCCCGATGTGTTGCGTATCAACTACGATGCACAAGGGAACTATCTGGGCGAGTTTTGGGACGAGGACCGTATCTTAATCATCACAACCACAGGCGAATACTACCTCACCTCGTTTGACCTCACGGCGCACTTCGACCAAAATATATTGCGTATCGAAAAGTTCGCACCGGAGAAGGTTTGGTCGTTGGCGTTGTGGAATGCAGACCAGAAATACTACTATGCAAAGCGGTTTTCGCTTGCCGATGATGCCAATTTCAAACCGCAGAGCATGATTGGCGACAACAAAGATTCACATATTGTCTTGCTCTCCGATCGCGAAGAGGCGACCTATCGCGTACATTTTGTCGATGAGACGCGCGAACCTCTCGACATCGTCATGACAGATTTTATCGATGTGAAATCCGCCAAAGCGAAAGGCAAGCGTATCACAACTTTGGATGTGGCTTCAATAGAAGATATCACGCCCGCACCGGTAGAACCAGACCCAGAGGAGGGAGAAAAGACCGATAAGGAGGCGACCGCTGATGCCCCCCAGACACCCCAAGGCAACACCTCCACCATCACCACAGACATAGATGGCGTGCCGTTCACTATTACCGGTGATGTGCCGGAAAACACCCAACCAAAAGACCAAGATACTGCCGAAAACGACCAATTAAGTCTCTTTTGAAAGAAAAATGCACTAAAAGAGCAAAAAAGATAGCAAAAAATTTGGTCATATCAAAAAAAAGCAGTACTTTTGCACTCGCTTTTCGCTGGTAAGCCCAACAAGTATGGGCGAGACAAAAAGAAAAGCGCAAGGTACCTTAGCTCAGGTGGTAGAGCAATGGACTGAAAATCCATGTGTCCTTGGTTCAACTCCAAGAGGTACCACAACGAAAAAGACTGTATGATGATGCAGTCTTTTTTGTATATATATCGATATTCCTCTACATATTTCTCTTACATACTTTTATTTCTTACATTTCCTTCCTCTTCGCCTATTACGGTGTAAGTCTTGTTGCACCGAAGGATGTGGATTTGTGCATCGCGGAGAATCTTCCGAATTATAACAGATTGATTATCTGAGGCCTGCTCGATAGTGGTAGGTATTATCTTCAAAATCTGTAGTCAGAATCATATCTTCTGTAGCCGTGATAGTACACAGATTATCGATAGAAACATTCCAAAATGTGTATATATCCGTATTGGGCGGTGTAGTAGCAAGTGATATGATAGATGTAAGACCCGTGCAACCAGAAAAAGCATACTTTCCGATACTTGTTAAACAATTAGGGATAGTTACAGAAGTCAGCCCATACAATCCTTGAAAACCCAATATTCAATTTATAGGGGAGAGCAGAGAGAAGAGAGAATCGGGGAGGCAAAGGGGAAAGCGAAGAGGAATGGAGAGGGGAAGGGTTTATTTGGAACGGGGGCGATAGCGGGGATAGGCGAGGAGGGCGGAGAAGACAATAATGAGGCTGAGAATACCGAGATAGAGGGAGGAAGAAATGCCGATGGAATCGAAAGAATCTGCGTCTAAAGAGTAGTTGTAGACGATATAGTATGACAGGACGGCAATGGCGTTGTTGGTGAAGTGCATGAGCATAGGCACACACAGGCTGCCCGTCCACGCAAGCATATAGCCGAACATTGCACCCATCAACATACGGGGGACAAAACCATAGAACTGGAAATGGACAAAAGAGAAGATAATAGCGGTTGCCCAAATAGCGATATGTGTCCGCGCAGAGAGCGACTTAGAGGACGCAGAAACAGCGTTGAAAGCGGGCGGATTGAGCAATGACTGCAACATACCACGGAAGGTGAGTTCTTCTGCTATAGCGGGCAGAAGTGCCATCAATCCGATATTTACCAATAAACCGCTAATGGTATTTACCTGCAAAAACTGCTCAGTGAGCCGGTTTGCTGCCTCTTCTTGACTGCGTATGAGGGCTTCGAGGGGTTCGAGAAACGACGGCAGGGTGAGTTGTTGGTTGAGATGACTGAGCAAGTTGATACCCGGTATAGCACAGAGCATCAGCAAGATAGCGAAAAGTATGGTTTGCCAACGCATACCACGGTCGAGGTGCAACCAATGCAAAGGTTGCTCACAACAGAAATATGAGGTCAGCAAGGGCGGAAAGAAAAACAAAGCCAGTGTCTGCAACAATTGCAACCACTTCATAGACGCGATAGAGGTGCGGTCGGAGAAACAAAACCATATCCCCATAGCCAACAACGTCAATACTGCCATGAGCGTCAACCATACGAAGACGCGAACCCAATTTGATGTATTCTTTCTTTTCATTTTATACTTATATGTGGGTTCAAAATAACAAAACCCATACAACAAAACTTTTCTTATGGCGCAATGCAATGCCCTTGAGGAACGCATAACACGCGATAGACACGCGATGGCATTATGCCATTTTGCTACATCGGGTCCACATCAGGGAGAACGATTGTTCCTTTGCAATCGGGGAGCGCAAGTGTGTAGCGGATTTGCTCTGTGAGGAGCGTTTTGGCACGCACGATATTTGCCGTAGTTTCTATTTTGAGACGTATCTCGCGGATATATTGGTTCTGAACGCGCGCGATAGATGGGACGACCACCCCACTGACACGCTCACCAAAGACTTGCGCCAGACGATTTTGCAGCGTTGCCGCAGCAACCTCCAGACGATGCAAGTCGCGGTGGCGCAGAGTGAGCAAAATAAGCCGATGGAATGGGGGATAATTAAACTTTTTGCGGTCAGATAACTGCGTCTCAAACAGCGTCTGATAATCGTGGTTTACCACATATTCGAGGATGAGGTTTGCGGGGTCGTAGGTTTGGAAAATGACCTCTCCTTGTTGCCCTTTTCGCCCAGCACGCCCGGCGACCTGCTCCAACATCTGGTAGGCGCGTTCATAACTGCGGAAGTCGGGCTGATTGAGCAGTTGGTCTGTATTAAGTACCGCCACCAGCGACACATCGTCGAAATGCAGTCCCTTGCTAACCATCTGAGTACCAATAAGAATATCCACCTCGTGGCGTGAAAAAGCATTGATAATATCCTGATAGGCGGTCTTGTTGCGCGTGGTGTCTAAATCCATACGCAGCACTCTCGCCTCGGGGAAGAGTTGTGCGACCTCGTCCTCCAGACGCTCCGTGCCAAAGCCATGCACACGCAACTCGCCGCCGCAAGAGGGACAAGCGGAGAGGATAGGAATGGAATAGCCACAATAGTGGCAGACTAGTCGCGAAGTGAGTTTATGGTAGGTGAGCAGTACATCGCAGCAGAGGCAACGCGGAGTCTTGCCGCACGTAACACACTGAACCATAGGCGCATAGCCGCGCCGATTCTGAAAGAGAATGACCTGTTTATGCCGCGAGAGTTCCTCGCGAATACGCTCGACCAGCGGGTCGGAGAAATGTCCGTACATCTCCTTGCGATGATACTGGCGTTTGAGGTCGATGAGGGTGATATTGGGGAGTTGCAATCTAGCATAACGCTCTGATAGACAGACCAATCCGTACTTGCCCGTTGTGGCATTATAATAGGAGTCCACCGAAGGAGTCGCCGAGCCGAGAAGCACCTTGGCAGATGCCTTATTGGCTAACATAATTGCCACAGAACGTGCATGATAGCGCGGTGCGGGTTCGGCCTGCTTGTATGAAGTATCGTGCTCCTCGTCCACAATGATAAGACCGAGATGTTGCAAGGGCAAGAAAACAGCCGACCGCGCGCCAATGACCACGTAGGGCTTATCCGCCCGATGGACAGTATGATAAATCTCGACACGCTCCGCGTCGGAGAAACGAGAGTGATAGACCAACAGACTATTGCCGAATACCAAGCGCAGGCGGTCGGTGAGTTGGGCAGTGAGGGCTATCTCCGGCACCAGATATAGCACATTCTTCCCCTGCCGGAGTTGCTCCTGTATGAGTTGGATATAGACTTCGGTCTTGCCCGACGAAGTAACCCCATGCAACAGACAGACCTCGTAGTTTTGCCATGCGCGGTGAATCTCGTCGGCGGCTTTTTGCTGCGCGGGAGAGAGCGCGTGGACAGGCTCAACCGGACCGGTATAAGGCACCAGACGACTCACATTTCTCTCGCTTTCATCGAGGATTTTGCGCTCTACCAACGCACGGACGACCGCCGTGGATTCGCCGGATTCCTCTATCAAAAGTCGTTTTTCCACCAAAGGATTGGCAGCCGACAAACGCAGGAAAGTATCGAACACATGCAGTTGCTTGGGCGCACGGTGGAGATTCCGATGCGCCTGACCGGTATCCACCGAGGTGTGCAAAGAGAGATAAGTGACGGTACGAGCAGTGTAATTATCATCAATTATGCCCGCAGGCAACGCGGCAGCAAGCACTTCCCCCAGGGTACAAAGATAGTAGTTGGCAATCCACTGCCAGAGATAGAGTTGGTCGGGAGTAACGACAGGTTGGTCGTCCAACACACAAAGAATATCACGCAAACGAATATCCTCGCGCAAGGGAGCGGTATGCTCTCCTAATACAATACCCGTGAGGGACTTACGCGCCAACGGCACCAAAACACGCATGCCCGCAGAGGGGCATGGAACGGCATCAGGTACAGTATAGGTATATACATCACTGATTGCCAAGGGCAATATGACATCGATTGTAATCGTAGGAGAAATCCACTAAGGCTTGGATATTCAAAGCCATACAGATTCAACAAAACTTATCCACAAAAATGCCAATTCATCCGCTTTCATCGGAATTTTAGACAATGGTTATTCCTTATGCTCCGCCGCCATGGCTTTCTCGAAACAAGCCCTACAGAGGGGTTCATAGGAATCGGTTTCGCCGAGAAGGACACGCTTGTCGGACGAGACCAAACGATGGCTGACATACGCCAAATCGCCGCATTGAACGCAGATAGCATGGGTCTTATACACATCGTCGGCTATCGCCATCAGGGCAGGCATGGGTCCGAAAGGTATGCCCTTAAAGTCCATATCCAACCCCGCAACAATCACGCGAATACCGCGCGCTGCCAACTGATTGCATACGTCCACGATACCCATATCGAAGAATTGCGTCTCATCGATACCCACCACATCAATATCGTCGGCAAGGAGCAAAATATTCTGACTGGAGTCCACCGGCGTGGACTGAATAACGTTGTGGTCGTGGCTCACCACATCTTCCTCGGAATAACGCACATCAATAGAAGGCTTGAAAATCTCCACTTTTTGCTTGGCGAACTTGGCGCGTTTCATACGACGAATAAGTTCTTCCGTCTTGCCGGAGAACATACTGCCACATACCACTTCGATACTGCCTCGACGCAGGGCCGGTCCTTTGATATCTCTTTCTGAAAACATGTGTATATATCTGATTATCTATTGATTAACAAATTGAATATCCTCCGCCATCAACTGGATAGTAGTGCGGTGGTTGAAGGTATTTTCCTCCAAATGGTAGCAAATATCCACCGGTTTTCCATTCTGTAAATGCAGGGCTTTATCTCCCTGTCCAAAAGCGATGCCAGTGATTGCAGCAGTGCGGTCGGTGATGTCGAGACGTAAATGCTCGCCTTTTTGCCCAACGCGGCGGGTACCATGATTATTGATGAGGTTTCGCGTAACAAAGAGCGGACGCGGATTTCCCGGTCCAAAAGGCTCCAGATGGCGCAAGATATTGAAAAACTGCGGTGTGATGTTGTCTAACTGTATCTCGGCTTCGATGTCTATGGTCGGTTGCATCTGCTCCGGTGTGATATGCGCTGCCACATATTCCTCAAAACGTTGTTTGAAAGCGAGGAGGTTGTCAGCCACCATACTCAACCCCGCAGCGAACTTGTGTCCGCCAAAATTAGTCAGCAAATCGCGACAAGAATCGATAGCCGCATAGATGTCAAAATCGCCCACGGAGCGCGCCGAACCGGAGATAATCCCGCCCTCGCCGGCAGTCAGGACGATGGTCGGGCGGTAGTATTCCTCTGTGAGCCGCGATGCCGCGATACCTACCACGCCTTTGTGCCAGGTTGGCGAATAGACTACAGTGCTGTACTTTTTGCCATTATCGGGGTCCGATGCCAACATCTGCAACGCCTCTTCGGTCGTTTTGCTGTCGTGGTCTTTGCGCTCGGTGTTGTAATGATTAACATCCTGAGCTTGTCTGCTTGCGAAATCGAGGTCGTCGGTGATGAGCAGACGCACCGCCTCCGCACCGGACTTGATACGCCCGCAGGCATTGATACGCGGACCTATCCTGTACACCAGGTCGGAAATAGTGATGTTCTTATCGCTGATTCCCGCCACCTGCATTATCGCATACAGTCCCACCGAAGGTTTCTTATTCAGTTGGCGCAAACCATAGTATGCCAGTACTCTATTTTCGCCCGTAATCGGCACAATATCAGAGGCTATCGACATTGCCAACAGCGGCAAAAGCGGGTGGATATTCTCCATAGGGATATGCTTGCTCTGCATATACGCCTCCACCAATTTGAAGCCCACCCCGCAACCACTCAGTTCCTTATAAGGATAGGGGCAATCGGGGCGTTTCATATTCAGCACCGCTACCGCTTGCGGCAGTTGGTCGCCCGGGGTATGGTGGTCGCAGATGATGAAATCGATACCTCTCTCGCGCGCGTATTCCACTTTTTCTACCGCCTTGATACCACAATCGAGGGCAATAATCAGCGTACAACCTTCCGCCTGCGCCGTGTCAATTCCTTTGAAAGAAATGCCATAACCCTCTGTATATCTGTCGGGTATATAGAACGTCAGATTGTCGGTTTGCGAACATAAGAACGTATACACCAATGCCACCGCCGTGGTACCATCCACGTCATAGTCGCCATAGACCATGATTCGCTCGTGTTGCCCAATAGCCGACGCCAGACGCGCAACCGCTTTATCCATATCCTTCATCAAGAACGGGTCGTGGAGTTGCGAGAACGACGGACGCACAAAAGCCCGCGCTTCGTCTGCAGTACGGATACCTCTATCTACCAACATCCGTGCAGATAGCGGACTGATATTCAATTCGTTAGCAAGCGACTCGCAACGTATTTTTTGCTCTTCGGTCAGCGTGTGTATGTTCCAATGGGGTGTAAACACGTGTTATCAGAAATCTACTTATTTAGAAAATGCCACTTCTCTCAGTTGAAACGGGTCTGCGTCTTTCCACAAGGGAAGCACCTCGCGGAAATGGTACAGGCGCTCCATATCAAATTCCGCAATCTTGGTATTCTCCTCGTCCTCGTCGAAGCACACCAACGGTTGCAGCAAACTATCGTAGGCGACAGAGTGTCCGTTGTAGTGCAAGCCGAGACCATCATCGCCGACCATATTCACGCCACAGATATAACACTGATTTTCAATAGCGCGGGCAGGCAAAAGTGCGTCCCAGTACTGAATACGTATCTGCGGCCAGTTGGCAACCACAAGGAGAATATCATAATCACTACCGGTGGCGTTGCGCGCCCAAACAGGGAAACGAACATCGTAGCATACCAACAAACGGAACTTAACTCCCCTGTATTCTATCACCTCCTGACTATTTCCTGCGCTGAAAAAAGCCGCCTCGCCACCATGGGCATAGAGGTGTTTTTTATCGATGAATGCGGGCTTTTCTTGAGGTCGAATAAAGAAACCGCGGTTGTATATCTGTCCGTTTTCGCTACATATAAACGACCCTGCTATCGCCAAATCATATTGGTCGGCGCAACGCTGCAGACAAGTCATAGTCTCACCATCCACAGGTTCTGCCAACTCCGGTCGGTCGGTGCAGAATCCGGTGGTAAACATTTCCGGTAAAAGGGCCACGTCGGCTCGTTGAGCCAGCGTAGCAAGACGTTGCTCGGTCAGTTGCAGATTGGTCTGCTTGTCTGCCCAAGCAATCGGATATTGCAAAAGAGCTATTTTCACGATTATTTTTTCTTTCCGTCGGCAGGTTTGCCTATTGCTTCACGCATAGTGGTGTCCGCCTGAATATTTTGCATACGATAATAATCCATAATTCCCAAGTTGCCATTGCGGAAAGCCTCCGCCATAGCCTGCGGCACAAGTGCCTCTGCCTCAATCACTTTCGCGCGAGCCTCTTGCGCCTTAGCCTTCATCTCCTGCTCATTGGCAATAGCCATAGCACGACGTTCCTCGGCTTTTGCCTGCGCGATATTCTTATCAGCCTCGGCTTGGTCCATCTGAAGTTGAGCACCGATGTTCTTGCCCACATCAATGTCCGCAATATCGATAGACAGAATCTCGAATGCCGTACCTGCGTCCAGACCTTTGCTCAAGACCAATTTGGAGATACTATCCGGATTTTCCAACACTTGTTTGTGGCTTTCTGCCGAACCGATAGAACTGACGATACCTTCGCCGACACGCGCGAGGACAGTATCTTCGCCGGCACCACCCACCAACTGCTGGATATTTGCACGCACCGTTACACGCGCTTTGGCAATCAACTGAATACCGTCTTTTGCCACAGCAGTAACCGGCGGAGTGTCAATAACCTTCGGATTCACCGACATTTGTACCGCCTCGAATACATCACGTCCCGCCAAATCAATCGCCGTTGCCATCTGGAAAGGCAACTGAATACCCGCCTTAGAAGCCGATACGAGGGCATGCGTAACGCGCTCTATATGTCCGCCGGCGAGATAATGCGCCTCCAAACCATCGCGTTTTACATCTGTCAAACCTGCTTTGTGCGCCTCAATCATACAATTAACAATCTTGGTGGGTGGCACTTTACGAATACGCATCAAAAATAGTTGCACCAACGATACATGCACACCACTCACCTGCGCATTCACCCACAGCATGAAAGGTACATAGTAGAAGAATACAATTAAAAATACGGCTAATATCGCCACTAATACAATCATTCCCACTTCCATAAAAATGTGTTTTTATTTGGTTTGACAATAGTTTATGCTTTTGTTTCGTCTGTCTGTTCGCGTTTTTTCTCGCGTTCTTCGTTCATCTCTTTGGCACTACGCTCCAAGTCTTCTATTTTCTTACCCGGCGACGCCAATTCCACTTTTGAGTCGATGGAAGTGTCAAGTGCCATTTTTTGCAGGGCACGACTGCGAACAAATCCATAAATAGCGATGGCTGACGTCAAGATTGCTGCACCAAGAGTAATATGCCCCGCTATGGCACTTATCTTCAAATATGCAGCCACCACAGCACCTATCATACTCACAAAACCGGCAATACCCGCTATTCCAAACCCTGGAAGCAGAAACATCTCCAAGAGCAGCAGAATCACTCCTGCCACTACTAAAATAACAACTAAGGCTATATTCATAAGGTTAAGAGTTTTGTTTTCGCTGCAAAGTTACCTTAAATCTTTGATATATGCAATAGGTACACAAAAAAAGAGGAACACATTATACATAATCGCAGAAATCTCTCCTGCTGTCCGGAGATGAAAAAGAGGAGAAGGGGAATAAAACAAGGAGCCGAAATATAGGATTCGGGATGAGGGAGATTGGAGAATTGGAAATTGGGGGATTGTTTTTTTTGAGGGGTGGGGAGATTATTTAGGAGAGGATTGGGGAGAAGCAAGGAGGAAATCGTTGATGATGTTGATGATGTCCTCTTTAGGGAACAGGCCTTTGAGCAAAGCGGGTTTGCCCTCGACGGGGATATACATCACTTGCGGGATACTGGATATCTGGAACACATACGCCAATTCGCGTTCTTTTTCGGTGTCGGCTTTGTAGAAAACGACTTGGTCGCAATACTGCTGACTGAGTTCTTCCATAATAGGTGCCAGACGTTTGCAGGGACCACACCAAGTGGTATAAAAATCGATAACACAAGGTTTGTCGCCCTTGTATTTCCATTCTTTCTCCTTGCTATAATCGAATATCCGCGCCTTGAACTGCTCGGTAGTGAGATAGACTACGTCCTCCGCCATAGCAGATAGACAAAGCGATAACGAGATACATAAAAACCAAAAACGTGTATTCTTAAACATATTCATCATTATATTAAAAGGAAAGCCCCATTTGTTCGACAATCAGAAATATCGGTGCAAAGGTACGGAAAATCTATGATATACGCAAGATGACGCGATAATTATGAATCATGAGATTGCTTGTGAGAATGGTTGGAATAGCTGAATCACCCACTAATCACCCACTCTTGTCAGGGAGTAAGGAGGAAAAAATAAGGAGGGGCTGGGCAGAGAAGAGATTCGCGTGGCAACAAGCACCATAAACCCGTGCTTTGCGAATTTCTATCTCCGAATGTAGAGGGAAAGGATTGTTCTATTATTCTGCGGTTGTACTTTATATTGTCTCGTTGTCCTATTTTATGGTATTACAGCGGATTAAGGGGTGGGCGGAGAGACAAGAGTGAGTTGGAGGCAGTTGCAGGCAGTGGGGGCTGTGGCACTGCCACCTTCATCCGGAGTGGGTGTAGGAGTGGTGCTTGGTTGGGGTGGATAAGCACGCTCATACTCCACGGCGGCGAGGATGAAAGGACCTAAGGCTTTGCCCTCAGAGGCATCATTGATACGAGTATCGTTATTATTACCCAAATAGTAGTTGGCCTCTCCCGGACGTCCCCCATCCAATCCTGCGGACTCGCAACTCTGTATGATTTGAATATCTCCCTTGTATTGCTTACATATAAAATGAGTAACCACTCCTTCGAACCCTCTCTTTGCCAACTCTTTGTATGTAATCGTTGATCCCGATTTGTCGGTAGTGGTACCGGTGAGCAAGCCCAGACGTATCGCTTTGAGGTAGGCATAGACAAACATAGACGAGGCGGAAGATTCTATATAATTAGGGTTGGTAGCCCCGGAAGGTACAGTGCCGTTGTCGTAACGCAATAACTGAGTCCAACAATGCGTACTCGGATCCTGCCTTTGCGCCAGACCATCTGCCATCAGAGTGAGATAGTACAGCAGGCGTGTTCGACTATCTACATTAGTAACCTGTTTGCCATCGGGATAGGTGAATGTAGTACGGACATCTATCCCTGCCGGCATAAATTCCAATATATCCACCAACGCAGCAAACAGCCACCCTGCACCTCGTCCCCATGCCTCTTGCGAATGGAAAGTACCCGCAGTAGGCTTCCATGTATAATTAGTACTCTGGGCAGCAGTCATACCATGGAAAAACAATTTGTCAGACGGACTATATGTGTAGCGGCAAACGATATCCAACTGATTTGCAATATCTTTCCAATCGTTTTCCCAATCGGCATACGAAGATGCCGACTGAAACACGCCTAACCATTCTGCCCACATGGCAGGACCCATATACTGCCCATCGCACCACATCTGATAAGGGTAATTCCCCTTATGGAAAAAGCCACCTATGGCATCAGATTGGTCCGGATTATAATCGGCTTTGCCGTTCATTCCGATACGTGCGTGCTTGTTTTTGAGTAGCAAAACGGCATTCGTCATCTGGTCTTGGCACCACGAATAATTCTTCAGCCGATACAAATCCGAGAAGACCTTTGCCGCATTAAGCCAATCGATATCATCTTTCTTTTTGTCTGAAAATAAAGTCTGCCCTTTCGCTTTATTGATTGCCCATGTATCAATGGCAGCAAGCCAAGGTTGACTAAACGCCGAATCTTGGTAACATTCTATTGCATCCAGCACAGCGCGCGCCACTAATCCCGGTACATAATCCCAATCATCTGCAGTTGCCTTTGTGATTCTATAAGGTGAAACAAATCCGAATCCACGAAGACGCGGGCTACCATTTTCACTCTTATTGGCATAACTACCCAGACGCGAATTGATAATCCAACGCGAATACAATGTGTCGCTATTGAATGTAACAGGCGTGAAATTTTCGCCTGACACTTGAATACGCTTGATTTCTGCCTGCATGGGGAGGGGCAGAAAAAGGGCAAGGAGGAGAGCAAATAGAAAAGTGTGTTTCATACGGAGGTCGTTGTTTGTTATGTATGATGTATTTACAAAGCAGGTTTTTGTTTGCGTTGGCGGAAGGTAATCACGACGCACGCGATAAAGGAAAAGAACAATAACGGGCATAGTGCATCGCCGATGGGCTGCCCTAATTGCCCACCGGAAGAGCCTCCAGGTGTGCCTGCGTTTCCTCCGTTAGTACCTTCCTGACGCACCCGACGCGGTCCATGGATAGTGGCAATTATTTCTGCCGCCGTTCCATCTTCATTGAGCAACGGGGTACCTCCAAAACAAGACGGCAACTCTACGGTTCGCATATAGAACGGAGACTCGAAAGTCTCTCCAAAGACATCCGATTTGTTGGAAGCAGATGCCCTGTCCATTGATGAGACATACATCTGATACATCGTATTGACATCTATTGGAACAGGTCGATATTATGGAAAGTCGATTGCCTGCACAGTGAGACTCCCTATGAACAAAAGAGTCATCGTGATATATTTGGTTTGTTTCATTGTTCTGTGTATTCTTTGTTTAACGAACCATTTTTCCGACCACATCATACAGCACACCATCTATAAGGATATATACATGGTCGTTAAGCACGAACTTGCGTATCATACGAGCAGAATGGGCATCCGTATTATCTATGTCGGTAGGTGTCGGTTTGACATAGGGGTTGAAGTTGGTCAGTGCGAATCTCCGCTCAAGGTTGTCGGTGGTACTGATGAACGAATACGTATTGCCTGTTTTGACCTCTGTGTAGGTATCGGCTACTGCATCATAGAAATAGAGGGTCTCGTCTCCCACATAGTCGAAACGTATAGTATAGACATCATCTTCTCCTCTATAGAATCCGAATTGTGTTCCTGCCAATACCGGTTGGGTGGATATCTGCCAATCACCTGCCGCGTTCTCCACATAGATAACCGGCACATTAAGGTTGTCGGAATAGATTTTCTCGCCATCCCAACCATTGTCGAATCCTTCGGTTGCCTCTTCGTGGCTCAACAGGTACAGATAATCGGAGTACCGTTTTCCTATGACAGATATACGGAGACGCTCGTTGATACCGTTACCGAGTGTTTGCGCATTGTGTTTGGGTGCGCGCATAGGAGAATTGCCCACTTGTTTGGTGCGCACCAGCCGGTCGTAGTCTAACGTAAGCGTTGCGCCCTCGGCGGTTGCCTTTACCTGGAACGCCTGCATAGCGGGTATGACTTTGAGTTCGTTTATTGCAATTGCTGCATTGACAGGGATAGAGACATAGGTCTGCGATGCGGTACTATTCTCATC
>JBNMHB010000022.1:0-25501 GCA_050872525.1 Bacteroidales bacterium | reverse complement strand
GGTGGGCAAGGCATTGAACTGCAACAGCAAAAATGTCTTTGTCATCAATCAACCCAAGCGCGTCGGACTACCCTGCCCAAATGTGAGTACCAGTTATATGTTCTGTACGGGTAACGACTTCTTCGGCTATCCGAACAACTTTAATTACTATGCACAACACTATCGCAACACGTTTCAACACGGGGGCATATCCATCGAAGAGATGATTATTCCTCTTATCTTGTTGGAGCCTAAGAAATAATGAAGAAAACACGCAAAAAATGGAAATGGTGGTTGCTATGTGTGCTGACAGTCTGCATAGTACTGCTTTTGCTGCCTGTTGTGTCTCACGGGTCGAGGGGTAAGGCAAGCGATTATCAGCACCACCTGAGCATACTGACCTACAACACACACCGTATGGGTTGGTTTCGCAAGGCACCGCAAAACCGTGTCATTCAGTATCTTTTGCGCCAAGATGCCGATGTCATCTGCCTGCAGGAAGTGGAGGTGTACAAAGATAATCAATACCTTACGCTCGGCGAACTAAAAGGTGTTATGCGTGAGAAATATCCCTATTCTTATATTGATTTCTCGGTTTACAACAGCCGTCGTCAGTTTGGCAATGTGGTGTTTTCCAAGTATCCGCTTATCAATAAACAGACTATCCGCTATCCCTCTCGTGCGAATATATCCAGCCGTTGTGATATAGTGGCAGGCACTGATACTCTGCGACTTATCACTAACCATTTAGAGTCGAACCGCTTTGAAAAGAATGATTTTGCCGGAAGCAAGGACCATAACGATGCCCTCAAAGAGACGGCACAACGCTTGGGCAATAAGTGGGAAACGGCAAGCAAGGCACGACACGAGCAGGCGCGGTGTATTCGGCGCGAAATAGACGACTCGCCCTATCCGGTCATCGTTGTGGGCGACTTTAATGATATTCCTTTGTCGTACACCTATCTGAAGATACGAGGGACTATGCGCGATTGTTTCTTGAGTACCAACTGGGGCGATTTTGGTTTCACCTATGTTTATCGCCACATCGGTGTCCGTATCGACTATACCCTCTGTTCACGCTCTCTTCACCCCATCTGCAGCGAGGTACAACACGTCAATCATTCCGACCACTACCCCCTTGCCACCACCATTGCGTGGTGATAATGATGAATTGGGAGGGATGTCTTCCTTATGCGTATTTTAACAAAATAAACACGGAAACGAGTCAACCCGAAAACGGACAAAGCACAACCTTATTTGCACGGCTCTCGTCTCCGTCTCGTTGCCGTCTCGTTGCCGTCTTTTTAGCGTTTTTTAATCATCTTGGGAGGGCGTAATTAAACGCCACTTTTGGGGGGAGTGAATTGCTCTTCTTTGTATTTTTGATTTTCACAAATACACTATGAAAAGAACAAAAAGCAATATAACGGCATAATTTTTGTGGAATGAATATATGATGTATGAAGCCTTGATAAGACGGCTTCAAAAAACGGAAGAAACCAATTCAGGCTAATTGAGATACAAAAAAGAACGAAAAAACACAAACCTAAAGTATGAAAACAAACGTAACTTCTACAACGACAACGACCATTACCCCACGTGAGACACGCTCTATACAGAAACACTTGAGCGAGATTTGCAACAAGAAGTATGATGTGCTGGATATAGATGAGGAAGTGGAACTGGCTACGCGTAGCCGCAACGGCGACCTGCAAGCACGCAACGCATTGGTGGAGCATAATATGCGCCTGGCTATCACTATCGCCAAACTCTATCAGAACCAAGGAGTGGAACTCGAGGATCTGATTGTGGCTGCCGAGATGGGATTGATAGCCGCAGCGGAACAATTTGACCCGACGGTGGGCGTGAAATTTATCTCTTACGCCTGCCATCATATCCGTCGTGAGATAACTGACACTTTGACACGTGAGGCACGCACAATACGTCTGCCGCAAAATGTGGTAACCAAGACACGCCAACTAAAGCGCGCTATCGTTCATTATCAGATGATACACAATACGTTACCCAGCGATGAGGAGTTGGCAGAGATGTTAGATATGAACGTGGAAGATGTACACAACCTGCGCAGCAATACGCCGGGTGCCATATCGATGGATACCCCCCTCGGCGACCAATCCAACGACACGATAGGCAGTATGCTGACCAGCGAAACCGCTCCCACCGACTCGAAACTGATAGACGAATCGATGATTAGTGCCATCAACGATGTCCTTAAAGGTCTTGACCCGCGCGATGCTATAGTGCTACGCCGCAGTTTCGGTATAGGAGGCGAAGAAGAGAGTATAGACCAGATAGCCGAGGATATGGGACTCAGCCGAGAGCGTGTCCGTCAGATACGCGAAAGCGCATTGCGCAAGATTCGCAGTGCATACGGAGGGAAATTATTGTCCTATAGGGTATGATTTTTTCACGGTAAGTTTATCTATCGGTCATCAGAAATCTCCGTTACGTTTATTCTAACCACGAATGTAAAATTACCGCATCAGTAGTAGTCCATATAGTTCATCATTAAAAAGTCAGGTGGATATCAAGTGGATATCAGGTGGATATCATTCATAATTCATAATTAGATTTGATGATAGACATCGCACTTTGTAAGCAAAAGGGATTATTTTTCTTTAAGTATGTTGAAATGCTTGGAATACATAAAAAATTTGCGGGCAAAGAAATTCCAAGCAAAACAAATAACTGTCATAATCAGTTTGGAGATTAGGTAGTGGACACCTACTTTTTCAGTAAAAAACCATATACCTAACTCCAAGAATATCAATCCAATACCCCCTATGATAAACACACCCGCTATCTCACCCGCACGCGACTTAGGTTCACCACGAAAAACGAGAAACTTTGCAATAGCATAATTGGTCAGTGTTCCTGTAATAAAACCTAATAAAGCCGCAATAAGATAAGGAATACCTATTACATAAGAAGTAAGGAAATACGTACCATAATCCACCAAGAATGCCCCTACTGCCACAAAACAATAGCGAAAAAGTTGGAGCCATATATTATTGGTTTCCTGACGAAAAAGAATATCAATGAGTTTGTGTAAGTCCATGATATATAGTAATTAAAAACTTTACTTTTCAAGAAAATAATGATACCTTGTGAAACTATCATTCAGATAGTTGCAAGTCCATTATAGCACGTTGTCGGTCAAAAACGAAAAGATAAGTACCCGTATTTTCATAATATGCCAAAGCACGCGGGAAAAACTGAGGATATTGTTGAATAGCAGGAATAAGATAATGGTAAGTGGAACTATATCCAAGAGCATCCACTACAACCAAATCTACATTCTTTTTAACCAAATCAGCGATAAGTGCCTGTGCATCTTTCGTATAAAGATAATTCACTCCTGCCCGCTGACTATACATATACAACATTTGAGGCTTACGAGAACAAATAATCGTGTTTTCCGGAACACTTTTTTTAAGTGATTTTCCTATATTGAAGAATTGTTGATAGTTGATTGGCAACTTTTGTTGCGCCATTTTATGTTCTTCTTGCAATCCTGATTTAGAAAATAAAAGCAACAACAATAAAATATATGCCGGGAAACGCATCTTTTTCCATTTACGTTGTAAAAGCCATGTCAAAAGCCACCATATACCTATCAACAAAAAAGCCGTTAGGAAAGGCAAAACAGAAGTAATATACCTATTCCCGCTCGGTGTACTGAATATGGAGATAACGCATAGTGTGGCAGCAATATAACCAATTGAAAACCAACGCTGTTTACCAAATTGCCAAGCACCGAATAGCATAATAATCAGCATAATAGTACCCAAAAGATAAATATACCAAGTATAGGTGGGTTCATCACAATTCAGTTTAGCAAAAGGAAGAATGGTACTCGGGAAAGCATTAAATATAAGCATACGAAGTGTATCAAAAAAACGTGATACCACTTCACCAAAGCCCAACGAACCCATTTCCGGTCGCCAAGGATTAGCCAACATAATCGAATCAAGATAACGATTACCATTAAGTCCGAGTGCACGATTGCGGAGCATCCACGGCAAACAACCGAGCATAAAACCAACGATAGTAGCAGGCAGAGCCGCCCAACGACGACGTACCAAAAATAATAATACGACCGCGCCTACAAGGGCTACACCCTGTGTACGAATATGATAGGTAAAAATCAATGACAACAACATCACATAGAACCATGGAGAGCGCAATTCACTCCACCATTTTTCCTCATGAAAACTCATCATTACAAGTGAAAAGAATACAAGCATACTCATAAAGAGAAAACTTGATTCCGACATCATCATAGTAGAAAAATGGAGAAGACGCGGGCAAAATAACCCTGCAACAGATGCCACAAAACTAATATCCATTGGAAATGAAAGTGCCAACAAAGCAAAATAAAGCAATAGGATACTTGCTAATACAAAAACTTCGTTAAGCCATTTTTGGGCAACAATGCTATCGGTAATAACCCTCATAGGGGTCATTAGAACAGGATACCCCGGCGGAAAATTAGAAGTAGCAGGACTACCAGGTGAAGAAAGGTCACAATAGCCATTTCCTTCTGCCAATGAAGTAGCGTAAATGTAGTAATTAAAATTATCACCATTTAGGTCCGGCTTACTATTAAAGGTATATAGTACCAATGCCAACCATGCCACCACAATAACAGCAGGAAAAGCAATATAACGAAAGATATTATTTCGACTCATGATATTCTTTTTCGGTATTTACATTCCAGATATTGTCTTTGTCTTCTACGCCATTGCGGATATTCCGCACACATTCGATAGCGGTCATCATAGAGTGGTCCATATTATTATATCGGTGCTGTCCATTACGACCAAGACAATATAAATTAGGAATAGTGTCAAGAAAATTCTTTACCGTATCCAACTGATAATAAGAACCATGATAAGCAGGATATGCTTTTTTGATGCGTACATGACAAGCGTCAAGTACATCCTCACGATTGATAATGTCTATTTTTACTAATTCATCAATAGCCATTTGGATAAAATCGGCTTTGGGCATATTCCAAAATTCATCCCCTTCACTACAGAAATACTCCAAACCTATCCACATCGTGTGTTCATAGTCATTAACAAGATATGGCGACCAATTGTTGAATACTTGCAAACGCCCGATATGTACATCGCGTTCTTGGATGTATATCCATGTATCGGGTACGCGATGGTCAAAAGTAGGAATATGTGTCTGATTCTTAATACGCATTTGCTTAACACACAATCCTACAGTTATAAAATCACGATAAGGCAAATTGTATGCAATATCAGATACTTCTTCAGGCACCTTAATACCATGGATGGCAGGTATAAGATCCTTGATAGGCATCGTCGAAAGAAAATAATCGCAAGAGAAAGTGAGCGTTTCACCATCTGACGTACGAGCCATAACGGATACTACCCTATTATTCTCTATATTGATACCTACAACTTCATGTTGCATTCGGATTTTACCTCCCATTTGACGAATGTCTGAAGCAACAGTTTCCCATAGTTGTCCGGGACCATATTTAGGATAGATAAACTGCTCAATAAGTGAAGTTTCCACATGCTTACTCTTTAGTCCGAGAGCACGTTGAAACATATCCTTTAGCACGGATAAAACACTCAATCCCTTTACACGCTGGCTACCCCAATCTGCACCCAATTTTGAAGGATGTACACCCCATACTTTCTCGGTGTAATCCTCAAAAAACATCTCATAGAGTGGACGACCAAAACGATTGATATAGAAATTTTCTAATGAAGTTTCCGGTAATTTATGCACACACGACCATAAATAACCAAAGCCGGCACGCATTGTGTTGGCAAAGCCCATATTGAAGAAAGTCTCTTTCTTCATCGATATGGGATAATCAAAAAATTTACGAAGGAAAAATATACGACTGACGCGATTGCGAATCAGCATCACACGGTCGTTCTTCTCTGGATTGGCACTACTATTCGCAGCAGAATTTTCTGTATGGGGGGGGTAACTAAACCATTGATATTCAATAAGATAGAGTCTTTTGAAGGAGCAGTTTGGAGTGGCATTATATTTTTCCACCAATTCATTACCTCTTCGCTTTTGGAGAAGAAACGGTGTCCGCCAATATCCATACGATTGCCTTTATATTGCACCGTCTGCGAAATACCTCCAATGGCATCTGTTGATTCAAGGACAATCGGATGAATATCCGTTGATTTCAATAGTTCATAAGCGGCTGTTAATCCTGCCGGTCCGGCACCGGCAATGATGGCTGTTTTATGTTGTGTATCCATAATGTAGATTTTTTTATTTCAACAACGAATCCAATACCGACCAAGGTAGGAAGATGTCGGTTCTTCCGAGGGCATAAGGGGCTATTTCATAGGGCATATATACATAGGTGATACCCTCTTCGGAAACAAAGAAATTGTCATTTGGCACAATATCCTCAATGCTATATCCGAGTTTTCGCAGTTCGCGCTCGGTGTCGGCGTTCTCCGTTTGGTGTATCATTGCCTCCAACAACATCTTGCAAAGCGGCTTGAAGTAGTCGTCTATCATAAAATCTTCCTCATGTATTGGCTTACCGGTTTCAAGCGAGTAGTTTTTCACCAAATAGAACCCCATACCATGCGCACCACCTGTGTAGGTGTAGATGTCTGCGCCGTAACTGAATATACCGTGCGAAAGCCCCGCAGGCGCAGCGTCCAACATCAGTTCCTCGCACAACGCCGAACCGCGTCTCCTGCTAAAACCATCTACGAGCGGCAGGTTGTTCTGCACATATTGTGTATGATTGAGTGCAGCATAGGCAGCCAACGCGTTATCCGGTTGCATATCGGTGAATGCCTCGCCAAACAGTTCGGTGAGAATCTGATTCTGTATCGCATGCAACACCGAATCATGTGCGGGCATAGAAATAGGATAAGCATAGCGCAAATCCAACATCAGACTGTCTTGCTTTTCCGGCGTGAGATAGACCGTCTTTTGAAGCATATATGTCTTGGTCTCGACAAACGAAGTATCCAAACCGCGTACCACGCCGCTGATGCAAAAAGCCGCCCCCACAAGGAGAATAACAGCCCACGAACTTAAAAGACTCTTGTTCATAATCGTATGATATTTAAGAGGTTACTACTTGCGGAACGAAAAATACTTCTGCCCTATATAACTTACCACCACCGTGATACACGTAATAAACATCTTGCTCGGCGTCGGATACCAACCCCACATCTCCACACACACTTTCAATCCCACATAGTTGATACCCAGATTGAGCAACACGATGAGTATGTATCTGCTCAACTGTTTCCACCCGCACAGAGACGATTGCGAGAAAGTAACGTACTTATTCAGCCAAAAACCGGTCAGCAGCGTTACCGGAAACGTGATACACAGCGTGGCGATATGCGGCGTGAGACACAACTGCCCCGATGAGGCAAACGGAATCGATATATATATCAGTTCATGCCCTATGCAGAAATTATAAATCAAAAAATACAGCACCCAGTCCAGCACCATATTTCCGCCTCCGCACATAGCATAACGAAATATCTGTTGAGGCACAATGCTACGGAAAGGGCGATAGAAAAAATCGATGATTTTAGTTATAAATTGTGCCGGTGTTTGCATTTTTCAAATAATTGTAGTACCTTTGCAGCCGAAATTCAGTGTGCAAAGGTACTGATTAATTTGCATATTTGCAAATCAAAGTGGCAAAAAAGTACGGACATCGCTGAAAAGAACTAAACAACTATAATATGGACGATTATCACCAAGCGAATGCAACAAGTACGTGCCAAGAAATTTTTGGGACAGCATTTCTTGACGGATTTAAGCGTCGCCCAAAGAATTGCTGAAACTGTTGAAACGGGTCGAGTATTGGAAATCGGTCCCGGTATGGGTGTTCTTACCCAATATCTCCTCAAAAATAATAATATCGAACTCACGGCGATAGAACTCGACCGGGAGAGTGTGGCGTACCTCAAAGAATGGTACCCCGAACTAAGACTGATAGAAGGAGATTTTCTGAAATTAAACCTCGATGAGTTGTACCCCGATGGCACTTTTTCTGTCATCGGAAACTATCCGTATAATATATCCAGCCAGATTTTCTTCAAGGTGCTTGAGTACAAAGACCGTATTCCGGTCTGCTCAGGTATGATACAAAAGGAGGTGGCAGAGCGCATTGCCTCCAAACCCGGAAAGAAAGCGTATGGTATATTGAGTGTGCTGCTACAAGCATACTACGACATAGAGTATCTCTTCACTGTCAACGAAAACGTCTTCAACCCTCCGCCTAAGGTCAAATCGGCGGTGGTGAAACTTACACGCAACCAAAGACAACACCTCGACTGCAACGAAGCACTGTTCAAACAAGTCGTGAAAACAAGTTTCAACCAACGCCGAAAACAAATGCGAAATTCTCTGCAACAGTTAGTGGGAAAAGGAAATCCTATTTTAGAAGAGAATATATTTACAAAACGACCGGAGCAGTTGAGTGTAGAAGAATTTGTGGAACTAACCCGAATGATTGAGGCTCATCAACTCTAATCACCAAAAAAACATTACTACTATGTCAGAACTAAGGATATTCTATAAGGAAAGTGAGAAAATCAAAATAACGAAGAACATCGCTACACTGCGCGAACTCGATAAGAAAGACATTATTTGGATAGACCTTCTCGACGTAAGTGATAAAACAGAGGATACCTTAGAGGGTTTCCTGAAGATTGATATACAGGAAGACGAAGAGATGGAAGAGATTGAGATGTCGAGCCGATATATCCAGACCGACGACTCTATCATTGCCAACAGCAACTTCCTAACCAACAATTTTGAGTTGGAACCTGTCAACTTCGTCCTCAAAAATAGTATTCTCGTTACCACACGCAATGTGGATTTAGAGAGTTTCAACGAAACGGTAAAGAAGATGTTTGTCAATACACGTAATTTTCCCACCGGTTACCATGTCTTGGTCGCACTTATGGAGACGCGTGTAGAAAAAGACGCCGACTTGATTGAGGACACCACCGACCTGATTACCGAACTTTCGCAGGAAATAACCGATACCAACGGCAAAGTGGACGAGAATATACTTATCCAAATCAAAAACTTACAGGAGAAGGTAACTATCATTCGACAGAATATCATGGATAAACAGCGTGTGATTAGCAACTTCCTCAAGTGCGATTTCTTCCCCGAAGACCTCCGACCACGACTAACCATGATTATCAAAGATATCAATTCTCTGTTCGAATATACACGTTTCGGTTTCGACCGTCTCGACTACCTCCAAGATACCTTTCTCGGTTTGGTAAATATCGAACAGAATAAAATTATCAAAATTTTCACGGTGGTCAACGTCATCTTCCTTCCCCCTACCCTCATCGCAAGTATGTATGGTATGAACTTCGATATTATGCCCGAACTCCATTGGCGATTGGGCTATCTCTTCGCTATCGCGTTGATGATTGTGTCCACATTGCTTATCTTGCTGATTTTCAAACTAAAAAAGTGGCTTTGACGGGTTTTCGACAACTTTTCAACAATAGGTGTTGATACCATGTAGAAACACTTGACAACATTGCACTTATCAAAAACTTCAACGTTTCATTTACATTGCCACGATGCGGTAATGCGCTGAAAAAGATATAAATACACAGGTTTTCTACACTTTGAACACACTATTATTATCAAGGAATTAAAATAAAAATATAATATATATATTTATGAGTAAGAACGAGAGCGACGAGTTGTCGCAGGCAATACGCCGATTGTGTAAAGAGAAAAATGCTATCATCATGGCGCACTATTATACGCGGCCAGAGATTCAAGAGGTGGCAGATTTCATCGGAGATTCGCTTGCGTTGGCGCAGAAAGCAACACAAGTGCAAGCAGACATCATCGTGATGTGTGGCGTACATTTCATGGGCGAAACCGTCAAGATTCTCTGTCCCGACAAGAAAGTGCTTATACCCGATATGGCAGCCGGCTGTAGTTTGGCAGATAGTTGCAAGGCAACCGACTTGGCTAAGTTTAAGGCGGAACATCCGGGCTATATGGTGGTGAGTTATGTGAACACAAGTGCGGATGTAAAAGCATTGACCGATGTGGTTGTAACATCGTCTAATGCGCGAAAAATCATAGACCAACTGCCTGCCGACGCCAAAATTATTTTTGGTCCCGACAAGAACTTAGGACATTATATTAATAGCGTAACCGGTCGCGATATGCTGCTTTGGGACGGTGCATGCCATGTGCATTCACGCTTCTCCCTCGAAGCATTGCTTGCGCTCAAGCAACAATATCCCGATGCCCCCGTGCTTGCACACCCCGAGTGTAAGGCACTTATCTTGTCGCAGGCGGACGTTGTCGGGTCCACTAAGGCTTTGCTCGACTATGCCAAACAAAGCCCCGCAGAACGCTTTATCGTCGTTACAGAAAGCGGAATTCTACACGAGATGCAGAAAGCATGTCCGAATAAGGAGTTTATTACCGTTCCGCCGGAGATATCAGAGGGAGTGGGCTGCCAATGTAACGAGTGCGAATATATGCGCTTGAATACGTTGGAGAAACTCTATACCTGTCTCCGCGACGAGAAACCGGAAGTAAAAGTACCTGCCGACATCGCAGAACGCGCCGTACGCCCTATCCGCAAAATGCTGGATATGAGCAAATAATATCATAATATAACGTGAGTTCGATATAAGGTACTTATAGTGAACTCACGTTAATTAATTAGAAACAATTCGTAATTAAAAAGTCAGGTGGATGTCAGGTGGATGTCAGGAGGTTATCATTCATTATTCATAATTATCTTTATATCTTCTGAAGGAACTTCTCCCTATCCACAATAAATCGGAGATGTTCGCCCTCACCAAGCAGAGTATCGCCCTGATAGGCAGATACATGAAAGTATAGTTTGCGACCATCTATACGGGTCAGTTCAGCAGTCGCACTCACTGTTTCGCCTATCTTGGTCGGGTGCAGATGACTGCTTTCTATATGCCCGCCTACGGTGGTGTTACCTTCCTCTAACTCGTCTTTTACAGCCAACATGGCTGCGTTTTCCATCAGTGCTAACATAGCCGGTGTAGCCAATACTGGCATATCGCCTGAACCCATTGCTTTAGCACTGTGGGCTTCATCTACCACAAGAGTACTTGTGTGTTTTAGTCCTGTTTCCATAAATCGTATATTTTAGTGGTTTATAAATCGCCTACCGATAGTTCTTATCTCTATTTTTCGTTGTTTGTTCACCTTTTTTCCCCGCAAAGTTACATCTTTTGATTCAATCTTACAAGCAAATCCCCTCCCTATCTCCAAATTTTCTGTTTCAATTTGCTAATTTGCTGTAATTGTACTACCTTTGCAAAAAATAATCCCCATGAAACAGCAATCATCCTCTTGTCTTTGGAGCCGTCGTATGTTAAGCAGTACAGTCTTAGCCTCGCTAATAATCTTGGCGACTATAGCGTATAGTGTTTACTCTTTGTTTCAAAATGAAGAAACCATTCGTTGGGTGATTATCACCGCCATTATTATTTTGAGTGTTCTGTTCTTGCTTGCAGTCCTGCAAACACCGCGTTCCGTGGAGGTGAGTGCAGAGCAAGTGCGTATCAAGTTGCTGCTTCCTTCTGTTTGTATTCGTCGTGATGAGATTACTAAGATAGAACATTATCCATCCGGTATGGCAAGTATGCGTATCGTTGGTATGGGACATTTCTTTGGTAATGTAGGGTTGTTTCATAGTGATGTCTGTGGTCGTTACTATTCGTTGGTAACCAATGAGCAAGACATAGTTCTGATCTATCGCCGCACCAAAAAGCCCATCGCCGTCAGTGTCGCCGACCCTACTATATTCTCCCTTATTGCCCCGATTGAAAAACGATAGACCCATTTGCTAAGCGAAATATTGTTGGATTATTCGTGCCGATAAAGTCGGTTGCCAAGTAAATAATAGACTTGAAACATTACTGTATAAATGCTTCAAGTCTTTTTCTATAACCAATATAAGTGTGAGTCCAAATAGTATGTATGGTTAGAGTCCAAATAGAAATACAATTTTTAGTTCCTATTTGCAGATTTCATACTTTTGTTGTACCTTTGCGGTAATTTTGGTGTATTGTGTGTATTGCACTATGGCAGAACATAACCTTATAGGAACTATAGGCGAAGATATTGCCGCTCGTTTAGTACGCAAGCAAGGATTGCGTATTCGCGAGCGCAATTGGAAAATGGGACACCTCGAAGTGGATATTATCGCCGAGAATCGTAAAGAGATTGTTTTTATTGAGGTCAAAACACGTACTTCTACCTTTGCCGAAAAACGCCCCGAACAGTATGTTGATCGGCAAAAGCAACGCCGAATTATTGCCGCAGCCAACGCATATATTCGTTACCACGAGATAGACAAATTGCCTCGTTTTGATATTGTTGGTATTTTGCTCGATCGTAATACCCGCGAGGTCAAAGAGCAAACTTATCTTACAAATGCATTCTCACCTCGTTGCAAAACGATAAGTACTGGTGCATTTAGTGGACTTTGGCGATGGCTACACCGAAACAAAATTATCCGTTGAATGCGTAGCAAATAAGCGATTTTTCGCTGTGCACTATGTCATTATAGAAAACAACAACCTAATACTTATTGCTGAATATAAAAAATATTTTGATATAAAATAGCGTTGAAATCGATGGATTTTGAATATGATGTGATAGTGGTAGGTGCCGGACACGCAGGGTGCGAGGCAGCAAGTGCTGCTGCTCGAATGGGGAGCAAGACACTCCTTATCACTATGGATATGAATAAGATTGGGCAGATGAGTTGCAACCCCGCTGTGGGAGGCATAGCCAAAGGGCAGATTGTACGCGAGATAGATGCTTTGGGCGGACAGATGGGACAAATCACCGACAGAAGTGCTATACAATTCCGTATGCTCAATCGAAGCAAAGGACCCGCTATGTGGAGCCCAAGAAGCCAAAGCGACCGCAAACAATTTATCGAAGAGTGGGTTCGCACGCTTTCAACGACAGAAAATCTATATATATGGCAAGATGTCGTCTCCGAACTTATTCTGCATAATCAAACCGTCATAGGCGTAAAAACCATACTCGGTATTACCATCAAAGCGCAAGCAGTAATACTTACCAATGGCACTTTTCTCAACGGATTGCTCCATTTTGGCAAAGCACAGATACAGGGAGGACGTACCTCCGAACCTGCATCTTATGGACTAACCGAACAACTCATTTCCCTCGGTTTCAACGCCGATAGAATGAAAACAGGTACACCTGCGCGTATCGATAAACGCAGCATACGCTTCGATGAATTGGTGGAGCAAAAAGGCGACAACGATTGGCACCATTTCTCCTATCTCAATACTATCCAACGTCAACTCAAACAAATGAGTTGTTGGATTACATATACCAACCCGCAGACGCACGAAGAATTGCGTAAAGGATTGCCCGATTCGCCCCTTTTCAACGGACAAATACAGAGTATAGGACCACGCTACTGTCCGAGCATAGAAACTAAAATTGTTACCTTTGCCGACAAAAACGCACACCAGATATTCCTCGAACCTGAAGGTGTTGATAGCAACGAATACTATGTGAACGGTTTTTCCTCAAGCCTGCCCTGGCAGGTGCAGTTAGCAGGACTCAGAACTATCAAAGGTTTGGAGAACGTCGTAATGTACCGACCCGGCTATGCTATTGAGTACGATTTCTTCGACCCTACACAACTCAAACATACGTTGGAAACGAAGATAATTACCAATCTCTTCTTTGCCGGACAAATCAACGGCACTACCGGATACGAAGAGGCAGCCGGACAAGGATTGGTGGCAGGTATCAATGCACACCAAAACATTATAGGGGGCGAACCATTCACTATGCACCGAGACGAGAGTTATATTGGTGTACTGATAGATGACCTTGTTAATAAAGGTGTCGATGAACCATACCGTATGTTCACATCGCGCGCCGAACACCGTATCCTATTGCGTCAGGATAATGCCGATGCACGCCTTACTGAACGGAGTTACCAATTAGGCTTGGCAGATAGTTTGCGCTATCAAACCTATAAGGAAAAACAACAACATATTTCCGCATTAACCGACTATTTGCAAACTACAAGCGTAAAGCCATCAGAAGTAAATGCCTACTTGGAGCAAATAGGCGCAGGTTCGCTCTCGCAGGCATGCAAATTGAGCGACTTAATTCTTCGCCCACAGGTAAGTATCGCCGCTTTAATCGATATTATACCATGCTTGGCAGAACAAGTAACTGCCATAGTTAAGCAGCCCGACAAACGCAACGAGGTAACAGAAAGCGTAGAAATCAACCTAAAGTATGCAGGCTATATCCATCGTGAGAAATTAGCAGCCGACAAGCTACAACGGTTAGACCAGATAAATATACCTGCCCGCTTCGACTACGAGAACCTACAATCGCTCTCTACCGAAGCACGGCAGAAACTTACTAAAATACAACCCGCGACCATAGGTGAGGCAAGTCGAATACCGGGTGTAAGCCCAAACGACATAAGCGTATTACTCGTCTTTATGGGTAGATGAACGAATTTTTGTTTACATAGTAAACAAACTTAATTGTTCCACGTGAAACAAAATACTAAAATAATATGACAGCAGAAGAAGTAAAAAAGCAGATTCGTAACATTCCTGATTTTCCTGTCAAGGGTATCCAATTTAAGGATATTACCACTGCATTGCGTCAGCCGGAGTGCTTGCGCTGGATGAAAGATGAAATGGTAAACCTCTATAAAGACAAGGGTGTTACCAAAGTGGTGGGCATCGAATCAAGGGGTTTTATTGTGGCTCCGGCAGTGGCTATGGAGTTGGGTGTAGGCTTTGTGCCTATTCGTAAACCCGGTAAATTACCTGCCGAAACAGTAGAAATGAGTTACCAAAAAGAGTACGGAATAGATACTATTCAGATTCATAAAGACGCTATCTCTGAAAATGATGTGGTGCTTATCCATGACGACCTTTTGGCTACTGGTGGTACAATGGCGGCAGCCGTTGAACTGGTGAAGAAATTTGGTGTCAAGAAAGTGTATGTCAATTTCATCATTGAACTCGATGTGTTGGAAGGGCGAAAAGTACTGAGCAATGCTACTGAAGTGGATTCGCTCATACATATGTAAAGTATATCATAAGTGGAAAATACATATTTTAGTAGGATTGGCTACGCAGTCGGAATATATCACTACCCTCCTTCAACGCATTCCGCATAGCCCGGGTGTGTATCAATATTTCAATAACGATGGAGAGATAATCTATGTGGGAAAAGCAAAAGACCTGCATAGGCGCGTGAATAGTTATTTCCAAAAAGAACATGTCGGCTCGAAGACGCGCCAACTCGTTGCGCATATAGCCGACATACGATATGTAGTGGTAGATTCGGAGCAGGACGCCTTCTTGCTGGAAAACAATCTCATCAAGAAATATCAACCCCACTATAATATATTGCTCAAAGACGGTAAGTCCTATCCGAGTATATGTATCACCCGTGAACCCTATCCGCGTATCTTTAAGACGCGTACCATCAACAAGCGTGCAGGAGAATACTACGGACCATATAGTTTCGGCAATACGGTGGATTTGGTGATCGAACTGATTCATCGCCTGTTTCCTATCCGTACTTGCAACCAACCTATGCTTGACGATAGTATCAGACAAGGAAAGTTCAAGGTTTGCCTGAAATATCATTTGCATACTTGTTGCGGTATATGTGAATACAAACCTGAAAGCGGTCAGTATGCCGAGTGGGTGCGTCAGGCAAGGCAAATTATACGAGGTGATGCCCATGAGATAACCAAGCAACTCGAAGCCGAAATGTATCGCTTGTCGGCTGAGATGAAGTACGAGGCAGCAGCAGATACCAAGCGCAAACTTGACCTTCTGCAACAGTTCTGTAGCAAGACTATCATCACCAACACCACAGCGGGTGATGTAGATGTATTTGGCTACGATGAGCAGGACGACAATGTATATATATCCATGTTGCATGTGCATAGTGGTAGTATTGTACAGGGGCAGACTATCGAGTATAAGAAACGGTTAGACGAAGCACGCGAGGAGATATTGGCATTGGGTATGATGGAGTTGCGTGCGCAATTAGGTAGCAACACCCGCGAGGTAATAGTACCTTTCATACCCGACGGATTCGATGAAACACTGCATATCTATATCGCTACAGGCGGCGACCGGAAAAAACTACTCGACTTGGCGATGCAGAATGTACGACAGTATAAGCAAGACCGTCTCAAGCAGTCCGACAAACTCAATCCCGAGCAGCGTGCTACACGCATACTGAGCGAATTGCAGAAAATACTGAACCTGCCTACCCTACCCGTTTGGATTGATAGTTTCGACAACTCAAACATTATGGGTACCGACGCTGTGGCGGGGTGCGTGGTCTATAAGATGGCTAAGCCCAGTAAAAAAGATTATAAGCGGTTTGAGATAAAAACGGTGGTGGGCGCAGACGACTATGCCAGTATGCGCGAAGTGGTGCGCAGACGCTACCAACATCTGAAAGAAGAGGGAAGTGCATTGCCCGATTTGATTATTGCCGATGGAGGTATCGGACAGATGAACGCCATACGAGAAGTGATTGAGAACCAGTTGAGACTATCTATTCCTATTGCCGGACTGAAGAAGAACGACAAGCACCGCACACAGACCCTACTCTACGGCTTCCCACCTATGGAGATAGGTATGCCGGTTACAAGCGAAGTGTTCCGACTGATGACGCAGATACAGGACGAAGTGCATCGATTTGCCATTTCGTACCATAAACAGAAAAGAAGCAAGCACCAGATAGCAAGTCAACTGGATGATATTCAGGGAGTTGGACCAGTTACAAAGCAAAAAATACTGAAACATTTCGGGTCGGTACGACGTGCTGGTTCGGCTTCGCTCGCCGAGTGGCAAGAATTGCTCGGAACTAACAGAGGTTCAGTGCTTTACGAGTATTTTCAGAGCAAAATATCGCGCTGAGAATCGCATATTTGAAACGACTATGACTACTTACACGATAAAACAAGATTCTGAGGGGGGTGTTTTTCTCCTCAATGAGAACAATGAGCAGGTTCCTGCGCTCGACATACTCCGACAAACCGACCCACACCGTGTCTATGCTTTCTATGGTAAGATGGGTGCGGGCAAGACCACGTTCATCAAACAACTCTGCGAAGAGATGGGTACCGATGATGTGGTGAATAGTCCTACGTTTGCGATAGTGAATGTGTACGATGTAGAACGCCCGCACAAGGGCGAGGTTTATCATTTCGACTGCTATCGACTCAAAGATATTCGTGAGGCATTGGATTTTGGTGCGGAGGAATATCTTTACTCCAGCAACTATTGTCTCATAGAGTGGCCTGAGATGATAGCACAGATTTTGCCGGAGGATACTGTGAGTGTACATATCGAAGTATTGGAAAATGGCGATAGGCGACTGACGATTGAGTGAAAAGAGGACTTTGTGCCATATTGTTGTTGGTGTGTTTCGCTTTTGGTGTGCACGCTGAGAATGTAGAACATGAGAATGTGCTGCACGTGAACTATGGTGGTATGTGGCAGCAAGACCACTATCTGAGTCCCCTACTCTATTCAGGTATGCGTGTCGGAATAGGTAACGAGTGGTGGCAACCATTCCGCCAAGAGAGCCGTCTCGGGCGCAAAGGACGATTGGAAAACTGGGCACATGTGGGTCGTATAGACCTGAGTTTCAGTTGGTTATACAATCAACCTAAAACCAATGCTATCTATTCACTCGGAATACAGACCGGCTGGGGAGCCTACTATCGCTGGCGTTTTGAGAAAGCCGGCGTACAGATTTGTCTCGGTCCCTATCTCGATTTTGATTTTGCTCCTCGTACAATATTGAGTAATGTAAACAAACCCTATTCGATGGACGCAGCAGCACAAGTAGAGGTTATGGCGGGTGTAAGTTACTCATTCTCAGCCAATAAGACTTCTTACCGTCTGCGATACCTTGTGCGGGCGAACCTGATAGGTATCGACTTTATGCCCGACTATTGGCAGTCGTATTACGAACTGACCGAAGGAATTGCCGGTATAGTGCGTTGCGCAGGAATGTGGAACCATAGGTATTTGAACCACGAACTCACCTTCGATATGCAGTTTTTGCACTCAACGTGGCGTTTGGGCATACGGCACGAGTATCTGGAATATGGGCAGGATAATATGTGGTTCGGACGCGAACAGGTCAGCGTGATAGTAGGAACATGCTTCCAATATAGGCTGAAACCGAATGAACGATTCGGCTTTTAGGTAAGATGAACGTATTATCCACTAAATAAGGTATAGATATGCTTCGATATAGTTTGATATCAATCAAAGGCATTGTTTTCGCCGGTGTAGTGTGCATGCTGTGTGGGTGTACGCATACATTGGGAGAGGAACCATACGAGAATACACCGGCAGGAAATATGGAGGCGTTGTGGCATATCATCGATGAGAAATACTGCTTTGTGGAAGATAAGGGTGTGGATTGGAATGCCATCCATACACCGTATGTAGATAGTGCGAGGCAGATAGACCCCACCGACAAGCAGGCGGATATTATGCTTTTTGACCTGATGGCACGTCTGCTCAACCATCTCCACGATGGGCATGTAAACCTTTATACGGCGTTTGATGTGTCAAATAGTGATGAATGGTACAAGGACTACCCTGTTATTTATGATAGCCGGATAATCAACGATGTATATCTGCAAAATGCGCGTCGTGCAGGTGGGTTGACCTATGCCAAGATAGCAGGCGATAGTATCGGCTACCTGCGCTATAGTTCGTTCTCGTCCACTTTTGGCGTGGCGAATATGTACTATGTGCTTTCATCGTTCTCTGATTGTCGTGGTATCGTGTTAGATGTGCGGCACAATGGCGGCGGAGACCTGACAAACGCCTATAAGTTGGCTTCCACTTTTATGGACAAAGATACCTTGGTGGGCTATTGGCAGCATAAGTCGGGCAAAGGGCACAATGATTATTCGTCCATGGAACCGGTGTATGTACGCCAAACGGATATGCCCAACAAATGGTTGCGTCCTGTGGTGGTGTTGCAAGACAGGCATACCTATTCGGCGGCAAATTCGTTTGTAAACGCCATGCGCTACGCTGACAATGCTCTGTTGTTGGGTGGTTTGAGCGGTGGCGGAGGAGGTATGCCGATGAGTTACGAATTGCCCAATGGTTGGATGGTGCGTTTCTCAAGCATAAAGATGTACGATGCTGATAAACAGACTATTGAGGAGGGAATAGAACCCCGTATATATGAAACACTGCGCAGTTCGGACAAAGATGATTTGATAGAACTGGCAGTAGATATAATCAACAGAGCCTATGAACGGAAATAACATTATCGAAGTACAAGATATTCATAAGTCATTCGATACTCTTGAGGTGCTAAAAGGGGTAAATCTGAGTGTGCAAAAGGGTGAGATTGTAACTATTGTGGGCAAGAGCGGTGCCGGCAAGACCACCCTATTGCAGATAATCGGTACATTAGACAAGCCTACATCCGGCAAAGTACTGATAGACGGAATCGATGTTTTCTCGCTCAAAGAGAGGGAGTTAGCCGAGTTTCGCAATCGCCATATCGGTTTCATCTTCCAGTTTCATCAGTTGCTGCCCGAGTTTACGGCACTCGAAAACGTGATGATGCCTGCTTTGATAGGCAAGAGAGGGCAGAAAGAGACCAAAGCGCGTGCGGAGAAACTGCTGCGTGATTTGGGGCTTGGGGAGCGTATGTCCCACAAACCCAATGAGTTATCTGGTGGCGAAAAACAGCGTGTAGCAGTAGCGAGAGCACTGATGATGTCGCCATCGGTGATACTTGCCGACGAACCGACCGGCAGTCTCGATGAGGCAAACAAACGCGAACTGAACGGGTTGCTCTTGCACTTGCGTGAGCAGTATGGGCAGACGATAGTGATTGTAACCCACGACAAGGAATTGGCAAGCATATCCGACCGCGTGATTGAGATGAAGGACGGATTGATTTAATCAGGCGGGCAGGAGATTATGACTATATATTTTTGACTAATATGCGATTCAGAAAACTATACGATATGAGAACGAGAAACAACTATATCTGTCGAGGTTTGGCTTTCAGTTTGGTATTTGGTTTCACCTTATGGCTGACAGGGTGCCAAAAAGGGCGGCAATACTTTCCGAACAAGCATGAAATGACACCGAAACATGTGGAGATACTGCGTTTCGATAGTGCTTTGCTGAGTGTGCAAGCGGCTGATATTGAGCAAGATATACGTCGATTGTATGCCGACTTTCCCTATTTTATGCCTATTTTTGTGGAGGATATATTGGGTATTCCTACCTCGGATACAGCCTATTTGGAAGAGGTATTGCCACAGTTCTTATCCGATACAACCTATGGTTTTCAAGCAACAAACGAGCGTGAGAAACAGATGTTTGCGGATATATCGGATATACAGACCTCGTTGGACGATGCTTTCACGCGCTTGTGCTATCTCTATCCTGATATGGAAGTGCCTGATATATACCTATTTATATCGGGGTTCAATGCCTCGGTCTATTTCTTCGACGAGGCGGTCGGTGTGGGTGCTGATATGTATTTGGGGAGCGATTATGAGTACTATAACCGCGTGGTGTACGAATACCAGAAACAGACTATGCGCAAGGAGTGCATACCTGCTGATGTGGTGAGTGCGTATCTGTTCCGCAATCTGCCCTATACCAGTAGCAAAGGGCGTCTGTTGGACCAAATGCTCTATCGTGGCAAAGTGATGTATCTGTTGTCGGTGTTATTCCCTACCCTGCCTAAGTATGAGGTGATGGGTTACACGAAAGAGCAATGGCAGTGGTGTGAGAAGCATGAGCGGGCTATCTGGCATCTGATAATGGATAAGCGCGACATCTTTAAGACCGAGAGTATCGTGCTAACATCCTACCTGAACGAGGGACCTTTCACGGCAGAGGTGTCGCAAGACTCGCCCGGACGATTGGGGACATGGGTAGGTTGGCGTATCGCAGAGAGTTATATGGAACATAATGAGGATGTTACGCTCCAACAACTGATGGCAGAACCCGATGCGCAGAAGATATTAGAGGCGAGTTTCTATAAGCCCTGATAGGCGGTTTGATATATGTATTTAATTGTTACTTTTGATTGAGAGATATGAATCGAAATGATTTTCCGATATTGCGTGAGCAAGTGTATGGTCGCCCGCTGATTTATTTGGATAATGCGGCTACGAGTCAGAAGCCACAGGCGGTGTTGGACGCTATGATGGACGGATACACACATTGGAATGCGAATATCCATCGCGGTGTACACCATCTGAGCCAAGTAGCTACCAAGCACCACGAGGACTCGCGTCAGCATGTGGCTGATTTTCTGCATGCTGCGTCGGCGAAAGAGATAATTTTCACCAAGGGGACAACCGATTCGGTGAATATGCTGGCGTTCAGTTTCGGCGAGGCATTTATCCATGAGGGCGATGAGATTATCGTGAGCCAAATGGAACACCATTCCAATATAGTACCGTGGCAAATGCTCTGTGAACGCAAAAAAGCCACGCTGCGTGTGATTCCCTTGCGCGAGGATTTATCGCTTGATATAGAGGCTTTTAAGGAGATTCTGAGTCCACGCACGCGCTTGGTATCGGTGGCGCACGTGAGCAATGTACTCGGAATCATCAATCCTGTGGAGGAAATTGTCCGTTTGGCGCATGCGCAGAATATTCCTGTCTGTATAGATGGAGCGCAGTCGGCACCACACTTGCCGATTGATTTGCAGGCGTTGGATTGCGACTTTTTTGTATGCTCGGCGCATAAGATGTATGGACCTACGGGACTGGGTGTGCTGTATGGCAAAGAGCATTGGCTCGAGTTGTTGCCTCCTGCCGAGGGCGGTGGCGAGATGATAGAGCATGTGCGTTTTGAGCATACTACCTACAACCAACTGCCATATAAGTTTGAAGCCGGTACACCTGATTTTATAGGTAGTTTCGCGTTTTCCGCTGCCCTAACCTATATGGAGCAGACCGGGATGGAGGCGATTGCACAGCATGAGGCGGAGTTGAGTCGCTATACAGAGGAGCAATTGTCGCAGATGGATGGAGTGCGTGTCTATGCGGCGGGACTGCCCAAGGCGGGGGTGGTATCGTTCAATGTATATAACGGCGACAAGTTGATACATCCGTTTGATGTGGGTACGTTGCTCGACCGGCAAGGCGTGGCAGTGCGCACGGGACACCATTGTGCCGAACCGCTGATAGACTATTTGGCTATTCCCGGAACGGTGCGTGCGTCGTTTGGTTTGTACAATTGTCGAGAGGACATCGATGTGTTCGTTTCCGCTTTGCGCAAAGCCGTTCTAATGCTCAGTTGATGAGGCGGTTAGGTTGTTTGGTGGTATCGTTATGCCTGTCGATAGGAGCAGGTATGGCGGTGGTATCACCCGAGTATGTGGTGCCTGATACGCTCTTTCGTATTGTTTCCTACAATGTGGAGAACTTGTTTCACCCCGACAGCGATTCGCTCAATCCGGATACCGATTTCACGCCCGATGGTAAATACCATTGGACCTACACCAAGTATCGGCGCAAGGTGCAGAACATTGCGCAGGTAATCACGCATATCGGGCAGTTTGACGGGGTGGATATAGTGGGGCTATGTGAGGTGGAGAATGAGCAGTGTATCAGCGACTTATGCACTGTGTTACGCCGTTTCGACTATCGATATATTCATTTTGACAGCCCCGACCGACGGGGAATTGATGTAGCGTTGCTTTATCGTTCTGCCACTTTCCGACCTCTCACTACCTACCCCATTCCGGTTGCGCTTTCCGACAGCGGGACCACGCGCGATATTCTCTATGTATCAGGCATATACCACCACTCGGATACCCTGCATCTCTTTCTTTGCCACTTACCCTCGCAGTTGGACGGCTCTGCTGATACCAACTGGAAACGCAATGAGGTGCTGGCAATACTCCAACTGCATATAGACTCGCTTAAGACTCTCAATGCGAGTGCAAAAATAGTAATAATGGGCGATATGAATAGTGCGCCCAAAGAGAACATTTCGGGTATGCACAATGGTATGCTGAGGCTTGAGAAACAAACGGATATGCCCTACGGAACGCACAAGTACAAGGGCGTATGGTCGTTTCTTGACCAATTCTATGTGTCTGATAATCTGTTTGATAAGGCGAGTATATATGTCTTTTCTGCGCCGTATTTGTTAGAGGAAGATACTCGCTTTCTCGACCTCAAACCCAAACGAACCTACATCGGCTACCGCTACCAAGCCGGCTATTCCGACCATCTCCCCATAGTGATGACAATAAAGACCATTGTCGATAATTAAGGATATACAATTACCATTGGTGTGTTCTTTGCATTGGTTTTGAGAACAATTTCAAGGTCAAAAAAATGCGAAATCATATCTCTATGAGGCATCTTTCTTATAGTTTCTGCCTATCGTTTTTTACCGAATGTAATGGAAAAATTAAATATCATTTGCGTGTTTGAAATAATTGTTGTAATTTTGTAGCGTAAAGTTAAGGGGCTTTTGCGGGTGGGCAGACACTCTCATTAGAGCAATCGCGCACGCCCGATAAGAATACTTGACTTTGCAGACATAATAAAAGGCGTTTATATGCGCTTGTTTTGGAACTCTGAAATCCGGAAAATTTCACAACCCAAAACAAGAGGCAATAAATGCCCTCGTGGTATGTAATGATAGCCCGCACCTTTGGGTACGGCACTTCTGCATATCGGGCGTGGGCGTATATTGTTTATTCTTGTTGCAAGGGTCTTTCCGGAACCTCAGAGTTGAGAATAAGCAAAGATAAGGGTTCCACGCTTTTGTTTTTATGTTTGGGTAGGTAGGAGCCGCCACCCGCAAAAGGTAATTTATATTTATGAAAACAATTAACAAGTTCCAAATCGTAATCATTGCCATTATGGTATGTGTGTTGCCATGTTGTACGCCTGAAAATACAACGACAGTACAATTTCTGCATGAAGAGAATTCGCTTGGTGTAGGACAAACTATGTATCTTGAGTACAATGTAATGACATCAGATGCAGCACTATCAACTGCTCCAAACCATAGAATAATTTCAGTTACATCTGACCGTGAAGACATTGTATCTATAGAAGACTATGGTATTGGATATGTTAAAATCTATGGAAATCAAGTAGGGCGTGCTAAGGTTAGCATCACTATTGATGATGGAACAAATCAAATAGAAACATCTTGTTTCGTGAACACATATGTTGTAGAATTAGAAAGCGTTGTGTTGAATACTGATAGCATTCAATTGGAGAGGAATTCATCATATCAGTTATCTGTTTCATATGTTCTGTATAATGTTACAAAACCACATTTTATATGGTCATCGACAGATGAGAACGTAGCGACTGTATCTGAAGATGGACTTGTGACTGCACATAGTAACGGCGTTTGCGAAATCATAGTACAAACGACATCAAACAATAAGGATATTAAAGCATCATGTAAGATACAAGTTGTGTCCCCATTGATAGAAGAAATTATCCCTGATGTTAGTGCTCTCACCTTACTATTGGGAGATTCTTATTGCATCAATTACTCTATTATTCCTCAAGATGCATTTGACCGAACTGTAAATTTAACATCGTCAGATACTTCCATCGTGCGACTTGCAATGGGAAACATAATTGAAACCGCAAAAGTAGGAGAGGCAAATATATTCTTCTCTGCGAACGAAGGTAATGCAACTTCTGATATGATGATAATTGTTAGTGATGATATTACTCTCTTTATTGATGCTGACTTTGGAGGTTATGTAAATATTAATGGTGTTATTACAGGGAATTTTTATATAAAAATCAAAAATAATTGTTCACAAAGCATTACACTGACTAAATGTACTATATATGATTATTCAGGTAATTTTATATGTCAAAATACAGACGTATCTGAATTGGCAGGACACAATAGTATTAGTTTGAAGGGGTATACGTATGGTTGTAATGGATTTAGAGCAATAGTAGAGTATCAGTACAAGGGAGTTTCTTATGTATCCACGTTTGTGAAAGATGCATCAGTGATAGAATTTTAAGGACAGAAATTTCATCAGTTCCCTCTGCTTAATCTAATAATTCATAATAAAAAAGTCAGGTGGATGTCAGGTGGATGTCGGGTGGATAGCCATACTCTCCGCCGAGAAACGTAAGGCAGGTGCGCTTGCGCACTGAGTGCTGTAGCGAAACGAAGCCCGGTGCGCTGAATAGAACTACCAATTACGGTAACGACACGGCAACGAGAGCCGTTTCAAAGCGGACACGGTACACCGTGTTTTGCTTTTTATGTTCATCTCCAAATATTTCATCATAAAAACGTATATTTTTGTGTATAGGTAGTTTTTTTGCTCGTCGGTGGCATAGCCATGCCCCCTTGCCGCATGGCGCTCCCCTGGCGGAGCGATAAAAACAAGC
>JBNMHB010000021.1:0-26180 GCA_050872525.1 Bacteroidales bacterium | reverse complement strand
GGCTTTACAAATTATCAAAAACCACGAAGAAAGCGGGAAAAAGAAACGAAGTCTTAAGAAAAAACTTTTTATGGCGGCAATGAATCCGGACTATTTACTGCAAATCATAAAAAATGCTAACTTTTGATGCGGTTGACCTGAAAAAATGTTTTTTTTCTTGCATATTACCTAAATTAGTCGTAACTTTGCACCGAATTTGCACAAGGCAGAATATGCCTCCCGAAAGAGGCTATTTTGTGGCGTACAATATCGCTAAGCGATTACCTGCGGAGAGCCGAAAAGAACACAGCGCACACGACAGCGTATGTTCTTAATCCGATTTTTGAGTGTTACTGACCCGCCTTGAAATGACTTTCTCAGGATAGTGCTTACGTTTGCTTTCGGGCGAAAGGGAGTGCTATAGAAGTAGGATTTTGTTTGTCGGTGTCCTATTCCGGGTCTATCTCCCTAATGTATAACGGCGTTGTATGCCAATAGAGCGTTTTATAAATGTGAATATGGGCGTGTCTTTGGGCGTTGAGCAAACAGGACACCCCGCGTGGTTGTCATGAATAGGCATTATTTGGTGGTATTACTATTGTTTGGGCTAATAGTGTATGGTCTCTCTGCTTTGCTGAAGGACGGTGGTTTCCGTGAGGAAGACATCTCTGACTATACGCCTAAGATTGATTGGTCGGTTACGCATTCTTCTGCTACGACACCTTTTGCTGACGGGTCGTTGGTTGCGCCTTCTATGCGCAACGCACACTCTGTTTCTTTGTTTCATCATGCGCCGGCGGGCGCAACCTATTCGCCCGCGTCGTCTGCGCAACAGGCAGTGCCGTCTGTTCCTGTATATACTTCGTAAGGATTATATCTTACTTCGTCTTCCGCTCTCCGGTCGTATGGCGGAGGTGGCGGAACTGCCGATGGGGCAACCATGGGTGGCGGGGCGAGTGTGCCAACTGCCTCCGCTCCTGCTGTCTCTGTGGGGGCGGGGAGTGTGGCAATACCGATGTTGGGAGGTGCGCCGACCTACTCGTATGTCTCCCCCTATAGTCGCCCTGAAACATTCTCATACACAGCCTCTTTCGTTTCTGCCGACCGGACATTGGCTGACTCGCAGTCTGCTCCGCGCAGAGGAGGAATACGAAAAGCACCCGGGACGATTGGTGGTACATTGGATAATTGGATACAGGGATTGGACCCCAACGGGGATTATTTGCATGGCATAGAAGATGGTATTTGGTATTTTTACGAAGATAAACTACGTGAGTTGTATGAGAATGCTATCGCCAATGGCGATTTGCCTGTAGGAACCACATGGGAGCAATTTCTGACGTGGTTTGGGAAACAGGACAAGTATCAGTTCTATAATGCTCCGCTGCCCAATGGTGTGGGGGTGTTGTGTGTCTTGGCGTTGTTATATGTGGTGGCAGTGTTTGTGAGAAATAGAAAAAACGTATGTCGCACAGAAAGTGAGACATGTTGGTAATATAATAAATGAAATAATATATGGTTATGAAGAAGATTCTATCTTTTTGCGTTTGTGTGTTGGGACTGTCGATGTGGGGCTTTGCGGAGAATAAACCCACAGGCTTGACTTGCGAGGATGCTATCCCCGTAGATACGTCCTACACGGGGACGATTGACGCTGCGGGAACGTATTACTATTCGGCATGGACATACGATTTGCCGCTCACTTGCCGTTTCTATCCCACTTCGGAGGTAACGGTGTTGCCATATATAGATGTTGATTTCTCGTGTGTGAACGGGCAGTATGACGACCCGAATATCGTAGAAATGTTGGATGCTACTTCGGGGTGGGGAATACAGATGCCGATGCGATTCACGGTTGAGAAAAAAGAAGATGAGAATGGTGGTGTATATTATGCGCTGACGGTTTCGGAGTTCTATCGTGCGCAGATGGCTAATTTTGGTATCCTCTACAATGTGAAGGCGCTCATCAAGTTGGTAACGGAGAACGCAGGTACCGTAACGCTGAAACCGGATACGACTTTCCAATCGTGTATCAATAATTCACATTGGGTGGATTTGCCGGACACATTGCCTGCCGGTGTGGCATATACCGACCGAGTGTATGCAATGCCTTTTGCCGACTGGGTGAACGACTCCATTCGTTTCCGTTGGACGGGCACAACTTCGCCGGTGCGTATATGGCTCGGCACAACTTGTAATTTTGAACCACAGAGCGACGGCGATAATCCTGCTTTGGACTATATCAGTTTATATCCTAATGAGGGGAACAACGATAGTATCATTGAGTTGAATAAAGAAATGTTGCAAATGTATTTGTCTTTCTTGCAAGAGGCAGGAGAGTCGGGTGAGGGTATATTCTATGCGCGGGTGGTGTCTGCGGAAAATGCCACTCTGATTATCGACCGCAAGCCGATGTCGGAGATAATGGCGCAGGCAAAATTATTGGAGTATGACAAGCCGGTGGATGTATTGGCGAACGATGTGGAGCAGTTGTATTATTTCCCCAAGAAGTGGGCAAACCAACGCAACTTACTATTCTCAGCAACGCCTGACGCACATATATCCGCCTATTTGGGCAAGGAGACGTCGTTTGAAGCCGACAAGACGGATGATAAGTGTATAGGTGTGTATGCGTTCCATACCGCCGAGATGGGTGCTGCGGAATTGGGCTTGTCGAAACCAGAGTTGCAACCTATCTACAATCAGATAGCGGATATGGAGGATTTTATCTATGTGCGGTTCGAATCAGACCAAGATGTATCGCTTACGCCGACGCGCTGGGCTGCCACTCCGTGTATAGAAAAGAGCGAGGAAATCAGTACAACGGATAGTTGCCGATTGCCTAAAGAAAGTTCGCTTACCCCTTGGCGTATCCACTATGCCCAATGGAGCCGGCAAGATATGCAACTCTGCTGGAAAGGGTGGTCGGACCTGAAAATGTATATATCCGATACGTGTTCATATAGCCTGACGCCTACCAACAAACATGTGTTGAAGTATGCGCTGATGACGCTCAAGACCGATGGCACATGCGATACGCTGACGATAACCCAAACCGAGATGGCGCAGTGGGCAGATTCGGTGGATGCAGACGGGTATTTGTATGTGCGCTTTGCCAATACACAGTATGGCGACCTGTTCGTTATGCCGAAACCTATCCAACCGACCAATCCGACTGCGATAGAAAACACCGCCAAGGCAAGTTGGCAAGTGCAATATGTGGGCAATACGGTAGTGGTAACTACGACCACCGACCAAACATTTACCCTCTATTCGGCATTGGGGAGTGTATTGCGCCATTGGACACAACCTGCAGGCACAACCGAGGAGGTCTTGTTGCCTACATCGGGAGTGTATGTGCTGAAAGGTGTAGAAAAAACAATGTTAATACGGAAATAATTTAATAAGGAGAGGAATATGATATGCGCCTGTGTAAATTTTATATTGTATTATTAGTTGGGATTTTATTGCCCAATCTTGCTTATGCTAGGATATGGGGAAAAGCAATTGTGAAGTCCAAACCTACAATAGGTGGGGCTGTATATGTATCGGAGACGAGTGGTGCTGATGCCGAGCAGAAAATTACTGACAAAACAGAATATACTTCAGAACCAAAGAGCAGTGGCTTTTTGGATACGAAAGAAACAAATCTGACAGTCTATTTTACATGTAAACCAAACGATGGATATGCTTTTGAAAAATGGACTTGCACTGATATATCGACTTTTTCCCCACAATATAATCCGGAATCTAAAACTACCCAAAATACAGTTCCTTGTACGAGCGTAACTAAATGGTCCCCAACTAATATGGGTACTTATTATGCCAATTTTGTTGCATCGCAGGTCCTATCCGGTGAAGTACAAACTCCGACAACGGTGTTGGTAGAGGGAGAACCTTATGGAATTAGTGAAAAAGGAGAAGTTGTGTTTATTGTCAAGAATGCGGATGCCGTTGCCGATTTTACTTGTTCTTTTGAGGGCGTAGGTTTTGACTTTTATGGAACAAATGGAACCGATGGTACATACGAAAATAGTGCAACTTTTTCAAATGGTAAAATCACAATTGCATATCGTTATAAAGCCGATAGTGTGGTTGGTTTACATCAGGGTAAGATTAAATTAATATCCAAAGGAACAGATGATGGTACCACTTATTCTTCTGTATCTGTGGATATTAGTGCTAATGCGCAATTTACACCGGATTTTTCTGTATCTTCGCCTTACAATTATAATAATGAGAACGCAGTTTTTGTAGGAACTGCGGTTGCAAGTACCAATTTGTTGTTTCCTACTCCGAAGAATGGGGCTGCTTCTGCAAATTCGGCACAGAATGGTCAAAATGGTACAATATGGAAGGCTTGGCTGACAGACGATGCGGCGAATGTGTTTAAGATAAATAATGGTACAAAGGGAAGCGATAATAAATATGTTGTAGAAAATGGGGAGGTGATAGTTTTGCTGACTTCCAAAAATCAAGGGGTTCAGACTGCTACATTGCATATACAATGTGTTTATTACGATAAACATGGAACTCCATCTAATGTAGTAGAAAAAGAGATAATTTTGACAGCGAATGCAACATTTAGTGATGAGTCGAAGATCACTTTTGCCGGACAGGATAATTATATTCACAACTTTGGCACAACATATACAGATACTCCCGTTCAGACAACCATTCCTATCGCTATAGTGAATGTGAAAAATTGTACACCATCATTTGATAAAAATGGAGATGTATTCGGATGCGTTCTTGGTGATTTGGATATGCAATTATCATTATTATCTGCCAAGCCGGGGAATTATTCGGCGACGCTGACCATTTCCGGTGATGATAGCCGTGAGGGATAGTCCGGCAAAACCTCTGCCACTATGCAAGTGTCGGGGAAAGTTCTTTTGCATACGCCTGAACTGAAAGCCTTGTCCGGACATTCGCAGGTTACTTTGCGTTGGCAACCGATAGTCGGTGCCACGGAGTATAGACTACAAATAGGGACAGAAACTCCAATTACTATTTCTGCAGACAAGACGGAGTATGTTCATTCCAATTTGCCTGTTAATCAGACTTATACCTACACACTTACGGCGGTTTATGCGCCCGATGAAATATACAATACTTCTGCCACTGCTACAGCCAAGTCGGGTGTGATTACGGCGGAGGGTGCGTCTGCCACGGGTTTGCAGACCGGTACGCAACATCCTACATACAACACCTTCCCCTACAAGAAGTTGCGAGATATAGATTTGTCTGCTGCCTTTGCCAATGGTAAGGCGGCTTGCAATTTGCTATATATATTCGGCGTTACAACCAATACGGATGAGGTAACTGTTACGGTGAATGGCAAAGAATATCCCGTAATCAATAAACCTTCTTCAGTGGCGGCATCCAATGCCAAGACACCATGTTATATCTATAAAAGGGATGGAGACAACTATCGCCATGAGGCGACCATTGAAAATATGAATGTTCCCTCCAAACCGTCTCAATTCAAAATCTCCGCCAACGGACAAAAGTTGTATTTTACAGGTTATTGCCCGATAGCTACGACCGGTAGTACACCCCAAGAAGATGGTATTATTTTTGTAACAGGTGGTGAGAATAGTAAGATAGATTTATATCTATCTGATTTACAAGTATACCCCCGCCCTAAACGCGCGGATGGTCGTTCTGGTGTTAATGCAGATACTGCAAAGGTAAAAACGGAGGGTTTCCCTAATATTAAGATGTATGTTATAGGAAGCGGTTCTTCCATAGTGTTCCGTAGCACTTCAGAATCGAGTAAATCTCCGTTTAGACCATCAATTCATGTGTGTGGAGATAATACTTTAGAGGGGGCACAGGGGTCTTTTGTGAAGGTGGAAATAGCATCTAAAGTAAGATATGCCGGTCAATATTCTGCTCCATTGCATATTCAATCAAGAGATACTAAGGAATGTACCGTTTTGTCAATTGATGATATATGGTTTTCGCGGACTACATCATCATCGGAACATTGTAATGGTATTTTACGTTTGACTAAGTTGAACAACAATGCTCCTTCTATTGATATAGGAAATGCGAATACCATTCTGAATTTTAATGGGGGACAAATCTATCTGGAAAATGCCGTTCCACAATCTTCACAATATGAAACAGCATTTGCGATGTCGTATCGTAGTTATTCAATGACAAAAGCATTTATTAAGGCGACTATTTATGGTATAGGTGGCGACCAAGCAGATGGAACCATCTGTTTTAACGATGGTTCTATCTATTGTAAGCCCTTGGATAAGGCCAACTTGAAGAATTATGTCTCGTACTATCGTGATATGACTTCTATGAAGTGTCCTAGAAATACCACAATCAATGGAGGTACTTTCAATTGTGATATATGGGCGTGCGAGATGCCTTCTTCTTTGGGAGCATCACCGACTAATTATGCCGGTGATTCATTGCGGAGAATTTCTTTCAAGATAGAAAATAAACATGCTTATGGTTTGGCTGACCCTATTACTTTTTCTTCGGCTTTAACTTATAAGGGAGAGACTCTTACAGAATACTATCGGACACATACGCCCTATGGGCAAAATAGTATAATGCCCAATGATACAAATTATGTATTCTATATGTTGCCTTCTGACCATGCTATTAAGGATATAAGCATTAAGTCGTGGGTACTATGTATCCCTGAATTGTCCGCGGGATCTTCAACGCTGAAAATGGATTTTGGAGGAGATAAAACGATTCTTTTTGATGATTCGCATAAAATTTCTAAAATGTGTTATGGCATTATTGATTATGCTTCTATTAATGAGGCATTGAATGGGTATAGAAGTCCTGACCTGCAGGCTGAGATTGCTTTAGATGAAAAAAATGTAACACATAAACAGATTTTGAATGATGCAGATTATGCCATTTCGGATAAAATATATATGTTGCTCCCTATAAAGGCAGATGAGTGGCGTGTGTTTGTTCCGCCCTTTGATGTTAGTGCAGTGTCTGTTATAGAGTCTTATCCGGATGATAGTGTCAAAGTTTGTTCAAGTGTGGAAGAGGCACGACGTTTGCAAAATCAACGTACGATTGACTTGTTGTATTATATTGCTATGGGTGCGGAGTTGAATAATTCACAAGCGGATATGTCCGGTTTTGTGGGGGAGTGGACATCATATATCCGAAGTAAATATAAGTATGTGCCTAAAATAGAACCGTTAAAGCATTTTACGGGTTCTAATTTTGATGCCCACTACTATCTGTATCATTCTTCGGGAACGTGGAGTTTTGATGGCACGAATTTCACTACTGATTGGCAACCTGCCGCAGTAGAAAACAAACAGTTTGATGGCACGACACATCCTGTGGTGATGAAGCAGGGCGAAATCTATGCTTTTGAGTTCCCCTACAAGCAGGGAAATGATTATACCAAGTGGGATTATTGGACGGGGAAATACCTCTTGTTAGAGGGATATGGTCCGCAGACATTGCATGGCACGAACTATGCTTCGGAGGTAACCGGCGATTATCTTGTTCCCGGGTCTGCTTCTTTGCGCGGAAATGCCACGTTTGCAGATATGACGGTGCCGAAGAAAAGTAATGCCTACTATCTGACAACATCAAAGTCGGGAAATACAGAGCAGAATAAGTATATCGCAGGGGCAAACCAAAGCCGTACATTGGAGCCTGCGGAGGGTTTCCTGTTGGCAAACATACCTGCGTCTTCTGCGCCGGCACGGGCGATTGCTATCAACACAGGTGTGGTTACCTACGACCAAGAAACCGAGACCACTACCGGTGTGCCGATGATAGCAGGTGGGCGGACACTGATAGTGAATAGTGTGGGCGGAGGACTAACGGTGATTCCGGTCGTGGCGCAGCAGGTAGGTATCTATGGCTCGGCAGGGCAGTTGATAGCCTCCGACTATATGACCGACGAGACCACTTTGTCGCTACCCGCAGGTATCTATATGGTGCGTGGCGAGAAGGAAACTGCCAAAGTGATAGTGCGTTAGTCTGCCAATTTTTCACCTCTCTGCATTGGGATATATGCAGAGAGGTACATCCGTGCGCTGTGGCACAACATTTGTTATTCCTTCTCCGCACAATAAGCGACCTTTGATATATTGAATTACCGTTTGGAATGTAATTCTCCGTTAATTTTCTTCTCCAAATATGGTCAAATATGAATCAAATATTTTGGGAATATATTTGAATAATTGTTGGCAATATTTGTTGAAAAGAAAAATTCTAATGACTATTAGTACTGTAGGAGAAATTAATGGTTAATAAATGTCAATTAACGGAGCCCCCCATCAAGAAACGGTGATTCAATAGATCGGTGTCTATAAATAATTTTGTTAATGGGCTTTATATGTTAAGTCTAAAACACATATTAATGTGTGTCCTGTTGTCGATGACTGCAGGCGGGACGGTTTGTGCGCGGAATAATATGGCAACATGGATGGCGTATGCGCAGGAGGCGGATACCATAGCGGTGGCGGCGGAGATGGAGAAAGCCAGTTATTCGTGCCGTATCCTGCAAGCCTCGCTGAAAGCTCCCTACTATTTCTGTGACTGCAAGGAGGGGGCTTCTACGTTTCGTTTTCCCCTTAGTACGCAGATCAGTGATACCGTGTGGTACACCGCCTCGGTGGACGATGTGCGCAAGGGGCTGACTGCCTACTGGTTTGCCGATTGTTCGGTTACGCTTGAGGTCTATGCCCTCTGCGCAAGCCAGACACCTACTATCTCTATGACCGTGGCAAAAGACCAAATGCGCGAGATGGATGCCGCCTCTGTCAATCAGAAGATCGACGAGATGGGAGACGCTGCCGGGAAACTGCTCAGTGCGCTGACGCCGCATATCCGCGTCTATCCGAATGGCACGTGCAGCGGACAGGTATATGTCTATCCCTACAACGAGGGTCCTCACTCCACCTGCGAGGCTACGCTGCCCGTACGAACGAGTATGACGTATGTGAGCAACCATGCCGATGATGTCTATGAGTGGGAACCAACCCTACTGCCGCAAAGCGGGAGCGTGTATGTGCAATGGAAAGAAGCAAAGAACAACCCTTGCCAAGTATGGGTAACCCAAGGCAGTTGCACCGGCACAGAGGTGGCACGCATCACGCTGTCCGATTCTACAAAACTCTTCTTCCCCGACCGCACACTGATACAGCGAGCCCGCCAAGCAGGCGAATCGCTGTTCTTCCATTTCAGCCATGATGCCAACAAGGTGGGGCGTATCCGCTTCCGCACCAATCCGCGTTTTGTGCCGCAGACGATAGACACTACCACCTGTCAGGGGCTGGGATTGCAGTTGGCAGATACATTGCTCACCCAAACCACACGCTATAGCAATGATACCGCATGGTACAAGGGCGATACGGTGTATGTCAGAACCTACAACCTGATTGTCGCCGCACCCGAACCACAACGCGACACCGTGCGCGTCAAAGCCGCCCAACTGCCGATGGTCTATCGAAACCAAGAGTATATCGCCCGAGGCGGGTATGGCAACTACGATTTTACCATCCATACCGTGGGGCAATGCGACGAGCACTATCTGCTCTGTGTGGAGCACCTTACGACACACACTTCCGTAACGATAGATACTACAATATGTGAGGGCAAGACATTCGAACTGAACGGGCTGACATATAGCAGAGATACCGCTATGCAGAGTGCGGGGTGGATAGATGAGGATACCTACGCCGATATGGATATACGCGTCTCCTTCTCCGCCCCCGAGACGGAATATGATACCGTATATGTGTCGCCGGCGACTATGGCGGAAGGCTATTTCTATGAGGAGGCCAACCGGTGGATAGAAGCCTACGGCGATTATAGTTATACCATTACGGGCAGAAACCAATGTACGAGGCAGGTGGAACTGGCTGTCAGGGAACAGATCTCGACGGCGGTGGCGGATACCGGGCAGACAATGCCTCTCTCCCGGCTTTATTGCGCTCCCGACGGCACGGTCTATGTGGTGCGAAATGGCAAACGATATACCCTGCTCGGGCAAAATGCTGATTAACGTTCCCTCTTTTAATGGTCAATTAAAATGTACGTTGCAGGAAAAGAAAAATTCTAATGACTATTAGTGCTGTGGGAAAAATTAATGGTTAATTAATGGCAATTAATGGGGACATAAAATAGATGTCAATTAATGGAGCCTTTCCCCTCACCAAATATGGTCAAATATGAATCAAATATATTTGAATAATGTTTGGTTATATTTGGAGGAAAAGAAAAATTCTAATGGCTATTAGTGCTGTAGGAGAAATTAATGGTTAATTAATGGCAATTAATGGAGTCTAAAAGTAAGTGGCAATTAATGGAGCCCACAAAAGTCATAGATGTCAATTAATGGAGACATAAACATAAAAACGTAATTAAAAGTAACAAAATACAAAAATACAATGAAAAAAGTTTATCTTCTAATTGTGACCGCAATGCTATGTTGTCTTCCGACAATGGCTATCGGCAGGGGCGATGGTTCTACCAAAGCCAATGCCATAGAGTTTGATTGGGAGAACGGCAGTGTACAGGAGGCAAGTGCCTCCGCGGTATGGTATCGTGTTTCGTTGGACCCTGTCTATCAGGAAGAAACACCTACCTTGGCTATTTTTCTGACCAACTTGACTGATAACACAGCCAATGTGCATATCCAAGGTACATTGGCGGGGCAGACCGAGAAACGCGATTATGTGCTATCGGGCAAAGAGTACCGCGTGTGGACGGCAGCCGGCGGTATGCTTATCCAGATGAAGCAAAAAGAGGTCTATCTCTGCCTGACTACCGACCAGCGTATAGCGGTTACCTCCAAGGTATATGCTACGTCCGATATCGACGAGGCGTGCCTGACTGCCACCGAGTTCAACTGGACCGCCGGCGTATCGCAAACCGCAGAGAGCGTCTGGTACAAGGTGGACCTGCGTGCCGCCAAAGCCGCTGCCGGTAAGGAGATTGCCGTCAGGGTGCGCAACACGGGCGCAGCAGCCGCTACAGTTACGGCGGGCGTTAGTTTCGATTGCCCGAGTACGGGCGTAACGTCAAACGGTGCCTATCTGGCTGCCGGACAAACCTATACCAAGACAATCAGCCGTTCCGTACTGGATATGCTGGCTGCTGACGAGGTGTATGTCCGCGTCGATACCAAGCAACCCGTGCAGATTACGGCGCAACTGGTGGATGCCGACATCCCGGCTACTCCCGTCTTCGACGGTAGCGCAGCCATCGAAGCCCTCCTGAATACAACGTATAATATAGGTGCCGGAGAATATATCTACAAGGTTAAGTTGGCATCGCTCCGCGAGAAGGGGATGGTGCCCGAACTGACGGTAATCAACAAAGGCGCAACGCGTGCTACGGTTAAAGCCGAAGTGGCGTTTGTTGCCAATCCCTATAGCGTAACCGTACGTACCATACAACTCGCTCCGGACGCTTCGGCAACCAAGACCATAGAGCCGAATATGCTGGAGGGACTGAGCGCAGAGTATGTCTATGTCCGCGTTACGGCCGACCAACCTATCTCCTTCGCGGGACGCCTCCGCCGTCTGCACGAGGGAGAGGCTTGCAAGACGAGTGTGGACTTTGCTTGGAACACCGAGCATCGCCAGTCTGCCAATACCACAGTGTGGTATGCTGTGGATATAAAGGCTGCAAAAGCCGACAAGAAAGATATTCTGCTCCATGTCAAGAATATGGGCAACAAGACCGCTTCGATCAAGGGAAGTATTGCTTTTGAATGTCCCTATAGCGATCTGCAGACGGTTTCGCGGACGCTTGCCGCACAAACACAGAACGACAAAACGCTCAGTTGGAATACCTTTGGTATGATGGCGAGCGACACGGTATATGTCGGCGTAGAGACCGACCAAAATATCCTGTTCAGTGCCTCGCTGACGGATATGCCTGCCAAAGAGGCGGACGATGCCTGCCTCCGCGCAACGGCTTTCGATTGGACATACGGACACAAACAGGCGGCAAAAGATACAGTCTGGTACAAGGTCGGACTGGCTGACGTACGCAATACCACCCTCGTTCCGACACTCACAATCAACAACCTCGGTGCGGCAAACGCACTGATAGAGGCGGAGATGAGCCTTGAGTGCCCCGACAATGTGGCGAATACACAGCGTACAATGTCCTTGGCTGCTGCCGGTAAGTATGAGAAAACATTCGGACGTGATTTCGTCAACGGCATAGACAAAACAATCGACACTCTCTATTTCCGTGTCATCTCGTCCCAGCCGATTGCTTTCTATGTGAAGATGAGCAAAGAGGACGAGGGCAGCAGTTGCCGATCGGCGGTCCTCTTCAACTGGGTTAGCGGAAACGACCAGAAAGCCGATGCCGCATTGTGGTATATGGTGGACCTGCGTGCCGCTAAACAGGGAAACAAAGATATCCGCGTCAGCATCACCAACAAAGCCAATGCGGCTGCTGCCGTAGAGGCACAAGTGGCATTCACATGCCCATGCGATGTCCCGCAAACCCAGACCGCTACACTCCGCGGTTTGCAGACACAGAGTACCACCATCGCCCACTCCACACTGGAGACCTTGGGCGATACCGTCTATGTGCGCCTGAGTAGTTCGCAAGCCGTACACGTAGAGGCAGAACTGATCGACCCGGAGCCGTTTGCTACTATCGACTGCCCCGAGAATATGGTGTCCTTCGCATGGGGACAACACTATACCACCACCGCCGATACCACATGGTACTATGTCAGCAAGACGGTATTGAACGAGATGATGGCATCGGCAAAGACCCCGCGTATCTATCTGACAAGTGCTGCGAAACAAACCGTTACGGCAAAGGTGGCTTACCATTGCCCGGTTACGGAAACCATGCAGAGCAAATCGGTCGGCGTAGGGGCCGGACAAGAATTATATAAGTTGCTGGAGCGCGGTATGGCAGAGCAGTTGGCGGCTAAGCACGATAGTATTATGGTGATGCTGATTGGCAACGGACTGCAGTTCCATGTGGACCTGGTGGACCCGAATACCGGTGAAGACTGCTTGCACGCTGTCAACTATACCGTTGGCGACACGTGTATCCAAGACGAGACCACCACTCGCTGGTATCGGCTGGATAAGAAAGCCGTGGTTGCCCTCGACAAACTGATTACTTTCAGCCTTGAGAACCTCGGTACCGCAGCCGGAACACTGCAGGCAGGACTCTATACGAGTTGTGATTCCGCAGCGATTATGGCAGAGCAGGTTTCTCTCGGTGTAGGGCAGAAACGCAGCAAGGAGTTCAGCAGCGACATCTTCAGCGCATTCGGCAGCGACTATCTCTATATGAAGATTACCACTCGCGCAGCACAACAGGTGTGTATTACATCTTCGGTTCGCGATTATGCTGTCGTAGAGCCTGTCACGGCTTGTGCAGAGGCTATCGAGGCTGTACCGAATGCTACATACAATGTAGAGGCGAATGTACCGACATGGTATGCCGTAGATATCCGCAACCTCAAGGAGAACACCACAGGCAACGGTACACTTACTATTCGCAACATGGACAACAGCCCCGTTGTTGCCAAAGCGGAAATCAGTTGGGTATGCCCCGTAGAACACGAGATGACCTATCGCCAACAGACTATTGCGGGCGGAGAGGCACTGGTATATACCGTAGAGCGTACACAATTCAACGCTTTCGACAGCGCACGTGTATATGTACGCATCAGTGCTGACCGCAAGATTTCTTTCCGCTTCGATATTACCCTGAGCAAGGGCGATGACTGTCTCAATGCCATCGATTTCGATTGGATTAACGGAAATGTACACCCGGGAAGTACGGAGCAGGAGAAAACCAACTGCTTGTGGTATCAGGTGCTCTTGGACTCTACCTCTATCCCCGAGGGCTACGATATGCAACTCTCTATCGTGAACCTCGATAAGCAATAGCCTACCGAGACAAGCGCACGTATCATGTGGGAGTGCGATTCGGAAATCAAATCCTTGGAGCGCACTATCACTGCCGGCGACACTATCCGACAGACTATCGACCGCGATGTCATCAAGCAAGCCGGTTGGCCCAACTTGCAGATACTCTATTGCTCCGACAAGACCACAAAGATATTTGCCGACTTCGTACCCGAGGCAGAACGTGTACAGGGCTTCGACACTATCTATGCTACGGTTTGCGATGGCTCGGCATACATAGATTCTGTCTTTGTGGGTGATAAGTGGTACTATATCAATATGACCGTGTTCGACGACGATGCGGCTTCGCAGCAGTTGGATACCGTAATCAGTTGGCGTGACGGCGCTTCTATGCGCGACTCGGTGCTCACCTACAAGGTAACGCCGCTCGTTGCTGCCAAACAGATACCGGCATCGCAGTTGCAAACACTACAAGCCATGCCGCTGCTCGTAGAGGGTATGAGCCTGTTCGTTGAGCCGTCGCTCGATGCGCTGCGCCGCTACTATAGCAGTGTTGATACTATCGCCAAGATAGACACTATCTATTGGTCGGACAATGCTGCTGGAAATACATGGGCAGACACCACAGCCATCCTGCCAAAGGATATACATACCAAGACACTCTATCTGCATATCGAGGACTCGTGCGAAAACGCACTGACCTATCCCTATACGTTTATGGTGGCGCCGTGGCGCACCGATAGTGTGGTCCTGTATGATACGGTTTGCCCGAATACCGCTTCGCAGTTGTTGCCGGGTACTGTTATTCATCAAGATACCGTTATCCGCGTTACGAAACAACTGATCCTGCCGGATACGCTCGGCCGTCCCCGCACAATGGATTCGGTATATGTTTATACGCTCAAGGTAAAGACCGCTCCGGTTCTCTCTACCGTATTGCCATACCAACCTACGGTGGCTTGCGGAAAGAGCATCGCTACCACGCGTGCTACCACCTCTCTCTTGCGTCAGTTTGCTCAAGACAAGGGCGAAACCGATATGGCAGTGGAGTCTGTGGTATGGCAGCGCAAGGATACCCTGAACGGTACGTATAGCGATCTTACTGCCGACCGCTTGGGCAAAGACGAGAAGAAGGTAATCTTGCGCTATGTGGCTGTTACCGAATGTGGCAACTCGCTCTTTAGTCAGGACTTTGATTTTGTTCCCGAGGCTTATGTATATAAGGTGGCTCCCGAGGTACAAGACAATGTTTGCCCGGGCAGTGAGTACACCGGTCGTTTGGGAGCGCACATCATCCTCAATGACACCACATGGAATGATACGCTTACAATCCGCGATACAGATATGGACTTCGACTCGGTATATGTTTACAATATTACAACACTCAGGTTGCTCAAAGATACCATTGAGCGTGATACCATTTGCGAGAGCGATATGTATCCGTGGCATGGTCTGCAAATTACCGAGACGGGTGTTTATCACGATACCGTTTATTATGAGTCAGGCTGCGAAAAAGAACGCTATACCCTCTATCTGACGGTTCTGTCCGCTACGGATATGCCTCAGGAAACGGCTACTATCAAAGAGGGACAAAACTATGTATGGCATACTTGGCGCGACTGGACACTCACCGAGGCAGGTACATATTATGATACCGCATATTATGCTACGGGGTGTGATAGCGTACACTATACGTTGGTGCTGACGGTTACTCCTAAGCCCACCGAGGAACTAACTATCACGGATACGGTTTGCGCCGGTAGCGAGTATATCAGCCGTATGCAAACTCTCACTATCCGGAAGGATACTGCCTGGACCGAAAAAGTAACGGTCAACAATGCCGAGACCGGTGATGTGGACTCGCTCTATCATTATCAACTCTATGTCTATCGTTTCTTTATGCCGGCTATCGCGCAAGATGACGTCTTGGCGGTTTGCGGTCAGACGGTAGATACCACACATGCTACGGCTGCCGTTCAGCAGGCTGTGGTTGCCGAACCGCTCTTTGCACCGAATACCGCTATCCGCTGGTTCTTGCTGCAGGGCGATGCTTGGAAAGGTGTTGCAGACAAGGCGTTGGACGGACAGATGACAGAGGTTACCGTACGCTGTGAGATAAGCAGCGATTGTGCTACCAAAGATACTACGCTGGTCATCGCTGTAGAGCAACCTGATGCCGACAACGATGCTGCATTGCGCAACCTCCCTGCCAAGTCGATGTATTCAGACCGTCTGCTGATGATCAACCTCAATGGCATACGTGAGCAGTTCCCCGATTGGAACATCACAGAGGCGGACGTACATTGGTATAAGATGGTCGGTGAGAACCCCGACGTCAATGCAGATACCGAGGTAGCCACCGGATTCTACTATACCACAGAAAATGCGGATGCATTGGTAGGTACATACTACGCACGTATCGTACATGCGGCTTCTTCCGAGAGCGATTGCGCTGCTGAGGCCCGCACGGTGATCCTTACTTGTGCTAATAGCACCAAGGCTCCGCAGTTGCGTCCGAATGTTGTTCTGCCGGAGGAGCAGATACAGGTGGTAAACCTCAATCAGGATATGGAAACCGACATCGTGGTTTATACTTCTACCGGACAAAAAGTTGCTGCTTATACCTCGCGTGAGGCAGAGACATTCCTGATGAATGCGGCTTCTGATACGGGCTACTATATGGTGGATATACAATGCGATGGCGAGAAGATTACTTTGCGCTATGTGGTTAAGTAAACGGACTGACAAACAAATAATTACGATACAATGAAAGAGATTAAAAAAAAGATATTCGGTGGTGCGGCGCGTCTCGGCAAGGCTGCATTGGTTATGATGCTGGTATCTGTGGGTGTTTGTGCTTCGGCGCAGACACCGGCAGACACTGCCGTTTCCGGTTTCAAATGGGCAGTGGGCGATACGGTGGTTATCAAGCGCGACAATACGCACTATCTGACAGGAGAACGTATGAGTTCGTGGGTATATTATGTGTCGTTCCCTATCCGGCAAGTAGGTACGAAACGTTTCCCGGACGGTGTGCTGCTCAATGGTATCATGTCGTGGGTCGCTCCCGACGGTATCATGCTCAAGGGGGCTGTTGCACGCGAGGACTCGGTGGAGCAGGTGGCAGTACAACAGCATATCGAGGTCAGCAAACAGACGCTGAACCAACTGGCAGAAGAGGTGGCAAACATGTCGCTCGAAGAGCAACGCAAGATTGAGCAACAAGCCAAATTGTATGGTGCTGAGGTGCTGAGGAAATCTGCCGAACCGCAAAAGAAGGACACTGTCCCTGTGGTACAGAAAGATACGGTACCTGTCGAGCCACAGCCGCAGGAGCCCGTCGTAGTAGAGCCGCAAGAGCAGGAAACGCCTGCCGACACCGCCATCGCGCAGCCTATACGCGAGAACTACCAGCGTTTCTCTATCGGTCTCCGCGGGGGGTATGCCAATATGTTGCACTCGCTCAACCGTGATAGCAAACGTCCGGGCGGCTTCGACGCTATGCTCGACCTGCAATATGCTTACTATTGGACCAAGCAGGAGCGTCCTGTTGACCTGGGTATCCTCACAGGCTTGAGTCTGGGCTATGCACAGAGCAGTATCAATATGGATATCAACGACTCCTATACCGTTACTACCGATGAGGGGGCTGTGGATTATACCCTTATTGCCGACAAGGTCTCTTCGTGCGACCGACAACTGCAATTGGAAATACCGGTGATGTTCTCTTTGATTACCGACAAAGGACTATTCTTCAATGTCGGTCCCAAACTGCTGCTCCCGCTCTATACGCCGTATCAGCAGACCATCACATCGCCTACAGTGGACGCATATTTCCAAGAAGAGGGAGTTCACGTTACCAACGAAGCCATTACGGGACGTTTGGAGAATGACCAACTCAACGACAAAGGCAAAAACCACAACCAATGGAAAGCCAACTTGCTCCTGACTGCAGAAATCGGTTATGAGTGGAGTCTGCGCAATGGAGATGCACTCGGTTTGGGCGTATATACCAACTATAGCGTGGTCAGTGCTTTCAAAGCAGAGACCGCCAACAAGAGCCTGATCAATGTAACGCCTCCGTCGGGCGACAGCAAGGCTTCGGCTTCTGTAGTCTCGGCTACGGATACCTATGTAAACAAATTAGGGTATGTGGACGTAGGCATCAAGGTGGCATACCACTTCAATTTCCCGAAGCAGAAACGTTCTGTTGCTGAGAAATAAGACGGATATATGTATAATAAAAAAGCGGAACCGATTGCGGTTCCGCCTTTTTGTATGGGGTATTGGTGCATTATGCATTATGCATTATGCATTGTATGATTTCTCCGGCTACTTGTGCTTTTGAGGCTAGCGGGTAGGCGGTATGATGTCCGTCTTTGTAGTAGATGGTTACTTTGTTGGTGTCGCAGGCAAACCCCGCACCGGCGTCTTGCAGCGAGTTGAGCACAATCATATCCAACCCTTTGGACACCATTTTGTGCAGTGCGTTGCTCTCCTCATTATGCGTCTCGAGTGCAAACCCTACCAGGGTTTGGTCGGGGCGTTTCTGCTGTCCGAGTGTGGCGGCTATGTCGTGTGTTTTGCGCAGAGTGAGCGTCAGTGTGTCTTGCCCGGATTGTTTCTTTATCTTCTGTGTGGCAACTGTCTCGGGGGCGAAGTCCGCTACGGCTGCACAGAGAATAACTACATCGCACGCGGAAAAGGCTCCTGTACATGCGTCGTACATCTCCTGCGCCGAACCGACATAGGTGATACGCAATGCAGGGCTTACACCGAATAATTCTATTTCGGGTAGGGTACATTGTGCGGGACCCGATACCAATACCACTTCAGCCCCTCGGCGGTAGCACTCGCGTGCCAGCGCATAGCCCATTTTCCCCGTCGAGTAGTTGCTTATATAGCGCACGGGGTCTATTTTTTCCTGCGTGGGACCTGCGGTGATAAGCACCCGTTTGCCGGACAGGTCTTTCTCCGTCAGGGCATAATATACAGCCTCTAATAGTGCGTCGGGTTCCTGCATACGTCCTCTGCCTGTGGTGCCACACGCCAACTCGCCTTCCGCGCAGTCAAGCATAGTGATATTATCCCAACCTGACAAATGTCTCATAGCCTCTTGCGTGGCGGGACATTGGTACATCTTGTCGTTCATCGCGGGGGCAATCACCACAGGCTTGCGCATAGCGCAGAAAGTGGTGGTCAGTGCGTCATCGGCAATGCCGTTCGCCATCTTTCCCAACACGTTGGCTGTGGCGGGGGCTATTATCATCAGGTCTGCCCAGTCGGGTAGGGAGATATGTTCGGTGGAATGGGTGTTGATGGCGGCGAATACATCAGAATAGACCTTGTAGCCCGATAGGGTCTGCAAGGTCAATTCGGTAACGAACTCCAACGCATTCTTGGTGGTCGCCACCCGCACTTCCGCGCCAGCTTTGCGCAGCAGGCGTATCAGTTCGGGAATTTTGTAGGCAGCGATACCTCCGCTGATACCTACCAGTATGTGTTTACCCTGTAACAATGTACAATTAACAATTAAGAATTAACATACATTGTGCATTACACATTGTGCTGTGCATTGTGTATTGTCCCTTATTTCAGGGCTTCGTCTTTGTTGCTGCTCTTATACACAAGGTCGTTTTCCACAAACTCCTCGGTAGCCAGCAACGTCGGTTTGGGCAGACGCTCGTAGGTACGCGAAATCTCGATCTGCTCTTGGTTCTCGTAGGTCTCGTCCACCGAGTCTTGCGGAGTGGAAAAATCTTGCAGTTTGCTGTCTAACTCTTTCTTGAGCGAAGCACTGATCTGGTTGGCACGCTTGGCAATGATTGCCACGGTCTCGTACACGTTGCCTACGGGCTCTACCAACTTGTTCATATCGCGAGTGATGGTGTTGGTAGGCGCTTTCGATTGTTTGAAATCCATATTTTTAGTATCTTTAGTTTAGTGTTTGTAGTTCGCAGCGTAAAAAATATGCCCGAACATATATACATATTGCGCTGTGCGCAAACTTATTCCTTGGTTATTTTCTTTATATCTTTGAGTATCTTGTCCGCTGCCGAACGGTGTTTCGATTCGGGGTACTCCGTAATGAAACTATAGTATTCGTCCTGCGTATCGCGGGCACGCTCCAGTTTCTTGTCCTCATACGAGATTAATACCTGTTGATATTTGGCTTGCAGAATCAGCCAGTTCAGTTCCTCCTGATATGAGTTGCTCGGGTAGGTCTTGAGTGCATTCTTTGCCACAATCTCGCAACTCAGATAGTTGTTGCCCAAATACGACCCCAAGTTGTAATAGAGTTTTGCACTCAGATACTCCTTCTGCGCCAGTTTGTCGTACATCTCCCCCATCTCCTGATAGGCTTGCTCAGCGTACGGGCTGTCGGGATAGAGTTCTACAAACTCCGTAAACGACTGTATCGCCTTCTTTGTAATCTCTTGGTCCAGACGTGCATCAGGCGAATCAAGGTAGTAGCAGTGCCCGAGTTGGAAGCGTGCCTCTATGGCATATTTGCCTTTCGGATAGTTGCGGATATAGGCTTGATAGTAGTCGGCAGCCGAGGTGTAATCCTTCTGTCCCATATAACTCCGCGCTAGGTAGGCAAGCACATCCTCGCTACGCTCCGTACCACGATAATACGACGCCACATCGTCCAACAGAGTCTGCGATTTTACGTATTGTTTGTCGTTGAAATACTCCAATGCCTTCTGATATTTATAGTCAGCATCGGTTGATTTCAATATCTTTTGGTACTCTCCGCAACTTGCGAACAGCACCGCCACTACCAATATGATAAAACCTTTCTTCTTCATTCTACGAAATGAGCCTGCAAAGATACTGTTTTTTTTTCGTTTACACAAATAATCAGCAATTTTCGTACCAAAATTTCAATAATTCGTTGCCCGAACAGGTGTTTTATCGTGCTTACGCAATATATTTAGTATCTTTGCAATCTGAACGATTGCTTGGCGAAGCAATGCGAAAACAGACCTTGCCGATGAATGGGGTGCAACGGCGGGGCTGAAAACATATCACCCCTTTTTGTAGCGTTTGCTATTTATTCGAGATACTCTGAAAATTTGGCGATTTTAAGGTGTACGAATCGAGTAAGTTCTGTGAACGCCCGCGCTATAGCGTGGGCTGAACTTATTTCGTATACGGGTTACGCCAAATACCTCAGAGTGTCATAAGGAAAGCCACACGCTTTTCTTGTGCCTATACTCCAAGGTATTTGCCTGACTCGTACTCTCTGATAAGTGGCGTTGCGCATATTGTTGTGCAATGAACAACCCCCAATCCTCTTTGCCTGCGCATAGTAGCCGGGTGAAATCAAAGCAGCGTGTGACAGACCATGGCGAGGTCTTCACGGCGGAGCGTGAGGTAAAAGCGATGCTCGATTTGGTGCAGACCGAAACGGAGCGTCTTGACTCGCGTTTCTTGGAACCGGCATGCGGCGATGGCAACTTCTTGATAGAGATACTTAGCCGTAAAATGCAGGTTGTCAGTCGCTTGAGCGGAAATAGTCTATCTGCATACCAACTCAATACCTGCCGTGCGGTGGCGAGTATCTATGGCGTGGAACTGATGGCGGATAACACCGAGGCTTGCCGCCAACGCCTCTACAACTATGTGGCAGAGCAGTATTGCCACACTTTTCCCGATATACATTCGTCTTTCGATACGGATACACAAGACAATGCGTTCTTGCGTACTATCCGTTTTTTGCTTGAGCGCAACATTATCTGTGGTGATGCGCTCACCTATTGTTGCTCCGACGGTACGCCCATCGTGTTTAGCGAATGGACTTTTATCGGAGAGCAGGTGAGCCGATGCGATTTTCGCTTCAATTTCTTGGTAGAGAAAAAGCACCAATACTCACTTTTTGACGAGCAGGGCGAACCGCAGCAGTTTGACCGACCGATACAAGCCTTTTCCCCTGTACACTACACCCAACTCTATTCTCTACATTCTAATCATTCCAACGACACCCGATAATGCACTCGAACATTCGCTACATGCGGGACAAAAAAGAAAGAATTAACGAGCCATTAACCGCTATTAACGGAGGAGTAATATCCCATTTGGCGGACTACAAATAGCAATAAATATGGATACACACGACTACAACCCCGACATCCTCAATTGCTTAGCCAATCTGAGTAGTGATGAGGTCTTTACGCCCCCTGAGTTAGCCAACCAAATGCTTGACTTGCTTCCGCAAAACTTGTTCTCCAATCCCAACACACGCTTTTTAGACCCTTGCAGCAAGAGCGGTGTTTTCTTGCGAGAGATAACCAAACGCCTTATTCGTGGATTGGAAAATACTATTCCCGATTTGCAGGAGCGTGTCAACCATATCTTGCAAAAGCAAGTCTTCGGTATAGCACTGACGCAACTCACTGCCGAGATGAGCCGCCGCACGCTCTATTGCACCAAACGAGCCAATAGTCAATACTCGGTGGCAACTATGCCCACGGCAGATGGTATGGTCTATTTTCAACGCTTGCAACACCTTTGGACGAATGGGCGTTGCACCTGCTGCGGGGCAAATGAAGAGGTCTATCAACGAGGCGAGAAGCGAGAGAACTACGCCTATCCTTTTATTCATCAACCATTTAACGAAATCTACAATATGCAATTTGATGTAATCATCGGAAACCCACCGTATCAACTAACGGATGGTAGCGGAGCAAGTACAGATGCGGCTATGCCTATCTACAATAAATTTATAGATGTGGCTATGGAATTGAAACCTCGTTTCTTGATAATGATTGTGCCTTCTAAATGGATGGTAGGTGGTCGAGGGTTACAAAATTTTCGTCAAAAGATGATGAGTGATAAGCACATCCGTTACATTTATGACTATGAAAATTCGGCAGATTGCTTTGCCGGTTTGCATATAGATGGTGGTGTGAATTATTTTTTGTGGAACCGAGATGAAGAGGGACTTTGCACTTATGTGTACAAACCGAAGTCGGGCAAAGAAATCAGGAACGAACGCTATTTGCTGAGTCCGTTGGCGGATATTGTAATTCGTGATACAAGGCGGCTGACAACAATAGAAAAAGTAACAAAAGATGCTGAACTGTTTACATCAATTGTTTCTGCGAGAAAGCCATTTAATGTCAATACTGATTTGTTTAATTGTCCTGAAAGGTATCCAGAACTTTCGTTATGTGATAAAAAGTTCGCAAATTCCATATTGATTTGGGGTGTTAAAGGATTAAAAGGTGGTGCAAAGCGATTGAGTGGATATGTGAATAGAAAAGCAATCTCAAAAAACGCAGATTGGATAGACAAGTATAAATTGTTTATGTCGAAAGCATATTCTACAGATGCGATAATCCCTCCACAACTAATAGAGGCTGATAAAGGCACAATTTGTACAGAAACCTTTATTGTTTTCGGACCTTTCGACACCAAACAGGAACAACAGAATTGCCTAAAATATACGAATACAGATTTCTTTCATATCTTGCTTTATTTTGGTCGAGGTACTATGCAGGTTTCGCAAGATGTATTCCGATTTATACCCTTGCAAGATTTCACAGAAAAGAGTGATGTTGATTGGAATAAAAGCGTAGAGGAAATCAACCAATATCTGTACAACAAATACAACTTGTCTGAAACCGAGCGGGCGTTTATCGAATCAATGATACGCCCGATGGAGTAAACCGATTATCTATAGAAGACCACAATGTTTATGGAACAGAAAACACAACTGCAAGAGGTGCTGCCCGAAGGTAAGCGCGCCACACCCCAAATATACATCTATAGCGACAGCGTAGCACAACCCGGTTGGCTCAAGATAGGTCAGACTACCCGTGATGTAGCGGTGCGAATGCGAGAGCAACACAATATCGTTCGTCCCTATCAGACGGAGCGTTTGGAGTGGCAAGACTCGGCTTTCTATGCGGATGGCAGTGGTGAGACCTTCACCGATAAGGCTATTCATCGTTACTTGCGTCGGCACGGCTATGCGATGAAGGGCGAGTGGTGCCGCTGCTCTCTGGAAACGGCACGCAATGCCTACGAGGCGGTACGCCAACGCACGGAGATAGAGGCAGAGCGTTTTCTCTCGTTCCCAATGCGTGAGGAACAACGCCGAGCCGTAGAGAAGACAGTTGCATATTTTGCGCAAGAGGATGCCAAGCCCAATGGGCGTGCGCCGCACTTCCTTTGGAATGCGAAGATGCGTTTCGGCAAGACCTTTACTACCTATCAACTCGCCAAACGCATGCAAGCCAAGCGAGTGTTGGTGCTGACTTTCAAGCCCGCAGTGGAGGAATCGTGGCACGATGACCTAATGCAGCATACCGATTTCTCGGGGTGGCAGTTCTTCTCCTCACGCGATGGTGGCGACCCAAGCAACCTCGACACAGAACGACCCATCGTTTGCTTTGGCTCGTTTCAAGACTACCTCGGCAAGAACGATACAGGCGGTATCAAAGCCAAGAACGAGTGGGTACATGCTATCAACTGGGATTTGATAGTGCTCGACGAGTACCACTTCGGTGCGTGGAATGACTATGCCAAGACGCTCCTCGACATCGGGCGAGAGGATGACAAACGGGCTATTCGTGAGCAGAACGAACTCCTGCACGAGAGCGGCTACGATGTGCAGGCGGGGCAACTGTGGGATGAGGACATCTTACCCATCACGGGGCGGCACTACCTCTATCTGAGCGGAACGCCTTTTCGTGCGCTCAACAACGGAGAGTTTCTCGAAGACCAGATATTCAACTGGACTTACCAAGATGAGCAGCGTGCCAAAGCCGAATACACCGACACTCCTAATCCTTACGAGGAACTGCCCACTATGGTGATGATGACCTATCAGATGCCTGCCGACCTCGGAGTGCAGATAGAGCAGTACGATATGAACGAGTTTGACCTCAACGAGTTCTTTCGTGCCAACGGCAATGGGAAGGATGCTTGTTTCGTACACGAGAAATCGGTGCAGAAATGGCTCGACATCATCCGTGGCAAAGCCTCTATCTACACCAAGAGCGATGACCCGACCAATACCCCGCCGCCCTTGCCATACGATGATACACGCTTGCTTGATATGTGCAATCATACGATGTGGTTCTTCTCGAGCGTCAGCAGTTGCGATGCGATGGAGAACCTCCTCCACCGCCCTGCCAACAACTTCTATCAAGGCTACACTATCGTTAATTGCAGCGGAGTGCAAGCGGGAGTGGGAGTTGATGCACTTCGCCCCGTGCGTGAGGCAATGGGGGATAACCCTGTCCTGACCAAGACTATCATACTCACCTGTGGCAAACTGACTACGGGCGTAACCATCAAGCCGCTAAGTGGAATCTTTATGCTGCGCAACTGCTCCTCCCCCGAGACCTATTTCCAATCCGCTTTTCGGGTGCAGTCGCCATGGACAACCGTTGAGCCCGCTGACCCGATGCGCAAACAGATACTCAAGCGCACTTGCTATGTGTTCGACTTTGCGCCCAATCGTGCCTTGCGCGAAGTGGTAACTTATGCCAACCAACTCAGCGTTTCTTCTGATGTCAAAGCCACCGAGAAAGTGGCGGACTTTATCCGCTTCTTGCCTATCTTGCAGTTCGACGGAGCCTCGATGCACATTGCCAACGCTACGCAGATACTCGATTTTGTGGATAACGGCACCACTGCCACACTCCTGGCGCGTCGGTGGAACAGTGCCACGCTGGTAGTGGTAATCAATGATGTCTTGGAGCGTGTACTGGCGAACCCAAATGCACTCGATGCCATAATGAAGATAGAGGGCTTCCGTGCGTTGGGTAGCGATATTATTGAAACGATTGTCAACAAGGCGCACAAGATCAACGACCTAAAAACCAAGAGCAAAAATAAAACGGCTAAGGAGGCAAAGCAAGAACTGACCATCGAGGAGAAAGAGTACCGTTCGAAACGCCGTGAGGTGCAGGAGAAACTGATGAAGTTTGCTACCCGCATACCTATCTTTATGTACCTTACCGACTACCGCGAAGAGGCACTTACCGATATCATCCGCAAGTTGGAACCCGAATTGTTTGAGCGGGTAACGGGACTGACGATAGATGACTTTAATCTGCTGCTCAGCGTGGGTGTCTTCAACGATAGTCAGATCAACGATGCTATCCTTAAGTTCCGCCGTTACGAGGATTCGTCGTTGGAGTACACGGGTATCAACCGCCACAAAACGGAGCTTTACCTTTGCACCGTGAAAGTAGAGGTATCAAAAATTAAGATGGAGAGTCAAAAAGAATATGAGGATAAAGGATGCCCAAAAGGTATCTTTTAAGTCGGAAGACTTGCAGGCAAAAGCGTTAATTTGTACCTTTGTTG
>JBNMHB010000020.1:0-26209 GCA_050872525.1 Bacteroidales bacterium | reverse complement strand
CACCGTTCTGCTGTATTTCTTTGACTAATACGGGGCGGATCATCTTGCCGTCGTTGGCAATCGCATTGTAGAACATCATCATCTGCATCGGACTCATCTCCACGGAGTAGCCGTACGACATTTTGCTGAGTGTAACAGTGTCTCGTGGTACGTCGATACGGTTTTTTTGCGCACCTGGGATTTCGCAATACACGCTGTCCAACAGACCTATCTTGCCTATGCGGTTCACAAATTTCTTGGCACTCCCCTCATAGGCATGGGTGATGATTTTCGCCATCGCGATATTGCTCGATGCGGCCAATGCCGAGCGAATGGTATAGATAGTATCTTTCGCGTGCGAATCGTTGTGCTTGGCGTTAAAATAGGTCCAACCGTTTTTATAGACACGCACCGTGTCATCGATATCCACTTTTCCGTCGTCCAATGCCACCATCAGGGCAATGGTCTTGAATGTAGAACCTGGCTCCATACGTGTAACGGCGTGGTTCTCGCGCTCATAGTAGTCTCCATCGCTCGTTCGGTCTAAATTGGCAATGGCTTTCACTTCTCCTGTATGCGTCTCCATCAGCATACAACACCCCCATTCGCCGTCTATCTCCACCAACTGTTGGCGCAATGCTTTCTCTGCAATGTCCTGTAAATCAATGTCTATCGTCGTTAGGATGTCCATTCCGTCTTCGGCTTCTTGTATGGTTACATACTCCGTCCGTCCGCCGATACGTTGGCGCGAACTCACACCATCCACACCCCGCAGTTGTTTGTCAAATTGTTTCTCAAATCCGGCATTTCCGTTTCCGTTCTCGCCGTAGATACCGCCGATCGTACGACTGGCGAGGTTCCCGAAAGGCTTGATACGACGGTGTTGGGCTTCAAAGATAATGCCGCTTTTATATTTGCCCAAATTTATCGGATACGACTGTTCCAATTGTCGCCGTTGCAGGTAGTTGATACGGTGTTTTGCTATTTTCAGTCGCCCATTTCCATTGCGATATGCCTTGCTAATCAGTTGCTTATACTCTGCGGGGGTGCGGTCGCCAATCACTTGGCTCAGGTTCAGCGCGAGTGAGTCGATACTCTGTTGGAATAGTTTCCCGTTCTTTTCGTGCAGCGCGGGCACGCGCGTATCCATGTATATATAGTATTGGGGCATACTGCCGGCCAATAGTTTGCCGTGACAGTCGAGGATATTACCCCGAGTGGCTTTAATAGGTTGGTTTACAGCCACTTGTTTGTCGGCAATAGCCAGCCAACGGTCGCGTTCGACAGTCTGTATATAGACTATCTTGGCGATTACCATCACAAAACCCAATGCGATTAACAGAAAGATTATCGCAAAGCGCAGTATCGTATTTTTTTGTTCGTCGGACACGCTGTCTTGTGTTATTTCTTTATTTTTACCGGTGGCGTAGTACTTTCTTTCAGTTCGCTGCCACGTTCATTGAGTGTTTTCACTATCTCCGATTGGCGCGTCGAGTTCACCCATTGTGCGCTGATGGTCAGATATTCAAACTTGGCATCGAGCATTTCTTTCTTCGTGTCGGTCAGCCTGTGTTGTTGATACATAGACTGATACCCCGCGTAGATATAGATAAATATCATCACGATAATCAGTGCAATCAGTTTATACTGTTTGCGTATTCCCCCGCTCAGCAGTTTCTCACCATTGAGCCAACTCTGTATATCGTGTGTACTTATTTTTTTCATTGTGCTATTTTTTCTGCCACTCTCAGTTTCGCGCTGCGGCTGCGTGGGTTGCGTTCCACTTCTTCTTCCCCGGCGGTCAGTCCTTTCTCTATCACTTTGAAAGGTGTGAGGATATTTCCGTAGAAGTCTTTTTCTATCTCGCCTTCTATGTTGCCCGAGCGGAAAAAGTTCTTCACTAATCGATCCTCCAACGAGTGGTAAGTCAGTACGGCGATACGTCCTCCGGGGCGGAGCAAGTCGCGTGCGGTAACCAACATCTCACGTAGTGCACCGAGTTCGTCATTCACCTCCATACGCAGTGCCTGAAATAGTCTCGCCAAATCTTTCTTCATCGTTGTCGGCACCTCTATCTCTCCATTATGCATAAGGAGAGGTGTGTTGCGCAAAGCACATTGTACCAACTGTTCCGTCCGTGTGATGGGGGCTTTCTCCCGCTCGCGCACAATCGCGCGTGCTATCTGGCGTCCGTTCCGCATTTCGCCGTATAAATATAGTACGCGCGCGAGGGTTTCTTCGTCGTAGGTATTTACTATGTCGGCGGCATTGCGTTTGGCGGACTGGTTCATGCGCATATCCAATGGTCCCGCAAATCGGAAACTGAAACCGCGTTCCGCCTCGTCGAAATGATGAAAACTGACGCCGAGGTCTGCCAGCAAACCGTCTATCTGCTCCACGCCATAGTAGTCCATAAAGTTGCGCAGGTAGCGGAAGTTGCTATGCACAAACTGCCACCTCGGGTCCTTTGTCAGTGCGTCCGATTGGGCATTGCAATAGGCATCTATGTCTTGGTCAAACGAGAACAGACGTCCCGCCTGCCCCAACTCTCCCATAATCGCCCGCGAGTGTCCGCCTCCACCGAAAGTAACGTCCACGTATGTCCCCGCAGGGTGGATATGTAGCCCCTCTATTGTCTCCGGAAGCATAGCCGGTATGTGGTACACGTTGCTCATGGGTTATCCTTTCATTTTCTGTCTGATTCGGTTCGCAAGGTCTTTCTGGTCGAGTCGTTTCTCTCCAAAACGGGTTGGATTCCAGAGCGCAAAGCGGTCGAGCATACCTACAAATAGTACGTCTTGTTGCGCTCCGATAGTCTCTAAGTTCTTCTTTTGCAGCAAGATACGACCTTGGTTGTCCATATCTAAGAATTCGGCGTCCGACATAAACTGCATAAGGAGCATTTGGTCTTCGGGGTCCCATTCGTCCAGGGCTTGGCGCAACTGCCCTACTTTCTCGTTCCACACCTGTTCGGGGTAGAAGATGAGACACTCATTGTCGGTATCACGGCGCATAACGATGCGTTTGCTTTCCGCCTCGTTCAAAATCTTTCGATAAGCAGCAGGAACGAAAATGCGCCCTTTTTCGTCTGCTCGTGCCTCGATATTTCCAATAAATGTACTCATTATATGATGATTCTATTAGTCTATTTAGGTCTGAAAATTACTATCTTGCTTGTTCTGCTATATCCGGTATTCCCTCAATATCCTGCCCTGTCCTGTCGTTTTTTTTGTTATCTGTTACACGTATCATTCAAAATCGCTGCAAAGTTACGAATTTTATTTGAAATACCCCACTTTTCCCCACGAAAAAATTATCCATACTATTTTCAACAGGTTTTTAACAAAACAAATTCTCTCTAAATATCACTTAATCAGCCACTTACTAAGTTTATAAACATTAGGGTGCAAAGTGGGGAGAGTGGATGAGTTTACAAGGCATTGGTTTGTGCTGCTTCTCGCCACGCGAATTTCTCCTCCCCTATATATTGTAACAAAACAAACACGAAAACACGTCAGTCTAAAGCAGACACGTCAGCCTAAAACGGATATGTCAACCTAAAGTGGATAAAACACAGTATCTTCTCACGACCTGCATATAGGATAACCGATAGATATAAATACCTTCTCTATACTTTGATGCTACCCTAATCGGAACACACTAATCAATTCCTATTATTCTAATTTTTATATCGAACTCACGTTAATTATATGTCCTTCAGAAATAATAACGTTCCTCCCAATAGGCTCAATCCTGCATTTGTAAATAACTTTTTGCAATCCTATACGCTTTATTGTGTGCGTTTGGGTGGCTTTCGTGCGGCAGAGTTGCCGTTTTGACATCTTTTATACGAAAAAAAATAACAAAAGACTTGTGTATATCACTCAAAACCACTATCTTTGTCCCGATTTGAGCATTTAATGTGCGAAATAGAACAAATGGGGCAACGATCAAAGACACTATCTTTGTAAGATGTGCGAGATAGTCCCTTTATTTGATATAAACTGAAAAATTACCTAATTATTAAAACAAAACACATTTATGAAAAAAAGTTTTTCTCTTTTGCTCGCAGTCGGTATGGCTGCTTCTGCATTTGCTTTTCCTCAAAAAGAAGTGAAACGAGTTTCTACGCTTGTCGGTGAAACCAAGCGTGTTATTCAAACATCTGAAAAACAATCGTCTAATCTGCTCCCCGAGCAGGCTGCCTTTGTTGCCAATGCAAAGATGTACAACTCACAGGCTGACCAAACGGTAGTGGCAGAGGCTCCGGCTGAGGCTACAATCATTTCTTTCAATGAGAAAGCAGGCAAAGATACTCTTTTCTACTACGAGAGTTATTCTTCTTGGTTGGGAGGTTGGAGTGTTATCTTCTCGGATGGTTCAGATTACCCCGCAAATTGCATCAAGTTACTCATCGCGGATAATGCAAAAGAATTGCGTGGTGTTTATACAACCAAAAACCTCAACGCTGCACAATCCAATGTGAGTGTAATGATTGACAAGGATTCTACATTGAAATCTACCATCGACTCGATGTATCTTAGTTTCACCCCGGTGAGAAAAGGATACCAGATAGAGGGTAAGTTCTTTGTCAATAATTCGGCAGTGTGTGTTACGCTGTCGCATCTCAAAGAGCAATTGATGCCCAAAGATACAGTGGACATTGCTATCCCGATGGCAGAGATCGATAACCTCACCGACTCTACTTGGGTGATAAAAGGTGCAACGGCAGACAACAAATACATGGCTTCCGCACAGGTAAAGAGTACCCGTATTCTCGGAGGGTATTCTGCTGCACAATTAGACTCGATGAATTCTTATGTAACTATTGTGGCTGACAATGATACCATCCGCAATATGCAACAGACAGCCGCATTGACATCTAAATGCAAGAACAAAAACTATCTCATCGATTACACCATGATTGGTACCGACACCGTACTCTACAATGTGCATTTCACATCTCCGGTGCCGGCAGTAAAGGATACCGTGGAATTGGTAGCGCATAATCTCAAGATAGACGGTTCGCTTATTGAGTGGGGAATGAATACCGTTATGATTTCGGCAAGTACCAACGAATTTAACATGAGTATTTGGCTGACATCCGACTCTTTGCCGAATGATAACTATACGGTAGAGAATTTCCAAAGTAGTTTCCTTGCATTTGGTGAAAAAAAGATAATCGGTTTTATGGATGGTTCCGTTAATATCAATGCAAAGGACACTACTATCACCGGTTATTTGCTGGGCGAAGATATCGTTTGCTACCACCTCAACCTCAACTTTGAGTTCCCGAAAGCAAAAGATACCGTGCGTTTCGACTTCGGCGAAGAAGTATTGCCACTCAATTTTGAGCAGAGTTATATGGGGGGAGAGTATTGGGTACGTTGCAAACAAGGCAAATATGACTCGCAACTTGATTTCTATGCGGATGAAAAGAGCCCTGTAGGTTCCTATTCTATGCTTGCTAAACAGATGCCGTCATTGTATAACTTCATTGGAATTATTAATGGTACGGATACTATTATGATTGGTGCTTTGGATGCAAATATGACAGTAGAAAAGACCAAAGTAGATACTATCTTTGCTGTTACGGCGAACTTGTTGGGCGAGGATACTATCGCGTATGTATTCACATTCAAGGCTTCGTACAACTACGTTGAGGCTGCTGAGGGTTCATTGCCTTATGATGCAAAGTCGGGTGATTTGGCTAAAACATATACCCAAAATGATATTGTAGGTTTCTCCGGCGAGCATTACGCTTCTGATAATGTGGTATATTTCTATGCATTAGCTAACGATGATTCTCGTTATACCGATTTGACATTCTTTGTGGACGATGTGATTATTAAGGGAGACACTATGCCTGCGGCAGGGATATACACCATCGACTATTCCGAAAAACCGGGTACCGTGTGGGCTTCTAAAGGTGTGGAATCGGATAAACTTACAGGTTCGTTCTCAGGATTCCTTACTCAGCAAGGTATCTCTTCGCAAGGAATCTACTTCCTTGTTTCCGGTACGGTAACGGTGTCGTACAACGAAAATCAGCAAGTGAAGGTGGTCATTGCTGCAAAGAACTCCAATGGCTTGAATGTGGATATCGTATATGATGCAGCAGCAACGGCAATTGATAATGTGAATACCGATGCCGCTCAGCCTGTGAAAGTTCTGCGCAACGGTCAAGTCCTCATCTTCCGCGATGGCAAATACTTCAACACGGTTGGTCAAATCGTTGAGTAAACAAACATAAGCTCCAGAATAAGTGCAAAAAAGGAACATCATTCCTTTCTTATACACTTCCAAACAATATGGGTTGCCTGACAATGTAAAGTTGTTAGGCAATCTTTTGTTTTGTTGCTCTTTTTCTGTAATTGTCCCGCGACAGACACACGATAAAGTGTCGTATGTTGTGGGTGTTTATTTTACTTCTTGTGCCTCGCCGTTTATCAATACTTTGCGTATATGTGGGTAAAAATCTGTTGATGATATATCCCAATCTGTATGTTGATATTGTTGCGGAAGCAGAATATCAGTCATTCCGCATATTGTGTAAAATAGACAATCCGCATTGATTGCATCGTGAGTGTGCTTTTGCAGAGTCTCAATTTTATCGATGTGTTCTTGTTTGTAGTCATCAGAATACCAAATAAATAATGGTACATGATATTCATTTTTATTACATAGTGTCCCATGCCAACCCGTAGTGGCAGTGATAGTTTGTCCATGGTCTGAAGCATACCACAATGCTGCCATTCCACGTTGTTTAAGGGTATCTATTAGATTATTCAGCAAATAGTCAGTGTAGAGGATGGTGTTATCGTATGAATTTATCAGCAAACTATCGCTTTTGATATTCTTATCCGATTGATTATTGGGATGCCACTTGTCGAAATCCTTTGGAAAATTACCATAGTAGAAATGAGACCCAAGCAATTGAAACATCACAAAGGTCTTATCATATAATGCGGATACAGAATCAATCGCACTCATCACTTCTGCGTCTGAGTTTACATCAATGGTATAATCTGCTCCTTGGTACAAATAGGCACTGGAAATCTGATTGAATAATCCTCGCTTGATTACTACGGTGGTAAAGCCATTCTCTTTGAATATCTGTACGATACTTTTCTCTGTATAACTCAATGCGTTTTCTTTTGCAGTGGCGCGTGTTACCATCATAGGTACTGAGATAGATGTAGAGCAACCGCTTGTATAGTAGTTATGGAAAAATACTAAGTTTTTTTGTTGTCTTAACAATGGCATTGTTTCTCGCTCATAAATACCATTCAAAGAACAATTTGCATAGCGCATAGATTCACCTATGGCTAATACATATGTCTCTTTTTGTGCGAAATTTCTTGTGCGTGTAGAATTGAATACAAAGTCATTGGCTTGATTCATACGGTGTATCTTACGTGCAGCGACTTTTGTCAAATGGAAAATGTTGAGTGGCGGGCGGTGTAGCGTGTTTCTGAAAACGGCCGCTTTGAAAGAGTATATGTTGTTTATTTGTGCTGTTTTTTCTATAGGCATGATACATACTAAGGTCGTAAACAAGCAAATAACGCAAGTTTTCCAACGTATTGACCACGCGACAACAGGTGTCTTGACATAGTACATACAAGTACATGCAAAAAGTAGTAATATAGGGACTATATATTCAAGTGCGCGTAGGTTATTACTTGCGAAAGTATTGCTTTCCTCGGCAGTAGTTGTGATTAATGCTAGAAAGTGGTCTATATCCATGTAGATGTGAAATGTTGTAACCATTACCAATTCGGCTAATGTTATTATTACGAATAGGAAAGCAACAATGTTTCTGACTATTTTGTTGTGAATCAATAAGATGCACGAAGATGTACAGGCGCACATCAACAGGGCACGAATCGTACTGAGCCATGTTTCATCATAACGCTCGACGATAAATTTTATACATACTGGACTGAAAAAGAGGCAGGTTAGTATTGCCCAAACTACAAAATAACTCCTGTAAGACGGGGTGAGGATGAGTTGTTTTTTTCCTGATTTTTGTTGACTCATAGATGATTAATAAATGCAAAGCCATCGGTTTCGTATGGACAGGAAAAGAAAAGTGAACTTTCTTTTCGCACTCACAGGAAGCCTACGAAGAAACCTGTCAATCGTCTAAGAAAGTTCACACAACAATTGTGCGACTTATAGACGATTGCAGGAGTACCTCACTCCCTCTAAAGTGCTTGCTATTCTTTATTCAGAGAAAAATAGTTTCGTAGGCTTTTTTCTTTGAGTGCGAATAAATAGCTATGCTGTTAAATATGTTATGATTGCATCGCCTTTACGATGCGGGTTTGCATAAGCAGTTGATTTTATTGAATTATACTTTGTGGTTACTCAATGAGGTGTACAAGTGTAACACGTTTGTCTTGTTCTCGATTAGAACTTATAGGTTACTCCCAACAGGAAATTGATGCCTGCGGATTTGTAACCGTAATAGATGTCATTGTGGCGATGGATGTAGTTGTTCAGTTGGAAGAACAATGCCAAGTTGGGTTGATTCGTTTTTTCGCGGAACGATTTGCTGCCTACAACCATCTCGTACTGACAGCCGAGATTGAGTTGTATGGTAGGCTTTAGTATTCGTTCAAACTCATTATTTTCATCGGGTATAGATACTAATACGGTACGCTTTCCTGCAAAATAGTTGTCGCTATAGAGCGACCAATGTTTGTCGATACGTGCGTCAATGCGTAATCCTATATCCCACGAAGCACGGTCATAGACACCGTCTTCACGTACTTTTACCTGTGTATAGCCGTCTTGGGTAAAATAGCCATCCTCTACATATTCGTGTTCAAACGCCTGCCAAAAATAGTAGTTGCCCCATAGGTGGATATTGATAATATCTTGATAATGATATGAGAAGGCGGCACCAATTTTACCGCAGCCATAATTAGAGTAGAAATAAGCAAATGTACCGAGAAGAGTCGTTGTAGAGGCTGTTACTACCGAATCAATAGTAGCCACCGTAGCCACCGACGTCATTCGAGTTCTCTGATAGGCATAGCCGCCATAGAGGTCTATCAGCAAATCACGGTAGGGGCGGATACGAAAACCGAGTTGCGCATCAATAGGAGTATAACCGCCCACGTGATGCGAAGTGATGCCGGGGACTACATCGCGGAAACGAAATGCGTTCATATAACCTTGCAATGTTCCCAACGATAAATTTCCTTGTGCAATACCATACATAGTGAGCCATTTCTTGGCAATCTGTGCCTCAAACTCTACCTTAGGCGATGGCGCAAACGTAACTTGCTCTATATTGGATAAGAACTGTCCACGACCGATGTTCACATCCAAATTCACTCCTGCGTGAATAGAAAAACGCTGTCCATAATAAGCATAGTAGGGTTCTATGCGCAAAGAATGGCGCGCATTGTAGAGCGAGTCTGCCACTTGGTCTGTTTGCAGGAATGAATTTTGCATATAGATGTTTCCGCCTACTTGATGTGCGTTGCTCCGCCAGGCGATATTCGCTGTGGTGCGTACCTGATGTTCTGATACAAACTTGGGCAATGCAAAGAGGGTGTAGCCTATCTGTGCCTTGTATTGGATATTCGATTTGTTATTGCTTTTCACCCCAACAAACGCATCTAAAGTCCAAATGTTATGTTTGTCTTCTGGTTGCATATCGCGATAATGCTCCACGGTCAGTCCGTTATCACCGTCGTAATAACGCCCATAGTGTGTATAAAAATGGTTGTCTCCTTTTACACCAAAATAGAGGTCGCACGTAGAGAACGGATGACGAAAATCAAAACCGAGTTGCGTTTTGCTATCGGCGCGACGACCCCATTCGGCATAATGATTGGCATACACATCTAAAATACTGTTCCTCTTGTCATCAAGGTGATACGCAAAATCAAACAAGGTATTGGTGTGTCCTAATCCGCCGCGCAGCACTCCGTTGTATTGGTGTGGCGCAGAGAAACGCATAGGTTGGCTCAAGAGCGAATTGGTGTTGAACGCAGGCGAGAGCATAGCGGTGTAGTCCGAGTAGTGCATCTCTGTGGCAGGAAGAGTGGCTTCTACCACTTGCGGACGGACATTTATTTTGCCTGCCGATTGTACAACAGGTTGAAACTCACGCTCTACCGTTACATTTCGGTTGAGGGTGGAGTCTTGCGCAAAGGTACAATGTGCAATGAGCAATGCACAATTAATTACTAACAATATGCGTTTCATATTATTCTTCCGTTTCTTGAGGTTCTACTACTTGTTCTTTCTCTTTCTCGTCCAATGTAGCGATGCGCTCGCTTACCATGCTTTGGATGTCATCTTTTTGTTGATAATTGGTTTGCAGTGTGAGCAGGTATTGGCGTGCTTGGAAATCATCGCCACGGCGCACGTTGATGTCAGAGAGCAGTACCAATGCGCGTGCCAACCAGTATTGTTGCTGGGTATTCATCTGTGCAAATGACATCACTTCCGTTTCTGCTCGGTCCATATCTCCGAGTTTGAACTCACACTCGGCAAGCAGGTACTTGGCTTCCGCCCCTGTGGCGGTACGTACCTCTTTGGCAAGCGGTTGTAAGTCGCTGATAGCCTGCGTATATTGTCCTTGTGCGATGTAGGCTTTGGCGCGGTTGTAGAGTGCCTCTTTGCGCACATCGTCCGCTACCGGTTCGTCTGCCAAAATCTGGCTGGCAATGTCTATGGTCGATTGGTGATTACCAAGGTAGTAACTGCAACGCAAGATGCCCAAACGGGCGATATTGATTTTCTCACGATTCGATGCCAACGAGAGCATTTGGTAGAAATAGTCTAACGAGGTATGATAATCGCGCGCATCATAACTCAGTCCTGCCACACGCATGCACGCCTCTTCCATATACGGATTGCCATTGATATCTGCCAGCACTTTGTATTCGCGTAGCGCATCGTTGTCTTTGCCCAATCGGAAATACGAATCGGCAAGGTAGTATTGTGCCACCGTGCAATAGCGACTGCCCGAACAATACTTATTCAGGTACACCGTCAGTGCCGATGCCGCACGTTGGTAGTTGCCTTGCATATATTGCACTTCGGCGGATGCAAAACTGAGTGAGTCATCTTGCGTGGTTACTTGCATATTCATCCGCCCGAGTTGCTTGGTGTAGGCTAAGTATTCATTGATATTTCCATTTTCTACATATAGTGCTTCCAATCCTTCCAATGCCGTGTATGCCTCTTCGCAGGCAGGGTAGGTTTCTATAGTATGGCGATAGGCTGCAATAGCCGCGCTGTCCTCGCGCAGGTTGCGATAGAGCATAGCGCGCTCCAAAGAGGCTTTGCGGGCGAGATTGCTGTTGGGATAGTCGCGGAGCAACTGTTCGTAGGATACAATAGCCGCACGCTCGTTGTCTAATTGGAGTTGCGCACGCGCCAGTTCGTAAAGTCCGTCATCGGCATAGTCCGACTTAGGATAACGTGAAACAAGGGTGCGCATAGTGTTGATTTTCTCATTATATTTATGTTGCAACCCCTGTGCATATCCGCGTTGGAACGTGGCATAGTCGGCACCCGTTGCATTTTTATCCACTACCTGACCATAGTAAGCGATGGCGGACGGGAAGTTACGTGCGTTGAAATAGCAGTCGCCTATTCGGTTGAGGGCGTCGGCGTATGTCGGGTCATTAGAGTCTGCATTGTCAATATAGCGCAGAAATTGTGTCTGTGCTTTCGGATAGTCTTTTTGTGCGAAATAGGCATATCCGCTCAGGTAACCGGCTTGTAGATAGTTACCCGACCGGCGCACATCGCTTTGCGATAGGTAGCGATTCAGATCTTCCTGGCAGGCGGTGTAGTCGTGCAGTCGATAGGCTGCTTCGGCACGCCAATAGTATGCCTCGGTGGTGTATTGGGAAGCCTCTGCTGTATGGTCTATCACCTCCGACATACGCGCGCGCGCCTGTTCCATTTTATTTTGCAAGAACGCATCCACACCCAACTGATAACGCAGATATTGCTTGGTTTGCAACATCTTGGGTGTCGGCTGTTCTATCGAGTCAAGCACCGACAGGGCAGATGTATAGTTGCGTGAACGTAGGAAAGCATCGCTCAGCAGGGCATAAATCTCATTCTCATATTTGCTATTGGGAAACTCGTTCAGAAAATCGGTAAACGCACGAACACTCTCGCCCAAGGCGGTTGAGGCGTTGTAGGTGCAGAGAGTGTAGTTGTAGAGTGCTTCCTCGCGCACGGCAGGCGTCAGACGGTATGCCGCTGCGGCTTGATACGATAGTTTGGCTTGTTCCGGTTGATTCAATTGTATATAAGCATTACCCAATGTGAGGCAGGTGCTTTCCGAGATGGTGTCGTTCTCTTGTTTCACTTGTTTCAGATAACCGACCGCCTCTTTATAGTCGCCTATCTGATACTCCGCCATACCAAGTAGATAGATGTCGTTGCGTACCAATGGCACGTCGGTTGAGCGCACTGCTTTCTCGTATGCTTTCAGGTGCGACACCGCTTTTTTCAAGTCATTCAGCGCAGCGGTCCTTTGTCCTTCGTCCTTCGTCCTTTGTCCTTTGTCCTTTGTCCTTATTCCTTTGTCTTTATTCTTTATTCCTTCTTCCCTTGTCCCTTTCATATAGTACATCTCACCCAACATTCGGTGCAATTCGGCATTGTTTTCATTGTCGGGTTGTGTCGTAAGTAGTGTCTCGGCGCGTTGTTCCACCTCGGTATATTCTTTCTGTGCATAATACACTTGCACAAGGTAGTAGGGTACTGTTTTTTGATACTCGCCCATACTCTCCAACGACAAAAGTGCAGGCAAAGCCTTGTCGTACTTTTGTTGTTTGTATTGTGTATAGGCATAGTAATAGGTGGCTTTGGTGGTGTAGGGATTGGTGGTCTTGCGCAGTTGAGCAAAATATACCGAAGCGCGCGAATACTCCTGCAACATCAAGTAGCAATAGCCGCGATAGAACTGATAATCAGTCTGATGTGGGCGGGTAAGGGCTCTGTGGTCCACCTGCTCCAACTCTTTTGTGGCTTGTTTCCACTTGGCTTTCTCGGCTTGTAATACACCCGACATAAAGTGTATTTCGTCCTCGTAAGTGGTGTACGGATACTTTTGCAAATAGGTTTTCAAATCCTTTTGCAAACTCTTGTCGCGTGCCTCAAATCGCTCTGCAATACGGTGGTACTCCGTTTCCATCGGCGATGGTTGGGCATAGCCTGCCATACCCCATACCAATAGGGCAAGTACGACCATGATTCGGTTCATTCGCTTCATATCAGTATTGTTCTTTTCTTATACAAACCTATATCGTTTCTGTTCCATTCGATTCAGCAAGGGATAAGCAAGGGATGAGCAAGGGATAGACATCCCGTATCAACTCCTGAATCTATATATGCACCATACTCCCTGCAACCCAATTGGGGTGCAAGGAGTGGTACATCATCATCTTTTTCCGACCGCCGATAGGACACCCTATCATATCAGCGGTCTTATGTTTGACAACGCAATCGACTTAACGTCTTTTCTTACGTTGTTGTGCTTTTTTCTTGCGCTTATTGATGGTGGTCCAGGTGATTCCGCCTACTATCAGCAACAATACAACCACTAAGAACACCACGATGCCGCTTGATAGGTTGTCGCCTTTCACGCGATTCCACATCTCTAACATATCCTTAGTTTGGTCGCCGCAATCGTGCATTAACGCGCAACGCTCAATCAGACTTCTGTCGGGGTAGAACACTTGGTTGGCGTGTACCGCCGTAGCGTCCTCGCCGAAAAAGTAACTCAGGTCAACCGCCTCCTTGTTTTCGTCTGCATTGTTTGCCCATTCCAATATCTCCGGCGAAGCGATAACGCTCACATATCCAATCTCTTCCATATTGAGAATAGCATTCTCCGGCATACACAGATAGTTGATAAAGTAACTGGCAGCCTTGGTGTTCAGGGCATATTTAGGAATGCACCATCCGTCAAACCACACATTCGAACCCTCTTCCGGTACGATATATCGAAGTTCCACGCCGGCAGCCGCTTCGTCCATAGCCCACGCAGCATCACCCGACCATGCTACGTCCAACCATGTCTTGCCTTTACACATCTCCTCTTTGCCGAAGTCCACTTCCCAACCGGCAATGTTGCTCTTGGCTACTGCCAGCGTGTCTTCCACGCGTTGGATACGTTCAGGCGTGATATGTGCCACAAGGTCATCGCGGGTAACTTCACCACGCGCAATCTCATCTCTGTATGCGTAGAGAACCACACAAGAGTAGATGTCGCGGAAGGCGTCTTTCATAAAAATCTTACCCGCAAACTTCGGATTGGTGAGGAAAGACCACGATTGTAAATCTTCTGCCGATACGAATGCCGGATTGTACAAAATACCGGTTGTTCCCCACATATAACCTACTGTATAGTCTGCCACATTCACACTGCTGTCGGGGGCCATCTCTTGGAATTTCTCCAGCGCAAACGGAGCCACATAGGTGGTGTAGTCGGGGGTTTCGCCGAAATTTTTGTCTATCTTGAGTAGTAGGTTGTTGCGCAGCATACGCTCAATGATATACTCACTCGGGCAAATCACGTCGTAATCTTCGTGTCCCACCTCAATCTGTGTCAGCATCGACTCATTGATGTCGAAAGTAGAGTACTTGATAGTTACGTCCTCGCCCGTCTGCGCTTTGTACCACGCGGGGAATGTGTTGAGGACATTATCCATATCAATATAGTCTGCCCAGTTGTACACCTTCAGCGTATGTTCGCGGTCGGCAGCATTCGCCGGCGAAGAGAAGGTTACACCTGCAAAGGTCAGTGCTATAAGCACCAAAGCAAAAGAAAAACGTTTCATTTCTTATTCTTTATTTGTTGTTTGTTTGTACGTAGATTGATGATTAGTAACAATACTAATATAGTGAAAAAGATGATGCTAAAGAGCGGACGCAATTCCGGAGTTAGACCTCCCTTACGCGCGTCTGCGTATATAAAAGTGGAGAGTGTCTCCAAGCCGTTGGACCCTTTGGTGAAGAATGTTACACCGAAATCGTCTATCGACAAGGTCAGCGACAGGATAAAACCGGATACCATACCCGGCCATAACTCTGGCATAAGCACCTTGCGCAGGGCTTGCAGCGGTGTGGCACCAAGGTCAAGTGCTGCCTCGTATATGTTCGGATTCATCTTTGTTAGACGAGGCATTACGCTCAATACCACGTATGGCGTGCAGAATACCACATGTGCTATAATCACCGTGCCTAAACCACGACTGATACCCAAGAATACAAAGAGCAGGAACAATGATATACCCGTCAGAATATCAGGGTTGATCATCGGTATCGAGTTCATAAAAGTGATGATACGTCTGTCGCGCTGGCGCATATTGAAGATTCCTATCGCTGCCAACGTGCCGAGCAGGGTAGAGATGAATGCCGCATCCAAGGCGATAATCACAGTGTATAGAATTGCTCTGTACAGGTTAGGGTCCACTTGCACTTGATCCACATAATCGTATCCCGTCAGCAGGTTCTCGTATAGTCCAAACGTGAAGCCTGTCCAGTTGCCGAATACCTTGCTCTTTGTGAATGAGAAGATAAATATCAATAGGATAGGTGCGTACAATACAATCAAGATGAGCCACAGGTATGCCTGAGCCGTAAAACGCGACCAAAAACCACGGCGTTCAACCATCGAAGCATGTCTCATACGATACCTCCTTCCTTGTTATTCTCGTCTTTTTGTCCGAAGAACGAGGTCATACCGATGATTATCAGCAGAATCAGAGACAATGCAGCACCGTAATTCCACATCGCGATACCGCCCTCCGAGAAACTGCGCTGTATGAGCGAACCGAAAAGTGTTATCTTGTTGTGTGTCAGCAACTCCGAGATGGCAAAGGTGGATACCGTAGGCATAAACACCATAATGATACCCGAATACACACCGGGCATAGACAGAGGGACAACCACCTTGGTAAATACTTTCGCGCGACTGGCTCCGAGGTCTTGTGCGGCTTCTATCAGACTCATATCCATCTTCTGCAACGTGTTGTAGATAGGATAAATCATAAATGGCAGAAAGTCATACACCATACCGAACAGCAATGCCCCTTCGCCCAAAGGCAAACCGAACATGTGGAACAACTCTACTGTGGCGATGGTGCGGAGCAGGAAGTTAATCCACATCGGCAGAATGAATAGTATCGCCATTACAGCAGGTGTGCGAAACGACTGCATAGCCATAATGTAGGCTGCGGGATAGCCCACCACAAGACAGATAATGGTGGTTATCAGCGCAATAGCCAACGAGTAGATAAAGGTGTTTACTGCTTCCGACTTCGTGAAAAAACTCAAAAAGTTTTGTATTGTAAAATTCCCTGCGGGGTCGGTAAAAGCATATACACCAATCAGAATCAGGGGCAATAGTACCAAACATAACAAAAACAGCACGTAAGGCCATGCCCACGTACGTCGCGATTGCAACATACGTTTCCATTTACTTGCTTTCATTGCTGTTGGAGTCTTCGTTTTGGGTCTTTGATTCTTCGTTTGCCACCTTGTACAGACGGATATAACTTGCGGCGATTTTTACGCCCACACGGTCGCCGTCGTCCCAAATATCATTGGTATCGACATATATATCGTCGCCATCATCGGTGCGCACTTGCAAGTGATAGTGGTCGCCTTTGTATAGGATAAAATATACCTCGCCTTGCAGTACACCGTCTTCCTCGTCGTCTTGCAGGTTCACATGGTCGAAGTCCACTTCCACTTCTACCGTCTCGCCTACGCTGAAACGCTCTGCCATACGGTCGGAGATGTCCCATACAGCATCAAGAAACTCCACTTTGCTACCTTCCAATACCTTGCCTTCAAATGTGTTGCAAAGGCTGGATTTCTTCATCACTTGTATGTCTTCAGGTTTTACCACTAATCCTACTCTCCTGCCCGGAGCGTATGCGTGATAATCCTGAATCATCAACTCATATCCGTTGTCGGTGAGCATGGTCATTTCATAGTGAACACCCTTGAAGATACAACTCTGTACCACGCCATACAATTGCCACGGGTCATTAGTGAAGTTCTCCGCGTCGGCAACTGCCACAGGGTCTAAGTCTTTCTGCGCAGCGGTCTCTTGTCCTTCGTCCTTTGTCCTTTGCCCTTCGTCCGCATACCCTATATACCAGTCTTCGGGACGAACCACCACGTCCACTTCTTGGTTCTCGCCGAACCCTTCGTCCACACACTCAAAGTCGCGGTCGCAGAAGTGTACCAACCGGTCGTGTACCATGGTGGCGTCAAGCAAGTTGCTTTCGCCGATAAAGTCCGCCACGAAACAGTTGGTCGGTTCGTTGTATATATCTGTCGGAGTACCTATCTGCAGTATCTTGCCCTCGCGCATTACCACTACGCGGTCACTCAAGGTCAGTGCCTCTTCTTGGTCGTGAGTAACATAGATAAAAGTGATACCCAATTTCTTGTGCATCTCGCGCAACTCCATCTGCATATCTTTGCGCATCTTCAGGTCAAGTGCTGCCAAAGGTTCGTCCAATAGCAGTACTTCCGGTTCGTTGATGATGGCGCGCGCAATGGCAACACGCTGTTGCTGACCACCGCTCAGTGAATCCACATCGCGATACTCATAGTCCGACATACTCACCATCTTAAGTGCTTTCTTTACGCGCTTCTCCATTTCGGCTTTCGCCACACCTTTCAGTTTCAGACCGAAAGCCACATTCTCAAATACATTCAAATGGGGGAACAAGGCATACTTCTGGAACACCGTATTCACGGGGCGTTTATGCGGCGGCATATCCGTTACGTCTTTGCCGTTCAATAGAATATCTCCCGACGTCGCTACTTGAAAACCCGCTATACATCGTAATAGCGTAGTCTTACCGCATCCCGAAGGACCTAAGATTGTTACAAACTCGCCTTTCTTAACCTGAAGGCTCACATCGTCTAAGGCAAACTTACCATCCTCAAATTGCTTCGAGACATGGTTTACCTCAATGATAAAGTCAGACTTTTGCATCCGCGTACTTTAGACAACTGCGCTTTTATGTATGTGCGCAAAAGGTAAATAAAAAAGGAATGGGGACTTACTCTATGTTTGGAATGCCCCGACTTATATTATTAAGTTTTTGTTACTATAGTTCATAATTGCATTATGAGCCCGCAAAGTTACTACTTTTTTTTGAATTACACAACAAAAAACACAACATCTTCTCTACAATCGCAAAAAAGTGGCAAAATGTGGCAAAAGAGGCAAAAGTTGCGTTCCTGTTATGGATGGTGATAGACCCGCGACAGACTCACGATAGACTCGCGACAAGGATAGGGACAGAGAAAAATGTATGGATAAAAAAAGAGCCGCTGACGAGCGTCAGCAGCCTCTGTGAGTTGTGTACCTTAAGACAGAACTGAATTACTCAGCAACGGTCTCTTCTACAACCTCTTCTACAACCTCTGCAGGAGCAGCGGTGGTGTCTTCCTCTACTACAACTACTTTCTCGGTAGCAACAGCAGCCTCAGCATCACAGCATGAACCCTCGCATTTAGCGTTTTTGTTTCCGCAACTCATTGCACACAATGCAACAGCAGCGATAAGAAGAACTTTCTTCATAATTTTAATGCATTAAAAAGTTAGACCCCGAGTTATTTCGGAAATCGGTTGCAAAATTAGTATGATTTTTGCATATATCCAAAAAAAAATGTAATTTTGCACAATAATCATCACAAAATTATGAGTATCAAGGATTTTTTTACTTCTAAATCGACATTATTCGTCATAAAAAACATATTATTAGCGATTTTGATAGTCGTTATCTTGCTGTGTATCTTGTTTTTTTGGTTGCGCCATTATACCGAACATGGTGTGGAGATAGAGGTGCCGAATGTGGTTGGCGCGTACATCGAAGAGGCACAACCGCAAGTGGAAGCGGCAGGCATGGTGCTGGAAGTAACAGATTCGACTTATTCGAACACTGTACCACTTGGCACTATCGTGGAGCAGACTCCACCCGCTAACAGCCATGCAAAGAAAAACAGAACACTGTATGTGGTGATGAATGCCCGTACACGCCGACAAGTGCCGGTGCCTAACTTGCAAGATATGAGTTTCCGACAAGCCGAAGCCACTTTGCGTTCTGTGGGTATTCGGGTGAGTGATAAATACGAATACGAGCCATCGGAGTACAAAGATTTGGTGTTAGACATCAAGCAAAACGGGCGTTCGTTGGAGCCGGGGAACCGTATTGATGAGGGGAGTATGGTTACGTTGGTAGTAGGTTTCGGCAAGGGAACCGAGATGGTAACCGTACCCGGCACGATAGGTCTGACACTATCCAACGCACGTGCTTTATTGCTCAGTCAGCGTCTGACGATAGGTACTGTGGAATATGATGAGCCGACCACAGAATCCGCTCAAGAACCGGTGGTGTACGCACAGAGTCCGATGAGCGGAGAGCAATTATTGGAGGGGTCTATGGTAAACCTGAAACTATCCACCAATGTAGAAAAAGCATTGGGCAACCATGGGCAGGATAGCGAGGATGATTTCTTCTAATGCAGTGTATATCAGCAATTTAGCAAACTATGCAGGAAGAACTATATACAGAAATACAAGACGAAGAAGAGGTATTCGAGCGGTGGCGATCTCAGGTAGATAAGGGACAGACACCACAGCGTGTGGATAAGTACCTGAGCGAACACATGGCAGGCACCTCACGCAACCGCATACAGAACGCTGCCGATGCAGGTAATGTGTGGGTAAACGGAAAAGCAGTGGCGTCGAACTACAAAGTGAAACCATTGGACGTTGTGCAGGTGCTATTAGACCATGAGCCACACGATTATACGATAAAACCGGAGAATATACCTATCCGTGTGGTATATGAAGACGATGATTTGTTAGTCATAAACAAGCCTGCGGGGTTAGTGGTACACCCCGGACATGGCAACTACGAACATACACTGCTGAATGCGCTGGCATACTACTTCAGCGCGCAAAGTGAGGAAAACCACGCACACGCTATCGACATCAACGACCCGAATATAGGTCTGGTACATCGTATAGACAAAGACACCAGCGGACTTCTGCTCATTGCGAAAACCCCTGAAGCGAAGAGCCACTTGGCGCGACAGTTTTTTGACCATACCACCGAGCGTACGTACAATGCCTTGGTGTGGGGGACGTTTGCTGAGGATAGCGGAACGATAGAAGGCGCGTTGGCGCGCGATAATCGCGACCGGACCCTATACAAAGTATGGGATTTGGAGGAAAATCCGAATGCGAAGGAGGCGGTAACCCATTGGCGCGTATTGGAACGCTATCCGTATGTAACTTTGGTGGAGTGCCGTTTGGAAACAGGGCGTACACATCAGATACGCGTACACATGAAGCATATCGGACACCCGCTCTTTGCCGATGAAAAATATGGCGGAATGGAGATACTAAAAGGTCTCCGTACGCAAAAATACAGACAATATATACAGAATTGTTTTGCGCTCTGCCCCCGACAGGTGTTGCATGCAAAGACCTTGGGTTTCACGCACCCGCGCACCGGAGAACGTATGTTCTTTGATAGCGAGTGGCCGGAGGATATGACCAACCTTATCAACAAATGGCGCAACTACGAACCGAACACCCTCTGCTGAAATGGGTTCGGGCAGCAAGAGACATCGCTGAGGCTCTCTTGCAGATGGTAGGTGTAGTCCCTCTTTAATTTTTTCTTGGCAGAAAAATCCCTCACAAAAATGCTGTTAGGGCTCTTTCTCAAGGCGTTTCCGATACTTTTCTATTTGCAGTGAAGTGATTCGGATATGGTTTTCCAGCTGCTGAATATCATGCATTACCACTCCTAAATGGTAGGTGCTGATGAGGGCTTTCTTGTCGTTGTTCGAGATATAAAACACAGCGCGCGACCGGCTGCCTTCCATGCTCACCCGTACACGTCCGGCGGAATAGACATCTACAAAATGCAGGCAACGGAGAGCATCTTCGGCGGTAAGCGTCATAGTCTCATGCCAACCTTCTGCCTCAAAACTATGTACATTGCCGCGGAAACTGTCTTTCAGACTATCTGCCGATACGATAACCTCCTCTAAACCAATCGGTTTGCCTCCGTAGTAAAAGAACTTCAATTCTGTTTGTGCATTGTCCTTTACGTAGGCTTGTATGTAGTTTCGGGAGGTGTTTTGTGTGCTGCGGAGCAGTTTGTGTACGTATCGTCCGTTGTCTTCATACTTCTCGTTTTTGTCGTATGCAAACTCATGTATCAAGGAATCGGCTACGGGCAGAAGTGTCTGATACACAGAGTCGTAATACGCCAACGACCGTTCCTGTTCGCTCAATGCAATACTATCTTGTCGATGTTTCTCGGCTCTCCGTTCTTCCGCGGTCGGTTTCTTGGGACCGCATGCTGCCATAGTGAGTGCGAGTCCGCACAATACCAATGTCATGGCACTCAACAGGTGTGAATGTGTCTGTGTTTTCATACTATCTGTGTTTATGGGTTATTCGTCTAATAGGTCGGGGCGGCGTTCGCGAGTGTGGCGGAGAGATTCTTCGTAGAGCCACTCCTCTATCTTGGCTTGGTTGCCGGAGATGAGGATGTCGGGGACACGCCAACCTTTGTATTCCGCAGGGCGGGTATAGACACCGGGTTCGAGCAGACCGTCTTGGAAAGAGTCGTTGAGTGCGCTCTCTACATCGCCCAATGCTCCCGGAAGCAGGCGCACGATGGCATCGGTCATGATAGCCGCGGGCATCTCACCACCCGTCAGCACAAAATCGCCGATAGTGTATTCTTTGGTAATCAGGTGGTCGCGCACACGCTGATCCACTCCCTTATAGTGCCCGCAGAGGATAATGATATTCTCTTTGAGCGATAGTTTGTTCGCCTCGTGCTGCGTAAACCGTTCCCCGTCTGGGGCGGTGAAGATTATCTCGTCGTAGTGGCGTTCAGAGGTTAACTTGCTGATAATGCGGTCGATAGGCTCTATCTGCAAGACCATACCCGCGCCAAAGCCGAAAGCATAATCATCCACCTTGCGATGTTTATCCAAAGTGTAATCACGCAAGTTGTGTACATAGATTTCCGCTAAACCTTTGTCCTTTGCACGTTGCACAATCGAGTGGTTGAGAGGCGATTCCAACAACTCGGGACAAGCAGATATGATATCAATACGCATAAGATAATTATGAATTAAGAATTATGAATTAAGAGAGCCATGGAAAAACCTCTATAAAGGATGCGCACTTTTCATTCATAATTCAAGGCGATTAAGAATTATGAATTATGAATTAAGAGAGCCACGGAAAACCACTATAAAGGATATGCACTCTTCATTCATAATTCATAATTCATTATTATTACGGCACCGGGTCGTAGCCCGAACCGCCCCATGGATTGCAACGCAGTATTCGCTTGATACCCAACCAAGTTCCCTTGAAAATACCGTACTTCATCACCGCTTCCACCATATACTGGCTACACGTGGGCGTGTAGCGACACGATGGTGGCGTGAGTGGCGAAATGCAATAGCGGTAGAAATAGACCGGAAGCAGAAATATCTTACGAATCAATTTTTTCATGCTGTTTCTATATTTCATTTCCTAATTTCTTCAGTGCCTTGCGCATGGCTTTTTCGATGATGGCATAATCTTGTTTCTGCCGGTCGATGTAGTTGATGGCAATCTGATAATGCTTGTTTCCCAACAGATGTTTCTGCAAACGATATGCCTCGCGCATCTGTCGGCGCAAGCGATTTCGGTCCACTGCGTGCTTAAACTGCGATTTTGCCGCCCAGATAAGCACCTCGGTGGAGTCGTCGGTAGCAGGACGGTATGTAACGCGCAAGGGCCACACTACAAAGTGTTTGCCCTCGGCGTACAACTGCCTGATACGCAACTGCCCGCATAGTTTCTCGTTCTTCGGAAAATCGCAATTCACGGGATTTATTCGTTGTTATGTTTCTCCAGATAGTCTCTGATAGCCGACGTAATCGACTGAAACTCAGGCGACGGCACACGTATGTCGGCATGTAAGCCGAGGTCTTCGAGTGCCTGCGCGGTATTTGCTCCGAAAGCAGCAATCACGGTCTTTCCCTGCTCAAACTCCGGGAAGTTCTCGCGAATGGATTTTGCGCCGGCGGGTGTGAAAAGCGCAATCATATCGTAGTCGAATGGTTCGCTTCCCCACTCGGTGGAGACAGTGCGATACATGATAGCGGGCTTCACCTCAACATTGTTTTTAGCAAACATGTTCAGTTGCTCCTGATTATGAATATCCGACAACACCATCAGATATTTCTCGTTAGGACGGCGGTACATAGCAGGCAGCAGGTCCTCAAATTGGTTTTTCTCGCTGAAGAACACCTTGCGTTTGCGGTACTGGATATATTTCTGCAAGTAGTTTCCCACCGCCTCCGAAATACAATAGTAGTGCATAGTGTCGGGCACACTAAGACGCATTTCCTCGCACAGGCGGAAATAGTGTTCGATACCGAGTCGCGAGTTGAGAATCACCGCCGTATAGTCCAGCGGATTGATGTGTTGCTGACGAAACTCCCGCGCACTAAGTCCCTCTATATGAATCAGTTGGCGAAAATCGAAATGCACTCCGAACTGCGCCTCCATATCTACATACGGATTGCGTTCTGTGGTAGGACGGGGTTGTGAAATGAGAATCTTTCGTATCATATTGTTTTAATCTTTTAGTCAACGATATAGCCTGTCCCTACTATCAGCACCAGCAGAGGCAGAATTTCGAGTGTCAGCACATATAGCACTATATATAATAAGAAGCGCGCATTGGTGCAAAAAATGCGTATCCATTTTACCACTATCAGTACTATTGCCAGTGCCACCAAACTCAGCATTACATATTTGATAACCAGAGGGCTACCTATGTTTATCAGCACTATCGAGGCAATATAAAACCCACTGCAAATCACCGTCCACAGGTTGTTGTAGTGGATAGACAGTTGCGTAAACCGCCGGCTGATTTGGAAAGTATAGTTCACCAATATCGACGCCAAAATCTTCACCACATCCACACCCGACACCAATGCTACGATGAGCATATAGGTTACAAACGAAAAATCGCCCGCATGATAGGCATATAGATACAACGCCATCGCAAACGTGCCGATACGGAAGATGTTGATTATCAGTTCCTCCATTAAGTTTCGTTGCACATCGCCATACGTGCGTTCCACCTTGGAAAATATCGTGGTGAATGCCTGCACCAGCAGCCCGCGTTGCACCATCTCAGCCAGTACACCGCATAGCAGCAGAAACAACATCACCCACGCCACCCAAGGCGCGGAGATAGGAGTCAGTATGTGTGGAACAGCGTTCAATCTACTCGGTTTATTATTATCAACCTACAGAGTATCAGTAGGTTTTAGCACGTACAACTTGTCCCCCCGATGAATGGTCTTGTCCGTCTTCAGGGAGAAATAGGCACCTTTCTGTATCACCTCTTTGGGTTCGCCCTTGGCATTGCGCATGTCGTGTGCCACCACTTCATAAGCCCCTGTGGTTTCGCCCGTTACGAGCAATTCATCGCCCTCACGAATGGCGTCGGTGGCTTCGATAAAGAACTCCGCCACGCCGATATTCTTGAAGAAATTGGTGCATTTGCCGGCAAACACTTTCTTGCGCGTTGCCTTGCTGCCATACGAATGGGTCCACTCGCCGAGACGTCGCCCCTGATAGTATCCGTCCCAGAAACCACGGTTGAACACCCGCGAAAGGCGTGCGTTCCATTTCTCGATATGGGGCAGGATAATCGCGTCGTCGGCATAGTCGCCACGCTGCCACGCCTCCACTGCCTCGCGATAGCACGACACCACCGTCTGCACATACTCCGCCCCACGCGCACGCCCCTCAATCTTCAGCACACGCACACCCGCGTCTAACATCTTATTCAGGAAGTGGATGGTTTTCAGGTCTTTAGGCGACATGATATATTGGTTGTCCACCTCCAATTCGAGGTCGGACTCTTTGTCTTTCACGATGTATCCGCGCCGGCAAACCTGCATGCACGCCCCCCTGTTGGCACTGTAACCGAGGTTGTTCAGGCTCAGATAGCACTTGCCCGACACCGCCATACAGAGTGCCCCATGACAGAACATCTCAATACGGAGGAGTTCACCTTTCGGACCACATATATTCTGCTCCACGATGTCGCGATGGATAGACGCCACCTGCGCCATATTCAGTTCGCGCGCCAGCACCACCACATCGGCAAACTGCGCATAGAAACGCAACGCCTCGGTGTTGGCGATGTTCAACTGCGTGGATAGATGTATCTCAACTCCCTGAGAACGTGCATATTGCATCGCGGCAACATCACTCGCGATGATGGCGTCCAAGCCTGCCGCTTTGGCATTATCGACAATCGTGCGCATCAGAGGCAGGTCTTCGGGATACATCACCGTGTTGAGCGTCAGGTAGGTCTTCACACCCGCCTCACGACAGATTCCCACAATCTTATGCAAGTCCTCGGTAGTGAAATTCGCCGACGACCGCGCACGCATATTGAGGTATTCGATACCGAAATACACACTCGTCGCCCCCGCCTCGATAGCAGCAGCCAACGACTCCCAACACCCCACAGGTGCCATAATCTCGATATGTTCGTCTTTTCTACTCAACACTATATTTTATGATTTGTTTATCTTCATAAGTTCCACTCACGGGTCGCCTATCCTCTCGACATCCACCCGACATCCACCCGACATCCACCCGACTTTTATAATGAGGATTTACGGAGGGCGAACCAAGATTTATTCACTAAATGCGACCTGATTGTTAATTTTTTGCATGAATCAGATACTCCGCTATCTGCACCGCATTGAGGGCGGCCCCTTTGCGAATCTGGTCGCTTACGCACCAGAAACTCAGTCCGTTATCATCGGTAATATCTTTGCGCACACGCCCCACAAACACCTCGTCGCGTCCGCTCAGGAAAAGCGGCATGGGGTATTCTTTCTCTGCGGGATTATCCATCAGCACGCACCCTTTCGCGCGGGCAAAAGCCTCTTTGGCTTGCACCGCCGATATGGGTTGCTCGGTCTCCACCCACACACTCTCCGAGTGCGCACGCAGCGACGGAACGCGCACGCAAGTGGCTGATACTCTGATGTCTGAGTGCATTATCTTGCGCGTCTCGTTGTGCATTTTCATCTCCTCTTTGGTGTAGCCGTTGTCGGTGAAAACGTCCACTTGCGGAATCAGATT
>JBNMHB010000019.1:0-26737 GCA_050872525.1 Bacteroidales bacterium | reverse complement strand
GTGAAAGTGAAATGGTTTGGCAAAAACGCCAATCTACATTCCGTTTGGGACTCGAAACTAATTGAATCGCGCGGATATACCTATACGGAATATGCGCAATATCTGCAAGATAAGTTGAGTTATCAGAAAAAAGCCATTCAGCAGATGTCGGACGCCGATATACTGCTCCACAATTACCACCTGACAGATGCTATCTATACCTATCAGAGTACATGGAACGGCAATGCGTATCACTATGTGTACCATTTTGCGAACGATATGGAATGGCAACTCTATGCGTCCGGTATCCGACTGGCGCAACTCTTAAACGAACTATATAAATAAGGAATATATAGCGACTCTTGTATGGGGCGCTATTTTTGTTTTCCAATGATCTGCAAGTGCAGTCTAATCAACAATCAATCATTCATCAAACAAACAACCAAATGAAAAAACTGTTATCCCTATTCCTCTGTTTGGGAACCGGCGTGGTGCTTATGGCACAGACGCAAAAGGTGACCGGTAGCGTATTGGATGCACAGACAGGTGAGCCACTCATCGGTGTATCTGTCATCGAAGTTGGAACGACAAATGGTGTCATTACCGACATTGATGGTAACTTCAAACTCGAAGCGCAAAGTGGTGCCAAGTTAAAACTCTCTTACGTGGGCTATGCCTCGTTGGAAGTATCGGCAAAGAAAAACGCCAACTTGGGCGTTCTCAAAATGGAGCCGGAAGCCGTATCGCTGCAAGACGTTACTATCACCGGTCAGATGGCACGCCAACAAAAAACGCCTGTGGCAGTCAGCCAGATAAACGCCTTGGACATAGAGGAACGCCTCGGTGGCGGCGAGTTTGTGGAAGTGCTCAAGAGTACACCGGGCGTGCATGCCAACGGTCAAGGTGGCGGTTGGGGCGACAGCGAGATATGGATGCGCGGCTTCGACAATACCAACGTAGCAACGATGATAAATGGTGTGCCGATGAACGATATGGAAGGCGGTACTGTTTATTGGTCTAACTGGCAAGGACTGAGCGATGTAACCTCAGTAATGCAGACCCAACGCGGTATGGGTGCCTCAAAAGTAAGTGCCCCCTCTGTAGGTGGTACTATCAACATTGTAACAAAAGGTATCGACGCCAAGAAAGGCGGTTTCGTAACCTACTCTATGGGCAATGACGGCGCAAATAAAATAGCCTTTTCCGTATCGACCGGTTTGATGAAAAACGGTTGGGCAATCACGGTATTGGGCTCGCGCAGTTGGGGCGATGGCTATATCCAGGGAACAGGTTACGAAGGATATAGTTATTTCGCCAACATCTCGAAGCGAATCAATGAAAATCACCAGTTGAGTCTCACCGGTTTCGGTGCTCCGCAACACCACTGGACACGTCCTTCGGGTTCAAGCGGTGCACTTACCATGGCGGAGTGGAACAATGTGAAAAAATATATGACTGACGGTATGGATTATCGCCGTTACAATCCCGCCTATGGGTATGGCAACAACGGCAAACAAAAAGGTTGCAACTACAACCAATACCACAAACCTCAGATTTCGCTGAACCACGTATGGCAAATCGACTATAAGTCCAACTTGTCCACATCGCTCTACACCTCTATTGGTCGTGGCTTCGGAAATACCGGTGAGCCGAGTCCGTATTCGCAATATAGTTATTCTGACCTGACACGCGGTGCTTACAATGGTGTACTTTGCACTACCTTCCGTCGCGAAGACGGTACATTCGACTACGGAGCCGTAGAAGACTTGAATGCTGCTAGCGAAAGCGGTTCGCAACTTGTCATTTGCGAAAACAGAAACTATCACAACTGGTATGGTCTTGTCAGTTCCTATAACAGTAAGTTTCTTGACGAACGCCTTGATTTGACTGCCGGTATTGACCTTCGCTACTATCAGGGTATTCACACTGCAGTTATCAGCGACCTTATGAGCGGAGCCTATTTTATTGATGCTACGCGTGCCAATAGTGTGTCGGCAAACAATAATATCCATCGCAATGATCCGAATTGGACATACGCCAAACACACCGTAGGCGATATTGTCTATCGCGATTACACAGGACACGTGATGCAAGAGGGAGCATTTGCTACATTGGAGTGGAATCAAGAACATCTGTCTGCTTTCCTCAATGGGTCTTTCTCTTATACCAGTTACTGGCGTGTAGATCGTTTCTACTATGATGAAGATCACCAGCGTTCGGAAACGATAGGTTTCGCCGGTGGTACTATCAAAGGCGGTTTGAACTATAACATTAACAACCATAACAACCTCTTTGTCAATGCAGGTTTCATCAGCCGTGCGCCGAAATTCCAAGGTGCTTTTATGACAGCCAACACCAGCCATGCGTTCAACCGCAACGCAGCCAACGAGAAGATTGCGTCTGTGGAAGCAGGATACGGATTCCATAATGAGTATGTGAATCTTGTATTCAACGGCTACTACACTCGTTGGATGGATAAGACGATGTCTAAATCCACTACGTTGGATAACCAGGAAACAGGCTATATCAATATGACCGGCGTTAATGCACAACACATGGGATTGGAGTTTGAATTGAAAGCACGTCCTTTGAAATGGATGGAGATAAACGCAATGCTCTCGTTGGGCGATTGGCGTTGGAAAGGTGAAGATGTAGTCGGTTATATCTACGACGAACACGGCAATGCTGTTACTTCAAAAGGCGAGACCACCACTCCCGGCAGCACAGAAGAAGGCAAAGAGCACGCGTGGGCAAAAATAAACCTTGAAAATATCCACGTAGGCGGTCAAGCACAGACAACTGCCAGCCTCGGTATTCTGTTCAAGCCGTTCAAAGGTTTCCGCATAGGTGGAGAATATACATTGTATGATCGCAACTACTCCTACTACTCGTTCTCCGGTTCCAACTTGAGTGTTGGCAAGACGGTTAATATCGTTGAACCCTATCGCTGCCCCGTGGGCGGTTCTTTGGATATGCGCGCAAGTTACTCCTTTGATATGGGCGCCCTGCGTGCAACTTTGTCTGCAAACGTAACAAATGTACTCGATCAACACTATATTGAAAAAGCATGGAGTGCAACAGCAGTATCACAATCGATAGCAGAGAACACAATAGACAATATCTATTTCTTCTATAACAAAGGTCGTCAATGGAATATCCGTTTGAAACTGGCATTCTAATGGTTAAATAGCAAAATATTTATGAATATGAAGACTATAAAATATATTCTCCCCGCGTTGGCATTGGTTATGGTGTCGTGCGAAAATTTCTTCGATGAGAAACAATTGGGCAACACAGGATACAAACCCTCGGATGTCCGTACGGATATGATATATACGCTCACTGCGGACGACTTGGGACAAATCACAAAGAAAGGCTCCGAATATGAGAAACGCGCTTTGGCACTATGTACCGCTGAAGACTCCACTGCATACCAGGCATGGAAAGACATCGCTACACTCAAGGCGTTTAATGAAAATGCCGATGCCGACATCTATGTGCCGACATTTATGGCAAATACTTTCCCCTATTTGGATAAAGGCACTATCTTCAAGGTCTATTATCCATATTACAAAGGTAAGACTGCCCGAGTATTGCCATTTATGAGCGCAACAGGCTACACACTGACAGACGAGGATTATAAAACCATTTGGGGAGGACGTGGCGCAGACTATCTGACCACTACCGCAGAACCCAACATACCCGAATTTTTGGCTGCTAAATTTAAGACGGCTACCGAGGGCAAAATTATCGTTCTGACCTACAAGAGCCTGAATACTGACCCCGACACCATCTATGCTCCCCTACCCTATGAGTGTACAATCGCACAACTATTGGAAGCAAAAGAAACCGTAGAACACCAACTGAAAGGTGTGGTTGGTTCTATCAAATCCACAATCTACGGGCGTTTTTATCTGGTAGATGGCAAAGACTCCATTTATGTGTACGGACTCTCGGATGAGAACGGCAACAAAATATGGAAGGACAAGGGTATTAAACAAGGCGATCAAATTACCATTCGTGGTAAATATAGCCAAGTAAACGAAGAACCCCAGTTGAACGATGCGGTCTATGTGAGTCATACTGCCGGCAGTAAGGCGATTGCGCGTCGTATGGTAACCAAAGAACCGCTGACTCAAGATACTATCTGCAAATCTGTGATTTATCAGTTGAACCAAGGCACATGGACACTCTATACCAATGACCAAGTGAAAGCATATTTCGCATTGCCAACTGATATCTACGATGCACTCGGCAGTACCTCAATTGCTAATCCGCAGGCTGTAATTGGCAAGTATCTTCGTCTCACTTATCCGTATGCGGCGGAGAAGGATATTTACCTTGTGGTATACAATGGCAGCACGGGTATGACTGCTGACGAATTCACCTACGATGGCACCGACTTCGTTATGAATACGGGCTATACTACAGAGGAAATGAACTTTGTACGCAACGACAATTGGGTGGCAGATATTTCCACATACTACACCACTCCTTTTGTAAACAACGGACAAGCCGACTTCACAATCCAGCATATCAATCTGGATGGTCTGAGTTATGTATGGCGTTATCAGGCGTCGTATGGTATGACGGCTTCGGCATACGTTAGTGGTGTCAATCACCCTGTGGAAGACTGGCTCATCAGTCCTTCTATCCGACTCAAAAAGAGCGTGAATCCGAAAATGCGCTTCGACCACGCAATACGCTATGGCAACCAAGCATACAATAAAGAGTGGCTCAAAGTGATGGTTACCAACAACTATACAGGTGATGTTACCACCACAGAATGGGAACATCTGCAATTCCCTGATTCTATTCCCGATGGCTCCAGTTGGTTGTTCACTTCTACGGGCGATTTCGACCTCAGTAAGTATAATAACCAAAGCATTGTCATTGCTTTCCAATACAACACCACAACGGGTGAATTAACGTCTGCACCTACATGGGAGATACAAAATCTCCTTGTGTATGAGCCGGAAACAGACAAAAATGAAGAGTAAGACCAACGATACTTCTGCATCTCTTTGTCGGTGCAGAAGTATCGTGATATAAATCAATTTAATTATTTATTTTTCAAATTAAGTTATTATGAAAAAGATTTTAACATTATGCATGGCGGTTATTGCCGCAATGAGTATGAGCGCAGGAATCCCAAATATGAACTGCGCTGACGCAGCAGCGGCTGCAATGCTACTGCCGGAAAACAACAAACCCGGTACAGATTCTGTTGCCGTAACAGGTTATGTAACAAACACTGACGGCAAAATCAGTAAAGGACAACAAACTTTCTGGTTGGATGACGAGAAAGGTTCAAAGAAAACGTTCCAAGGCTATTGGTGCAACATGCCTGATGGCGAAAATCCACTGAATATCGGCGACAAAGTGGTTATCAAAGGTTTCTTGATGAAATACAATACCACCGCCGAGATGAAGAATGGCGATGTAACTATCTTGGAGCGTGCAGCAGTGAAGATTGATACTATCCATGCTACAGTATGCGAGGCCATTGAAGAGGGCGAGGCACTGGCTGATGGCGACAACACACAAGATGTATTCGTTGTAGAAGGTGTGGTTTCTTCAATTCCTGAAAATAACGACACATACAAAACACAAAAATTCAATGTTACTTGCGAGGCAAACGAGAAAAACCTACAAGCCTACAACGTAACGATGAAAGACGGTTATGCCGCTCTTGGAGATAAAGTTCGTTTGACCGGTAAACTCAAAAAATTTGGCACTACGATTGAATTGGTAGGTGATGGGCTTGTTTTGGAGAAAGGCAATGTACAAATCGACACTGTTGAAGTAAATGTAGCAGAGGCATTGGCTGCTGTTAAGGCTCTTGAAAATGGTAAGGTGAGCAAGGAAGTATACGTTATCACCGGTTATATTGATAGTATTTCATCTGCCTATAACGACCAATACAAAAACATCTCCTTCTATATGTGTGATGACCTCAAGGCTCCTGTTTTCGAGTTCCAAGCATACCGCGTAAAAGGCGGTCAAGACTTGAAAGTAGGTGACAAAGTAGCCGTTACCGGCAACTTGCAACACTACTACAAGGCTGCAGAAGAAGAAAAGCCGGAGAAACACGGATACCAAACCAATGCAGGTGCTACCTATGAGATTATCAGCGAAACAGCAAATAGCAATGTATTTGTAGAGAAAGAGAAAGCCGTTAAGTTTGTACGTGATGGACAAATCTACATCCGCAAGAACAATGTGGAGTACACCATCTTGGGTACAGAGGTTAAATAACTCATTGATAATCTGATATAAACAAAAGAAACTGCTTGATGTATTTCAGGCAGTTTCTTTTTATGTTATAATCCCTATAGAGAATGAAACAAACAAGTAACAAAGTCGGCGAGGTAATGCCGCCAATTCGTCCATTGATGTCCTCCTGCTGACTCCGTATAAGCATAAGGAAATTGCAGCGAATCCAATAATTGGCGTTGCTCTACATTTTGTGTATAGAGAAAATCTTCATTCCCTATATAGATACGATAGAGCGGTTTATTGTTCCTGAGTTCAGCCAACTTTTCCGTCTCATTCTGATAAACAGCCTGTGGCATATCGTCGCCATAATGATATACGGCAGAAAACAAGCCCACATAGCCAAACATATCGGGATAGTTGAGTGAAATCCAATAACTATGATACCCACCCATACTCAAGCCTGCAATCGCACGCCCATTAGCCTTGCGCATAGTACGATAACGTGCATCTACAAACCGGACAATCTCGGGAAAACACTCCTCAAAGAAACCATCCATACGATGTGCATCGGGTATATTCGGCTGTACCAATCCCTTTACTCCACACCCGGGAGCAGCATCTTCGCTCATATTGCCATTGGGCATTACCACTATCATCGGTTCCGCCTTGCCTTGTGCTATCAGGTTATCCAATATCTGTGCAGCACGTCCCAATTCTATCCACGCCTGCTCATCACCACCACTGCCATGCAGCAGATACAAGACCGGATATTTGCCCCGACTCTGCTCATATCCCGCCGGCAAATAAACCGTCAAGCGTCTGTCCGTATTGGTTTTGTTGCTATGATACCACGTACTTTCCACAGTGCCGTGCGGTACTTGCTGTGTACCATACAATCCTAATTTATCTTCTACAATCACATAGTTGTACAAAAAACTAATGTCCCGAATGACATACGAGTTACCGGGATCTAATGCACGCACCCCGTCTATATCCAGCCAATAAAGATAGAGATCTGAGGTTAGTGGCGAGGTGGTATATGACCATACCCCATTAGTATCACGCAACATCGGTTGCGGTTGATTGGCAGTCAGTTCACCATTCAGAATAATCTGCTGCTCCATTGGAGCAAAGATGTTGATTGAAACCGAATGGTCCGTATTGACTATCGCGGTTCGCAATTCGCTGTTTGATTGCAAAGATTGCTGTGCAGCAAGAGTGCCGCAAAACAACAGGAAGAAACTGAAAATATGCTTTCTCATAGTGTATGTTTTTTAGAAAAATATTCCCTCTACAAAGATTTTCAAGCCGATAATAATCAGTATGACACCACCGAGCAGTTCAACATTGAAATGGAATTTCTGCCCTACAAAAGCACCAATGCTATAACCCGCAACGGAAAAAAGGAAACTTACCAGCGCGATAATCCCTACCCCAATCCACAACATTTCCGGCACAGGAATAAAGATGACGCCCGTTGCCAAAGCATCTATTGAAGTGGCAATCGCCAAAGCGGAGATGTGTTTCAAAGAGAAATCAGCACATGTTTTCTCCTCATCTTTCGGGTGGAGCGACTCCCAAATCATCTTACCACCAATGCCTGCCAACAGAATCAGAGCAATCCACGGGGCAAACTTGGAGAAAAAATCAGCAAAGAGTGTACCTGCAAAATAACCGACAAGCGGCATTCCGCCTTGAAACAAGCCGAACATCACCGCCATCAGCCACGGACCATAGTATGCCAACGGCTTACGGCTACGGTCATACGACAAACCATGCGTTATGCTCACCGCAAAACAATCCATCGCTAAACCGACGGCGATTAGAATAATATCTAAATAAGACATTTTCTGATTAAGAATTAACATTCGGAACGAAACCAATTCCAGGAAAACACAGGTGGATGTCAGGAGGATGAGAGGTGGATAACCTTATCTATCCTATAACCAACATATAACTATCCTATAACAAAAATGCATAATGCGTGATGCACTATGCATAATTGGTTGACTAATGTTTTGTACGGTAGCGGGCAGAAGTCTTGCCTTTGGCGATATTGGTCAGTTTGCCTTTTACAAACTGTTTGCGGATAGGCGAGATACGGTCTGTGAAGACATGCGCCTCCAGATGGTCGTACTCATGCAGGATGATACGCGCCGCAAAATCGGTATAAGTATCGGTATGCTCATTGAAATCCTCGTCCTGGTAACGAATAGTTATCGTACGCGGGCGCACCACATTCTCCGATATACCAGGCAATGAGAGACACCCTTCGGGATAGGAAACCGTTTCTTCACTTTCCTCAATAATTTCCGGATTAACAAAGGTTTTCTTCAGTCCTGCACATTCGGGAAAATCCTCAGCAAGGTCGCTCCCATCCACGATAAACAGGCGTATTGACTTGCCAATCTGCGGGGCAGCCAAACCGCAACCTTCGGCAGCAGTGAGGGTCTCCTGCATATCAGCAACCAACTGTTTCAAATCAAAATCACCCGGTTCTATCTCATCTGTGGCTTTGCGCAACACGGGTTGTCCATATAAATAAATAGGCAGAATCATTTTTACAATTTTACAATTTAATACTACATTGGAGACAGTTACGACAACGACTCCAAATATCCTTCTAAAATAATACAAGCCGCCAACTTGTCCACAACGGCTTTGTTTTGGCGGTCTTTCTTTTTCATACCGCCTGCTATCATCGCTTGGTGCGCCAACACGGAAGTGAAACGCTCATCGAACTGCACCAACGGCATCGCCGGAAAAGTCTTGCGAAACGTATCCATAAACGGACGGATATAGTTCATCGACTCCGACTCCTGTCCGTTCATCTGCGTGGGGTGTCCTATAACCACTATATCTACCTGTTCGGCAGCGAAGTAGCTCTGTAACCACGCAAGCAAGTCCTTCGTATCTATCGTAAGCAAGGGATTAGCCGTTATGCGGAGGACATCCGTTACGGCTAATCCTGTGCGTTTCTTTCCAAAATCTATAGCAAGTATGCGTCCCAAGAGTCAATTAAGCATTTAATAAGCGTAGTATGGCACTCTTGTTCTCCTATCCACCTTATATCCTCCTGACTTTCTAATGCACAATGCATAATCAAGAAAGGTATCCACAGGGTAAGATCAGGGAAAGAACAGGGAGAAATACCTACGCATAAAAATTAAGAATATGGTTCCCTTGCGAGGAACCATATTCTGCTGCAAATGTTATTTAGTTATTGAGTTTATTGTTCATTGCCTGATACTCCGCGTCCATGCCGAAACGGTAGTAGAGGGTCTTGAGCGTAATCATATAGTCACGATTGTCAGGAGCGAGTTCATGCGCCTTCTCAAAGTAAGGCAGCGACTTGCGAAACATATCGTTCATTGCCTCAAGTGCTTTCTTATACTCCTTATTATCAGTGATATACGCTGCGTCCTCGTTCATCTTTACACCTTGGTTATAGAAGACACGCCCCTTGCCAGCCTCTGCATCTGCCATAGTCGGGTCGAGTGCCAAAGCGCGGTCGAAATCAGCCAGAGCCGCATCGTAGTTCTTCTGATTCTCGTCGAGGTTACCCTTGATGAGGTGATATTGTGCTACATTCGGTTCGCGCTCAATAGCCTGTTCGAGGTAAGCAATCGCCTCTTTCTCATGGCCGGAGAAGATGTAATAGTTAATCAAGTTCTGGAGGAACCACGGTTCTTGGGGGAAACGTACTACTGCATCTTGCAGCACGCGCACAAAATTGGCGGTATCTTTCAGCGTAACATACTCCTGATAGAGGAACTGATTTATTGTAACTGCCTCATACTCACCGTCTTTCATCTGTTCAAGGAGAGCCACTGCCTCGGGGTGCATCTCGGCTTGGATAGCGAAGATTGCCTCATAGTATTTATACTGCTCATAGATAGTATCGCGTGGCATTTCCTTCTGCAGTCTCTCCTCCTGCATCATTTTCATGTCAGGAATAGAAAGGTGCTTTTGGAATGCCTCATAAGCAGTGCGGTAGTCGCGTTGCTCATTCAGATATACACCATACTTCACAAGGTCTTGATTCTTGTAATACTCCAGCATTTTCTTTTGTACGTTGGCAAAAGTCTTTTTGTCTGCCATCACCTCACGACCTTTCTTGTCAAGAACGGTAGCGGAAGCCAATTCCTCTGCTTTCACCCAATAGTCAAAACTCTCCATTACAGCACGACCGGCTTTCTCCGAGTCAAGTCCCTGACCGAGCATTTGTTTTCCCAATTCCGCGCTATTCTCCTGATAACCAATCAGTCCGGCTACATACCACGTCTCCGGCACATTCTCGGTTTCGGGGTTACGGAGAGCCTCACCGATAGCCGCACGCGCTCCTATAAAATCAGGAGTTTCTTGCAGAGCGAGGTTCTTTGCTTTTTTGATGTTGGCTTTTTGTGCGAAACAGCCTGCACTCATGAGTACCATGGCTGCTAAAAATAACGTCTTTTTCATTGTTATTCTGCGTTTTCGTTGTTAATTTCTTGTGTTTCTGTATTTTCCGCGCTTTCTGCAGTTTCGGATTCTTCTTCCTCTTTCGGAACAATGCAACCCGACATCAGCGTGTCGTTGCGTTTCTGCAGTTCAATAAGTTTAACACCCTGCGTAGCACGCCCCATAACGCGAATCGTGTCGATTGCCATACGGATGGCGGTACCCGATTTAGTGATGAGCATCAGGTCATCTTCGTCCGTAACTGCGTCAATGCCAATGAGTAAGCCGGTCTTGTCGGTCAGGTTCATCGTCTTCACCCCCTTACCGCCACGGTTCGTTACACGATAAATCGGTTCGCCGTTCTCATCATCGAGGGCAGTACGTTTACCAAAGCCCTTATCCGAAATCACCAGCACAGTCTTGTTACTTCCCTTCTCCACACAAATCATGCCAACAGCACTATCTACGCCGTCTTCGTCCAATTTTATGGCACGTACACCGCTGGCGTTACGTCCCATCGGTCGGACGGTCGATTCGTTGAAGCGAACCACCTTACCATTATGCGAAGCGATAAGCATCTCGCTCTCGCCATCGGTCAGAGTTACGCCGATGAGTTGGTCGCCTTCGCGCAAACCGAGGGCGATGATACCGTTTGCACGCGGGTGGCTGTATGCCTCCAAGGTCGTTTTCTTCATCAAACCGTTCTTGGTGGCGAAGATGAGATAGTGTTTCTCCACATACTCTTGGTCGTTCAGCCCCTTCACATTAATGAAAGCACGCACTTTGTCGCCTTTCTGCAAGTTAATCATATTTTGGATAGCACGACCTTTCGACTGTTTGTTACCCTCCGGAATCTCATACACTTTGAGCCAGTAAAGGCGTCCCATCTCGGTGAAGAACATCATCGTCGAGTGCATCGAAGCCTGGTGTACATACTCGATAAAGTCCTCGTCGCGCGACGAAGAAGCCTTCGAACCTATGCCGCCACGAGCCTGCGAGCGGAAGTCTGCCAACGGAGTACGTTTGATGTATCCGAGGTGCGAGATGGTAATCACCATATCATCGTCAGCATACATATCTTCGGGGTTGAACTCGGTTGCCATCTTCACAATCTGTGTGCGGCGTTCGTCGGCGTACTTCTCTTTTATCTCGTTCAATTCATCTTTGATGAGTTCATAGCGCATAGTCTCGCTATTGAGCAGGTCGTTGAGATGTTGAATCAGTTTCTCCAACTCGGCATACTCGGCTTTCAACTCGTCTATTTTCAGTCCGGTCAGCGCGCTCAGACGCATATCCACGATGGCTTTCGACTGCAGGTTGTCAAGGCTAAAACGCTGCTCAAGGTTGCTTTGTGCCTCTGCCGGCGTACGGCTGGCGCGGATAATACGCACTACCTCATCGATGTTATCCACCGCAATAATCAAACCTTCCAAGATATGGGCGCGTTCCTCGGATTTTTTCAGTTCGTAGCGTGTACGGCGTGTTACCACTTCCATTCTATGCTCAACGAAGCAACCTACCAACTGTTTGAGATTCAACAACATAGGACGTCCTTTCACAAGGGCGATATTGTTCACGGCAAAACTCGATTGCAGGGCGGTAAACTTATATAATTTATTGAGTACCACCTGTGCATTAGCGTCGCGCTTGATGTCAATCACGATACGTATATCGCGTTTCGATTGGTCGCTAATCTCCGAAATACCTTCTATTTTCTTGTCGTTCACCAACTCGGCGATGTTCTTCACCAAGTCTGCTTTCACCACACCGTAAGGCAACTCCGTGATAATGATTTTCTCGCGTCCGTTGTCCTCGGTCTCGATGTCGGCATTCGAGCGAATCACGATACGCCCGCGTCCGGTCTCGAAAGCGTCTTTCACTCCCTGATAGCCATAGATAGTACCGCCGGTCGGGAAATCGGGAGCCTTGATATATTCCATCAGGTTCTCCACCGTAATCTCCTCTGTTTCAGGGTTTTGCAGACGGTCTTCTATATTGCGAATATATGCCACACAGCCGTCAATCACCTCGCCGAGGTTATGGGTGGGCATATTCGTTGCCATACCTACGGCGATACCGCTGGCACCGTTCACAAGCAGGTTCGGGAAACGGCAAGGCAGCACCACAGGTTCCTTCAATGTATCATCAAAGTTATTCTGCATGTCCACCGTATCTTTCTCGATGTCGCGCAGCATTTCTTCCGCCAACTTGCTCAGTCGCGCCTCAGTGTAACGCATAGCAGCGGGGCTATCGCCGTCCACCGAGCCGAAGTTACCCTGACCGTCAACCAATGTATAGCGCATATTCCAGGGTTGAGCCAAACGGACTAATGTACCATAGATACTACTGTCGCCGTGCGGGTGGAACTTACCCATTACCTCACCGACGATACGGGCAGATTTCTTGGTTGGCTTATCACTGGTGTTGCCCAATTCGTTCATACCAAAGAGTACACGACGGTGTACAGGTTTGAAACCGTCGCGCACATCGGGCAGCGCACGGCTCACAATGACACTCATCGAGTAATCGATGTACGAGGATTTCATTTCCTCATCAATCTTTACAGGAATTATTCTGTCGTTATCAATCATGTATATGAAATTTTGTATAATTTATACCTTGTCATGCATTACGCACATACATTCTGCAAAGGTACAACAAAAAAACGACATACGCAAGATTTGCGCGCTTTTTTTGCCTATTATTTGGATTCATCAAAACATCGGTAGAAAACAATCAGTGGCGCAAAACAAAAGAAACAAACCTTATACCCCACTCTACCTTATTATTTACACGCAGCCGCGCACGCGCGTATGCGCGCACGTGAGGAAACTGCCATTCGCACCATAAATCAGAACCACCCCAACCGACGTATCCCGCGCAAAACAGGTGTGGGAATCAGAGGAACCAATATAAGCAATATCGCATTCCATACACACGGCACGGACACTTTCGCACGCCCGCGGAACAGACCGTTCAGCGCGCGTTTTACCAAGTATTCGGGCGACACGATATACCCCAACATCTTTCCGATACGCGTGGCGATAGGACGGATATGATACAGCCCCGTATCCACCGCCCCTGGGGACACGTTGGTTACATACACCCCTTGCGGACGCAATTCCACGTGCAACGAGCGGGTGAACGAAGCCAGAAAGGCCTTTGTGGACGCATACGTGGACATTCGCTGTACGGCGATACGCGATGTTACAGAACATACATTGAGTATATATCCCTTGTGGCGGGCGGCCATATCGTGTCCGAAATAGTAGCAGAGCATGGCAGGTGTCAGCACATGCAGACTGAGTATCAACCTGTTAAACGCCTCCGAGTCATTTAGAAAATCGCGGTCGTGATACACACCGGCATTATTCACCAATACTTCCACTGTCCAACCTTTTTCCGCACAATACCGGTGCAATTCTTCAGCCGCGTCGGGCGCACTCAAATCGCGCAAGACCCCCACGGCAATCACAGGATAGTCGTTCTGCACAGCCTCTGCTTTGGCATAGATAGCCTCCTCATTGCTGACCATCAGCAGATTATATCCCCGTGCCGCCAACGCCCGGGCATAGCAATATCCCATCCCCGAACTCGCCCCCGTCACCAAAGCATAACTTCCTTTTCCGTCCATATTCTTATTCCTTATTCTTTATTCCTTATTCTTTATTCCTTATCCCTTATCCCTATACCCCTCTTTCTCCAATCCCGTGCAAAGGTACAAAAAAAATCGCATCCTCGCAAGGCAAAAGACGGCAACGAGACGGCGAAAAGAGCCGTCCCAAAGCAGACTTTGTGGGTTGTAATACAAAAAAACCACCTGATGACATACATCAGATGGTCTCTTGTCTAACTTATAAGGCATTTATCTGCGAGTGGAACCACTGCCACTGCCGGAAGAGCGAGAACTTCCGCCACCGCTGTAGCCGCCTCCACCACCGTAACTTCCTGTGCTACGGGTGCTACCGCCATAACTGCTGCCACTATTGTAACTTCCGCTACTGCGAGTGGTGGAAGTGCCATAATTCGATGTCGTGCGTGTAGGCGTATTCGAAGTAGAACGTGTACTGCTATTGTACGACGAGCGATTATTATTGGTTGTCGTAGCCGATGTACGGGTCGTATTGGTGTTGCCACCATTATATGCAGCGCGTGTGCTATTCGAAGATGTAGCAGAAACGCGTGTGTTCGGTGCCGTTGCAGCCGAAGTGCGTGTTGTTGTTACCGAAGTGCGATTAGTTGTGTTTACATTGCTTGCATTCGCACGAGTGGAAGTACCATTGACATCGCCCCGTGTAGAAGTGGCAGTCGTTGCTGTGGCACGTGTCGAAGCAGCGGTACCTGCCGCCGTTTGGCGAGTGGTGGCTGTCGCTACCGAACTGCGTGTCGAGGAACGCATCGCGGCGGTGTTAGCACTGCCGTATGTACGACCGGATGTACCCGTTGCCGTCTGGCGTGTACTAGCGGCATTCATCGTATTTGCCTGACGTGTGCTGGCTCCTACTGCCGTGGTGCGCGTGCTGGCACCCTGAATAGACGCTGCGCGTGAAGTCTGTATTTCGCGGGCATTGCTTACACCTGTATTACGTCTGCTGAAAGAACGGTCGGGGTGTGCCACCGCATAATCGCGACGGCTGACCGACGAATACATATCGTGCATAGCAGGACGCGGAGCGTGTGCATAGCGGAAACTACAATAGCCGTGGTGATGATGGAAAGCATAGCAATGGTGCCAATAGTAGTCGTAAGCCCAAACGGGGTGTGCATACCACCAACCGGGGTAATAGCCCCAATACCAGGGCGAGTACCATGCATACCAAGAAGGGCTCCAGAACCAATCATAGATAACAGGACGATAAACATACACTGGCTCAATAATATAATTGGTACCATAGATATACTCATCCCCCACCACCTGTACGGTTACTTTTTCCTTCTCGTCTTTTTCTACATAGATAGAAGCAATATCCTGATAGATATCCTTTGCCAAGATGGCTTGCAGCACTATCAGTCGTTTGTTTCCTTCGCCGGTCTCTACCACACGGATATAGTCTATTTCGCCATCACCGTTCAGGTCAAGGTTGCAGAATGCAGAATCAGGGTTATTTAGCAGGTTCTCAAATTCCTCTAAGTTCTTCGCTTGCGCAAAGAGTTTAGCCACAACCTTCAAGTCTAATCCGTCGGAGACATCCGAACTGTTCGCCGATACCGTAATGGTCTCATCGGCTCGCATCGTCATTCCTGCCATCAGCAGAAATGCGAATAAAAATGATACCAAGCGTTTCATAATCAGTAAGGTGTTTGCAATTTATACAATTTCCATGGTCCCTATACTATCTATAGTTGCCATAGTATTTGTTTTATCTCCGTCAATTATCGTGCCAAACTCGTTTTTTAGACCAAATGCAAGTTATGGTGCATTTTCTCTTTTTTGGCACGCATATATTGTTCGTTGTACTGATTGGGAGCAATTTCAATGGGTACATTCTCCACTATCTCAATACCGTAACTCTCTAATCCGACACGTTTTACAGGATTATTGGTCATCAAGCGAAGACGCTTTGCGCCCAATTCGCGCAATATCTGTGCCCCTACTCCATAGTCGCGTTCATCGGGACGGAAACCCAGATGTATATTGGCCTCTACGGTGTCATCTCCCTGCTCTTGCAGTTTGTAAGCACGTATCTTGTTCATCAGTCCGATACCGCGTCCCTCCTGATTCATATATACAAGGATACCGCGTCCTTCTTTCTCTATCATCTGCATGGCGCGATGAAGTTGCTCACCACATTCGCAACGCAACGAACCGAACACATCACCTGTCAGACAACTGGAATGTACACGGCACAACACAGGCTCGTCCTCGTTCCACTCGCCCTTCACCAATGCCACATGCTCCAAACCGCTGCTCATATCGCGGAACGGTGTCAGACGGAACTCTCCATAATCGGTAGGCAGGAAAACGGTCTCACCACGCTCAACGATACAATTCAGTGTCGAGAGTTGTGCATCGAGTGTACTTTGCTCCGAAGGGTGTTCATTTTGCAAACGATAGGCAATCAAATCTTTGATAGAGATGATTTTCAGGTCGTTTTCGCGTGCCACTTCTTGCAGTTGCGGCATACGCGCCATCGTACCATCGGGGTTCATTATCTCAATCAGTGCTGCCGCGGGTTGCAATCCTGCCAAACGCGCCAAGTCGATAGACGCCTCTGTATGTCCTGCGCGCTGCAATACACCACCTGCACGCGCATAAAGCGGATTGATATGTCCGGGACGACCGAAAGTTTCGGGTTTCGAAGCGGGGTCTGCCAATGCACGAATCGTTGCCGCGCGGTCAGCAGCCGACACACCGGTTGTACAACCTTCCAACTTATCCACTGTCACGGTAAACGGTGTACCAAGCATAGATGTGTTGTTTGATACTTGGTGCATCAAATCCAATTCAGCACAACGCTGCTCTGTGATAGGAGCACACAACACACCACGCCCATGCTTGAGCATGAAATTCACCTTTTCCGGTGTAATCTTCTCCGCGGCGGTGATAAAATCGCCCTCGTTTTCACGGTCCTCGTCATCCACTACGATGACAAACTTGCCTTGACGAAAATCGTCTAATGCTTCTGCTATTGTGTTCATTTTATATAGATTTACTAATTACACATTTATTACACATTGTTCGTTGTGCGTTTTTTGCCGGAGATTACCCTGTTTTTCAACTTTTCCCAAGTCTTGAGCCATGCTTCCGGATTGAGCAAAGCGGCGTCGGTAGCAGCCTTGTAGGTCAGAAAGATACCTATCGGAAGCAATACAAACGAACTGAGCCACATACCCGCCCAACAGGGCCATAATGCCTCGCGTGCCATCTTATATCCTGTATTGTCAATAATATAATAGACAATAAACATAATTACCGATATTACCACCGGCGCACCCAAACCGCCCTTACGAATAATCGCTCCCAATGGGGCACCGATAAAGAAAAATATCAAACAGGCGAATGCCAATGTAAACTTGCGATACAGTTCTATCTCATGTTTTCGGATATAGCGTTGCGAGTCGTCAAGCAACAAAGCGTTATACTCCACTTGGTCGCATTGTACCGTGGCTTTGTCCACTGCCGCGTCCATTGCTGTACGCTGTAGTATGGGAGACAGGCGGGCAAAAAGCGAATCTATATCGTATTCCGTCCGTTCAGCGGTCTCCACGGGAATCAACACACGTCCCGATTTCTGCTCACGACCGAAATAACGATTCTGAACAAGATTCTTGCTCTGTTCCCTACTCTTCTCTGTCGCCAACACCTGCACTGAGTCTATCGAACGCACCAACTGTGCCACATTTTTCGATACATGTTGATCCTCCAGCACCGACTCGTCATAACGGTTAAACTCGGTGTCAAAATCAATAAGTAACTGTTTCTCTGCAAATGTCTCACGCCGATACGGGATATTTTTCTGTTTGGCAGTACGCTGTTGTTGCTGATTCAGGTTCTCAAACGATTCGCCATTATACAGGCGCAGAATCAAGTATTTCTTATCGTCCGAAAATGCCAACTTACCCGAGTCCGCAACCATCACCGTAGCATTCTGAAACCCCTCGGAGAAGTCGTAAATCATCATGTCGCATAGTGTGCCGGTCTTTTTATCCTTGTGTCGCACATAGATATTATAGCCGCTCACACCATCGTAGAATTCTCCGACGGGTATTTCCAACTCCGGCGATTTCTGACGAAGCGAGAAAATAAGTGCCCATAGTTTCATTTGCGACTTGGGCAATACATTATTTGAAAAGAAAAATGCCCCAACCGAGATAAAAGCGATACCTATCGCCAAAGGGCGCATGATTCGGAAAAGCGATATACCCGCCGCCTTCATGGCAGTCAGTTCAAACTTCTCGCCTAAGTTTCCGAAAGAAATGAGCGAAGCCAGCAGAATAGCCAACGGCAATGCCAATGGCACTACATTCGCCACGGCATAAACAAAAAACTCCGCTAATACAGACACCTCCACACCTTTACCTACCAAGTCCTTTACGTGCATCCACACAAACTGCATAAGCAGTATGAAGATACACACAAAAAATGTAGCAAAGAACAACGCAAGGAAGTTCTTTAGCAGATAGGTGTCTATTTTTTTTATAACTTTCAATCTATTGGGTGTATAGTGGTCTATAGATTTCTATAGTCTCTACAATATCTACCATGTATCTATCATCCTTTGAGGGACTCAGATACAAATATCAGAGGCAGCAAATCAGCAGCACAAGAGAAGATATACGTTTCCTCTTCTCCATAGAGGATTACCTCCATAGGTCTTTTGTAACGGTATTCCGTCTCAAGCATCACTTGTCGGCAAGCCCCACAAGGCGATCCGGGTTTCTGCGTAAAGCGACCATTCGTATAGCATGCTATCGCTAATTGGCGTACAGGTTGTTCCGGATATTGCGCTCCTGCTGCGAACAGGGCGGAACGCTCTGCGCATAGTCCGCTCGGATAGGCAGCGTTCTCCTGGTTGCAACCGCGCACAATCACATCGTTTTCCAATCGTAATGCCGCTCCTACATGATAGTGAGAGTATGGACAGTACGCACGTGCCGTTTGTTCTTTGGCTATAGCGATTAGTTCTTGTTGTTCTGCTGTCAAGTCATTCCACTCGCATATACGCATAGTTGTTTTGATTTCGCACTCTTTCATGATACGGTTTGTTTTTGTTAATCAAAATAGTAAATACTATCGCACAAATAGTTCGCAAAGATACAACAAAATCGGCACATATACAACACTCGGACATACTTTTCGCAAAATACAAACCTATTATCACAAAAAGAGGTTGCCTAAATATGTTAGACAACCTCTTTTTATAGTATATAGCACAATGCTATAATCAATATCTGCGGTCAAGGCGTGCGCCATCTGCTTCCGGGTCACGGCGCGGACGGTCATCACGATGGTCAGGACGAGGACCACGACGCTCTGGACGAGGACCACGATCGCTACGAAGTGTGCGAACCGGACGTTCCGGCTCTACATAGCCTTCGGGTTTCTCTTTCAGTGCCTTAGCACTCAGACGGAACTTGCCCGTCTTGGGATCCACTTCGAGCAACTTAATCATAATCTTGTCGCCCTCCTGGATACCCGTCTCTTCCATAGTCTCGTAGCGTTTCCAATCTATCTCCGAGATGTGGAGCAAGCCTTCGTGTCCCGGCATAAACTCAACGAAGCAACCATAAGGCATGATAGACTTAACCGTCGATTCATATACTTCGCCTACTTCGGGCATAGCCACGATAGCCTTAATTTTTGCCACGGCAGCCTCCATAGAAGTACCGTTGTTGCTTGCCACTTCTACCTTTCCGCCTTCTTCTACCTCGTCGATACTAATAACGGCACCTGTCTCCGCTTGGATACCTTGGATAATCTTACCGCCGGGGCCAATAACAGCACCAATCATGTCTTTCGGAATAATGAACGATACAATACGCGGAGCCTGTGGTTTGAGGTCTTTGCGCGGTTCGGGCATCGTCTCCAAAATCTTGTCGAGGATATACATACGTGCTTGGTGAGCCTGTGCGAGAGCGTTCTCCAACACCTCATAACTCAAGCCATCCACCTTGATATCCATCTGGCAAGCGGTCAGACCGTCACGCGTACCGGTGGTCTTGAAGTCCATATCTCCGAGGTGGTCCTCATCGCCGAGGATGTCGCTCAGAATCTTATAGTTGAGTTTGTCGCCCACCAACTCGGAAATCATACCCATAGCGATACCGCTGACAGGTTTCTTGATTTGTACACCGGCATCCATCAGCGCGAGTGTACCTGCGCAAACGGTAGCCATAGAAGACGAACCATTGGACTCCAAAATGTCCGAAACAACGCGTACGCAGTATGGGAAATCGGCAGGAATCATGTTCTTGAGCGCACGGCATGCGAGGTTTCCATGACCAATCTCGCGGCGACCTACACCACGTTGTGCTTTTGCCTCACCGGTTGCGAAAGGCGGGAAATTGTAGTGGAGCAAGAAACGGTCGGTACCTTGAACCAAAGCCTCGTCCACAATCTTCTCATCGCGGCTGGTACCGAGCGTAACGGTAGCCAAAGCCTGGGTCTCACCACGGGTGAAGATAGACGAACCGTGAGGACCGGGCAGCGGACTTACTTCGCACCAAATAGGGCGGATATCGGTTGTCTGACGACCGTCGAGACGCTTGCCCTCATCGAGAACAGCGCGGCGCATAGCCTCTTTCTCCACATCGTGGTAGTAGCGGTCCACCATAGCGGCAATCTCCTCAATATCAATGCCTAAGGCTTCAGCACGCTGAGCCATATAGTCTGCCTTGTCGGTCTTGAAATCATCGCAAATCTGCGAGAACATTGCCTCGCGGTGATGTTTGTCGGTATCGGCAGAGGTGGCTTGTGCATACGCGCGTGCGTAACTATAGTCGTGTACAGCCTGTTTCAGTTCATCATCGTTTACCTCGTGGCAATACTCGCGCTTGGTCTCTTTGCCATACGCTTTCATCATCTCGTTGAGAGCCAAACACTGCGGTTTGATAGCCTCGTGCGCAGCCTTGATAGCCTCAAGCATCACAGCCTCCGGCACTTCTTTCATCTCACCCTCAACCATCATGATGTTGTCGTAGGTGGCAGCCACCATCAATTCGAGGTCAGCCTGCTCACATTGCTCAAAGGTCGGGTTGATAACCATCTCACCGTTTACGCGTGCCACGCGCACCTCCGAAACAGGACCCTCAAACGGTATGTCCGAGCAAGCCAGAGCAGCACCGGCAGCCAGACCGGCTATCGACTCCGGCATATCTACGCCGTCAGCCGAATACATCGTTACATTAACAAATGTCTCTGCGTGATAGTTGGCAGGGAACAATGGGCGCAAGGCACGGTCAATCAGGCGGGCAATCAGGATTTCATAGTCCGACGCCTTGCCTTCACGACGGGTGAAACCACCCGGGAAACGACCTGCACTGGCAAATTTCTCTTTGTACTCCACGGTCAGCGGCATGAAATCCGTACCGGGAACAGCGTCTTTCGCGCTGCATACTGTGGCAAGCACCATTGTGTTGCCGATAGTCGCCATCACTGCACCGTCTGCCTGCTTGGCAAGTTTGCCGGTCTCCAGCGTAATCACACGACCATCAGGGAGAGCAATCTCCTTTCTTACAATATTCATGTAGTGTTTAATAATTGTTTTGAGGCACCGTTTGCGCCTCGTTGATTAGATGTGGAGCACCATTTATGCCCCGTTATTTTTACGACCACTCAAAGTCGCCACAAAGGTACTGCTTTTTTATGGAATACGCAATAGCAATTAACGATTTCCAATTAACAATTAATAATTTTAATATGCAATCCACCCTGTACTGTCCATCCAATCCGCCCAATCCACCCAATTTGTCTTATTTGATTTATTTGTCTTATTTGTCCTATTAGCCCTCGTTGTGCCTAAAACTACGATACATATACGAAGGATATACGAGAGATACACGAAGGATAATGCTGTTTTTGGGCGATTTTTTGCAAGGCGATAAGCATAGTGAGATGTGTTTGGGTAAACGGACGGCTATGCCGTATTATCATTGATTAACCGTAAAAACCATACCACTCGTAATATATCGAACTGACGTTTATATACACAACGGGCTGCCCAAATTTCTTGAGCAGCCCGTTATTACAAATTACAAATTAACCTCCACTCCCATCGGGGTATAGGTCTTGTCGCCGCGCAGGATAAGCACTTGCCCGTTGCGGATAACCTTTTGTGCAGTTGTTTCCGTTGTGGCATTATCCACAGAGGTAGCAACACCGGTGGTATTGAACTCTCCCATGTAGGTCTGCAAAGTGGCGTCGGTGGCGTCTTTCACAGTCATACCAAATGTGTAGCGGGTGGATTCGCTCAAGCCCGTAACTGTGAAGCGGAAGCCTGCGGCGGTCTGCTCGGCGGCACGATGTGTCTGTCCGTTGCGTGCAGGCGCAAAAGCAATGCTCGTCAGTTGTCCTTGTGCATTGAAAATCAGCGTACAGAACACTTCGCCGTCTTTGCGAATCTCCAAGTTGTAGGAGGCAGCCGACTCATCCGCACGCCATACAAACACTGCCTCGTTGTCCGATGGTGTTACCGTAATCGTCCCGTCGGTGGTGGTGTTCTCCGCGCCGATACATTGGATATACTTGAACGACCCGAATACTGCATCCATCTGATAATCACGCAGATTGTCGCATGGCACGTGCAAATATACGTTGTAGTTCGCAAACGATGTATTTTCTGCCACAGGGGGTTCCACCGCATACGAATAGATGTCATACAACTTACGGCATCCCGCAAATGCATTAGCACCAATAGAACTGAGCGTGTTGGGCAATTCTATCTTATTCAGTTTCACAAAGCCGTTAAATGCATTGTTGCCGATACCGGTAATACCCAGCTCCAAAATAACAACATCAGTTGTATCGCGGAATAGCAACCACGGCATATCGTTTTCGTTGTAATCATACATATTGCCCGTACCCGAAATAGTGAGCGTATGCCCCTCATACTTCCAATAGAGGTCGTACCCGCATTGTCCCGAGAAGGTCTGTGCAAACTCCGCCGTAAACGTAGTATCGCACGTCAGCACAATCTCACGCGGATTATCCGTATTGCCGTCCGTCCATTGGGTGAAATGGTAGCCCACATTCGGGTTGGCAGTAAGCGACACTTGGTCTAAATACTCTGCATGATAGGGCGCAGATACATAGCCTTGTATATCATTCGCTGATTGTGCCGTAATAGTGTACGTATTCTTCTCAAACACAGCACTATATGTGGTATCGCCCAACACTTGTACCGTGCGCGGGTTGCTGGTATTCCAATCTTCCCAATATCCTTCTCTATCCGTCCAACGGGCAAAGTGGTAGCCATAGTTGGCTGTGGCTGTGAGAGTTACTTTGCTGAGATAGTCAGCAGTGGTTCCGCCACTCACACTGCCACGTTCTGCGTCATTGACCTCTGTGGAAATAGTGTATTGATTAGGTGCAAACTCGGCAGTAAAGGTAGTATCACAAGTCAGTATAATCGTACGCGGGTTATCCGTATTGCCGTCCGTCCATTGGGTGAAATGGTAGCCATATTCGGCGGTCGCAGAGATTTCGCAAGATGAATTTGGCTTGAACTGCCCACCGCCATAGACATATCCTCTACTATAGTCTGAAGAAACAAGTGTCAAAATCGGATCATCTGCAAATTCGGCGGTAAGGGTCGTATCTTTTGTAACCGTAACCAATCGCGGATTGTCGGTATTACCATCCGTCCAACGCACAAAATGGCGATGTTCGTTTTCAGGTACAGCGGATACATCCACCTGCTGCCCTGCATTACATTTGATCACGTTCGCACTCTCGCACCCATCGGCGTAAAGTGTAAGGGTTAGATAGTTGGTGGCACTGCACCAACCTGCTATTGCCAAAGCAACAGCACTGAGAAATAGTTTTGTTTTCATTGTAAAAGTTGTTTTATTTGTTGATAATTATTTCCATGACATAAAAGACCGCCAAACGAAACAAGCGAATCGTTTGAAAGCGGGATATTTTGCAAACATTGTCGGATTTTCGGACGCATCCTGCGCAACGCCGACTTGCTCACTATACTATGAAAAGGCTTGACGGTTGTCCCAAGGAACTCTACGCCATATCGCACATTGCAGATTTGCGTTTTACCCTCGTGCAAAGTAAGCCCAAGCGACTGCTTCACAAACTCACGCACGTCCCGAATCAGCCCGCGCAACCACTCTCTATCCGAACTAACCACAAAAAAGTCATCTACATATCTGCCATAATGCACACAATGCAGAACACGCTTCATATATTGGTCAAGTACATTCATATAGACATTGGAAAACAACTGACTCGTCAGGTTGCCAATGGGCAGACCACAACCCGCAGGACTATTGAACAGGCTCTTATTGGCAGGCAGGTCATTCCAATCGCTTTTACATCCCACCACGTAGCAATCGAGAATAGGATTGAGCAATACGATTTCACGTGTCAGATAGCGCACAAAATCCATATCAATATGTTCTGTCCATGTGGTAGGCACGTGCTTGAGAATACGATGCAACGCCATCTTATTCAATGTAGAGAGGCACAACGACAATAACAGTTCGCGCTGAATATGCATAAAATACCCACGAATATCCATCTTCAATACATAACAAGGTTGTGTATAGTTTTGGCTTTCTTGGTATATATGTCGTTGCAAACGGCGGATACCGTAGTGCGTACCGCGCCCGGGAATACAACTATACGCATCTTCTATAAACGTACGCTCGTAGAGCGTATGCGTATAGTTGTAGTATAGGTGGTGCACTATGCGGTCGCGGAAATCTGCCGCAAATACTTCACGTTTCTTAGGGTCGGAAATAATAAAACAGGCAGATGGACGTGCCTTGTAGGTACGTGACCACAACTCATCGCACAGCGAATGGATATGGATATCCAAATTAGCCTCAAAGCACAATTGGTATGCCTTTTGCCGTTTGTGCCGCCGTGCGTCATAATACGCCTGGTACAGGTCATCAAGGAGTTGTTCGTATGTCAAGCGATAGGGTTTCATCTGTTTTTATTCATCACAATATATCTTTGGTGGGTGCTATGCTACGGGCAAACAGGGCGGACGGATTGACCGTTGTTGCGATTGTTGTTGTTCCTGTTCACGTTGTCCGAATTGAAGTTGAGGTTCCACGCGTTGTTCGGGTTGTTCTCGTTGAGCGACGAAGACCAATAGTTGCCGTTGTTGCCGGCATTGTTGAGATTCGTGTCGTTGCGATAGCCCGCAGCGGGAAGAAAACGCTCTTGCTGTCGGCAGTTACCTGATACTCGTGCAGAAAAGAATCATCGAAGAAGCCAAACTGCATTTACGACTGTTTCACAAAGGCAAAGCCTCCATGACGAACTGCCTGTGAACCCTCTCAAAGGATATGTGATAAGTTTTGTTTTATTTCCGATAAGAAAAGCATTGCTTCCATAGGCGTTTTCTGCTCTATGGGAAATGCGAGTATTTGCTGCATGATTTCCGTCAGACGCATAGGTGCACGGGCAGCATCGATGATGCTTTCTTTGTGTGCGTCCTTTTTGCTTTCCGACAAAGGCACACTTTGTTTCCAGTTGTTGAACCTCTCTTGTTCTTCATCCGCTGACGAGATTATCGGATACAAAGTTTCGGGCAAAGCAAACGTAACACTTTTGTCCTCTTGCACGATAGCAGCACAGCCTTCCGGCGTATATTTTTGCAAACTGGTCAATGGGAAACCACAAAAGACAATGCTTTCCTCTTGCCCTTTCACGTTGCGCCGAGTGGGTTTGAGCAGGCTGATATACGTAATAACAAGCCACGCACTCCGCTCATAAGCACGATAGAATGTACCTTCTTGAAAAAGATGGACTTGCCGACATTCCATATCGGTTGTACGTTGTTGTTCTATCTCTAATATATCTTTCAGGTGTGCCATTTGTATTTTTTATTTACGTTAAAAGTTTCCAAACGTCGTAAAAAGTTTCTGCCGATTGCGCCGGTTAGCCTGCTCCGCAGGCGCGCCACCGGCAGAAACTTTTTTGCGTGTGTTGCGTGTTCATTGCCCGTATGAGAGGGTTCTACTGCTACGGGCAAACAGGGCGGACGGATAGACCGTCGACGCGATAGTCGTAGTCCCTGTACGCGCGGCCCGAATCGAAGTAGAGGCGCCACGCGCTGACCGGGTCGCGCTCGTAGAGCGACGAAGACCAAAAGATGCCGTAGTAGCCGGCACCGTAGAGAACCGTGTCGTAGCGACAGCCCGCAGCGGGAAGAAAAATAGAGTTGCTATTGGTCTTGCTTGTTACTTGGTAACCGTTTACGCCATTTTGCGTGGTCCACGTCCATGTGCATTGCTCGCGCAACTCTGTCCACTCGGCATCGGTCGGCATACGCCAACTGCCACCCCAATTCATGTGAGCGGCATCGTCTTCGGGTTCCAAAGTGGTCTTGTTATCGGTAAAACCATTATCGCCGTAACTTACATCGTTGCAGTACTTGGTGAGTTTGTTATAATTGCCATTGGCGTACTTGTAAGT
>JBNMHB010000018.1:0-27915 GCA_050872525.1 Bacteroidales bacterium | reverse complement strand
CTCAGAATAGAGCACGTTGATAAAATCCGCGCCACCCATAGCACCGCCCGGGTGTCCGCTTTTTGCCTTTTCTACCATAGCAGCAGCCAGGATACGAATGTTATCCGCTGCCCGATTCATAAGTTTTGTAGTATTCATATTATATAGACTTTTGGTTTGTTATTTACTTTATGTTAAATGTGTTTTTGTTAGAAAGACCAAGCGAGGTAGTAGTTGATACCCCAGTTGGTGTCATCGCGGTAGCCGAAACCGGGGATGTAGTAGGGGAGGACTTTCTCGTCTTTTGCCTTGCGCGTGAAGAGAACCTTGAAACGCAAGTACCACCCCATTTGAAAACCTTCCCATACCTGTACCTGACATCCTGCCACCACTTCACCCCAACAATCTGCCTGAAACATACCTATATAATCGGCATACACATCGCCCCAATAGCCGGAGTTGAGATTCACTTGGGTAAGGTCGTATTTCTGCAAAGCCGTTCCTACACGCAACCCCACCAATAGCGCGTTGGGATTCTCGGGGTGCTTCTTCAGTCCGTTCAAATCCAGTCCCACACGTGCGAACCCTCCCTGTCCGTAGTGCTTTCCGCCCTCGGCTTGAGTGTCGGCGAGGGTATAACCCAATTCGAACGTGGGAAACAGGCGTTGTTTGATTCTCCAATTCATTGCTATCTCATAACTCTGCACTTTCGCTTTTGAGGTTGCCAGTTCGATGATGGTGTTTCCTATATCCACTTTGAGACTCATACCCTGATAGATGGCAGTGTCTGCATAGATACGTGTGCCATCTTTGTGTCGGGGGACCGTTGCCGATTCTGCCCATACCAATCCGCTCAGCAGTAGCAACACCACGGAAAAGAACCAGCGAATATGTAATTGTAAGTGGTACATTGTCAGTTGTACATTGTCAGTTGCACATTCTCTTGTCGGGTATTTTCTACGCTGCTATTGAGTATCGTGATGGAGTCGATGGCAGAACCGCTGTGCCAAATGGTATCAATGGTGTGATAGACGGTGCAACCACACGCCTGCGAAATGAAATGCCGTGTGTTGTCGTGCCGAATGAAGAGGGTATCGGCTTTGCCGTGCCAGAGGAAAGCAAACGCGGTCAGGCATGTGTCTATCCGCAACGGCAACCATAGTGAGGACAGGTTTTTGCTATTATTATATAGTATAGAATCATTGCCTACGCCCTGTACGCTGAGGCTGTCGAAGGCGATTTGCGGGGTGGTGGCACCCGTGGTGTCGGTGAGTGTCCAACGGACGCTCACGCCCATTGCTATATCGATGTCTTGTCGGCAAATCGTGTCGGGACGGCACCCCGCCAATAGGCTTAGACCTATTATGCCAAGCACGAAAAATATGTTATTTTTTACATAATTCACCATATAGCCTGCAAAGTTACTATAAAAAAACGACATACACAAGTTCGATGCAAAACGTGTGTCGGAAAAAATATATGAGGTTGTGTTAAGGGGGGCTTTTGTATGATAATTTTGACGGGTACCGTGCTATGGTAAAGGATGACTCTCGTTGTCGTGTCGTTGTCGTCTTTTATCCATAATTGGCCGGTATTTGAAACGGCGAATTTTGCGAATAGGGCAAATTGACCAATGAGAGTGGGGCTTGAGTGCAGAATAGCGTGTGCGTTGCGCGAATGGGGGAGGAGCAGACAGGGAAAGATAGGGAAAGTAGAGAGTGGGAATAAACTTTTTTTATAGTATAGTTGTCTATGTGCGAAAAATGTTGTAATTTTGTGGTCGATTTCAATAAGGTATAAAAAATGAAAATATCAGAGCGTGTACAATCGCTTGCGGAGTTGCAGACATTGCAGGTCGCTGCCCGATGCCAACAATTGCTTGCGTCAGCGGGGGCTTTCGGCGAGGCGAATTGTGTGCGTATGTTGTATGCCACAAGCGAAAACAATATCATTGAGACTATGCGTCGAATAAAAGAAACATTGAGCCAACTGAAAATAAAATACTAATATATTAAGGTGTGGGCTATGGCTTCGACGCCTAAATACAACACAATATTTATAATACTATGGAACGTCAAGCGCAGGTGGAACAATACCTGCAAGCACACGGCATCGCTTATACATGCTACAACCACCCCGAAGGCAAGACTATCGAGGAGGCGAAACGATGGTGGCACGACGATGGGAGCGTACACTGCAAGAACATTTTTATGCGTAACCACAAGGGCAACCAACACTATCTGATTTGCTTTGATTGCGACCACGACCTTGCCATCCACGATTTGGAACAGCGTCTCAAAGCCTCGCTACAAGCGGCAGGACAGCCTGCGCCGGGGAAATTGTCGTTTGCCAGTCCGGAACGAATGTTGCGCTATCTGGGTCTCGAACCCGGTAGCGTCAGTCCTTTCGGGCTTATCAACGATACCGAACATCATGTTATTTTGTTCTTGGACAAGAACTTGCAAAACGCCGAAACACTCAGTTTTCACCCCAACGATTGTCGCGGGACGGTGGTGATTGCGCAGGCGGAGTTTCGGAAGTATCTGGAGACGGTGGGCAACAGAGTGGAATGGTTAGCGTTGTATGAATAGAAGATAGTACATGTCGTTGTGTCTATGCCGAGAGATTTTACATTGTTCAAATACCGTGAATTGTTAGAGGCTTTGCTCGCAGCAGGTTATGTTCCTGTTACGATGGAGGAGTATTGCACGGCTGCGCATTTGCCCGACAAGTATGTGATTTTGAGACACGATGTGGACCGTTTGCCACAAAACAGTGTGCGTACGGCGGAGATAGAACACGGTCTTGGCATACGCGCAAGTTACTATTTTCGCATTGTCCCCGAAAGCAATCAGCCGGACCGGATACGCCGTGTCGCAGCGTTGGGACACGAGATAGGTTATCACTACGAGGATTTGGCATTGGCGAATGGTGATGCGGAGCATGCGTGGCAGCGGTTTCGGGAGAATTTGGCCTATTTTCGTACATTCTACCCTGTCCGCACAATCTGTATGCATGGTGCACCGACCAATCGGTATGACGGACGCGACCTATGGAAAAACTATGATTATCGCGGGCAAGGTATCGTGGGGGAACCTTATTTCGATGTGGATTTCAGTAAGGTGCTGTACCTGACCGATACGGGCAGATGTTGGGACGGATATAAGGTCAGCGTAAGGGACAAAATACCTCGCTATCAGGCGCAGTGGGAGCGGGAAGGACATACCTATCATACCACCGATGAGATTATCAATACGCTGAGAACCAATGTGTTGTCGGCGCACGTAATGCTGACAACTCACCCTCAACGCTGGGCAGCGAACAACCGACAATGGATAAGAGAATTGATAGCACAAACCGTAAAAAACAGAGTGAAAAGAGTATTGGTGTATGCACAAACAAATAGGCATTGACATAGTTATTTGGATAATTTCTTCTATAATTTGTATCCTTTGGCGTTTGGCAGCGGACAAGGCGGAGATATGGACTTACCTCGGATTGTTTGCTGTGATGATGTTTGCGTGGATAGTAGTGGGGGCTGTGTTCGGACTTTATCGCTCGTATAAGAAAGCATGGTATTGGCAGGCAGTGCTGTCGTTGGCTGTTACCACTACGGTGATGTTGCTGTTGGTACATTTTGTGTTGCCTATGTTGGGGTGGCCGCTGAGTGCTACCGTGGCGATGTGGATGGTGGGCATTGTGACGGTGATAGATTTCTTTGTGATATTGGCGGAGCATTACTGGAAGTATGCCACGAATATGACGGTGCCTGTGATGAAAATAGAACAGCGCAGTGATGCGAAAGTGCGTCTGCCCGATGAACCGAGAACGCCTAATTCCGTTGAGACTATTCATCAGTCGGTGTTATCTCTCACTACCGAAGAGGACTATCAGATGCTATGCGAGAAAGCACATATCAATAGTCGGCAGACTAAGTGTGTTGCCAATCGGGACCGATTCAGTTTTATGCAAGTGCAGGACTATGAATACCAAACATTGGTGGATTTGACCTTGCTCAATGACGCAAAAGGTATCAACCAGCGATTCTGTATCGTAAATCAGAAATTGCCTGACAATGGGCGATATGTGTGTTGCTACCGACCGCAAGAATATATCAAGCAGAAAATGCTTCGACGCTATCCGTACCCTATCAATAGGGTTGTTTATTCGTTTTATTTTCTTTGGAAACGGGTTATTCCACGCCTGATGTTGATGTCGCGTCTCTATTTTGACATAACTAAGGGGCGCAAGCGTATGCTCAGCAAGACGGAGGTGTTCGGACGATTGTATTATTGTGGTTTTGCGGTGGACGAGGTGGTTCCGATGGGGCATATCGAATATATTTTTGCTCATCGTGTGTCGCAACCTTATCCGCAAGAGCATTTTAAGGTGTATGGTCCGCTTATCAAATTGCGCCGTGTGGGAAAAGACAAGGAATATGTGTATATCTACAAGTTTCGGACGATGCACCCTTATGCCGAATATATTCAGAAATATGTATTTGACAACGCAGGGGGAATGGATATTGCGGACAAGGGACACGATGATTGGCGGATAACCACTTGGGGACGGTTTATGCGACGGTATTGGTTGGACGAGTTGCCTATGCTTATCAACTGGTTGCGGGGGGATGTGAAATTGGTGGGTGTGCGACCTATCTCGCAGACGATGTTCGATACCTATCCTGCTGATTTGCAGGAGAAACGTACGCGGTGCAACCCCGGATTGATACCCCCGTTCTATATTGACCACCCCAAAACATTTGACGAACTCTTCGAGAGCGAAAACAAGTACCTTGATGCATACTTCAAACATCCGGTGTGGACGGATATACGGTATTTTTTTATGACGATGCACTCGATTCTGTTCAAACGAATGCACTCGGCGTGATGTTGTTCTCTGTTAAATGACTTTTCAGGGTTCCGTTAATTGCTTTTTGTTCTCCATGAAAGACTATTAAATAAACCATTAAAAAGGATATTCCAGTTGATAATCGTTGATTAAACACATTCAAGATTTCCATTCACACACCAACGCCACCTCTCAATGAAATAAATTTTGTTGCGGCCGCCCTTTTTTGCTGCGCTTGGTTGTGGATGGTTGTATTTCGTCCTTGTAACCATCAGCTACCTCGAAGCCTTCGTACTTTCATCGCGTTAGGTATAGTATTGATTAGTCTGCTTTGGCTTCTTCAGTTGGCTTCCGGAATAGCATACTTGACGACCGGGCATATTTTAATGTTCCGTACGCACGCATTCGGTAATTGGCTTCGTTATCTTATTCCGACTATCTTGCTATGCATGTATAGTATAGCACTTCTGGACAAATGGCCATCTCCCAAACTTATTAAGTTACACCAACAACGCAATAGCAATTGCATGCATGGATCGATGATTGAAAGATTATATCCCGCAATGCGAGTAGTTTCCTTTGTCTTTATGGGGCTTTCTCTAGTTGCATTCTATTACTTCATGATATGGATGAATGGTTTCGCGTTTCACGACTATGTTCAGATAGCCGGAGAAACATTGGCGGCGTGCATCGGGATAATCTGGATATTATTGACTTTCATTGTATTCTTTCAATTACCGAATCCCCGTGGATATAAGATATACAATTGGATATCCTTGGTGCTGAACATTTGCTTCCCCGTGGGGATATTCCTTTCAATTTATTTTGAAGGAAACGCAAAGATTGATGATATAGGTGCAACGATAGGAATCACCGGCATATTCTCGCTTATCTTCTATTTGACATTTACATTCATTAGAGTGGTTTTATATAGAATACCGAGAGATGTTAAGTTTGAGGGCATAGATGCACTATAAGAATATGTATAGTTACAAGAACATATATCCTTGCTTAGGTGCCATCATTGGTGACACTGTCGGCTCGGTTTTCGAGTTTGATAATATTAAGCAAACAGACTTTCCGTTGTTTTCTCCGGAAAGTAATTACACAGATGATAGTATTATGACTATTGCTGTCGATGATTGGTTATTCAGTACAGATAGATCTCAAAAAGCTCTTGAGGAAAAATTGGTATCATGGGCAGAACGTTACCCTTGCCCTATGGGTGGATATGGCTCTTTGTTCCAAGGATGGTTGTTTGATCTAGGATTTGATGGAGCTGTGCCAAATAAAGACGGTAAGCGAAAACCATATAATTCTTGGGGAAATGGAGCGGCTATGCGCGCGTCAGCTTGTGGTTGGGTGACATATACGCTTAAGGACGCGCTCGATATTGGAAAACGTTCTGCGGAAATCACTCATAATCATCCAGAAGAGATAAAAGATGCTCAAGCGGTTGCTGTCGCAATATACATGGCTCACAAAGGGGAATCGAAAAACTCTATTCGTGATTGTATTGAATCCTTGTTCGGGTACGACCTGAAACACACATGCGATGAGATACGACCAGTCTATGATTGGGATTCTTCGTGTCAAGGTACAGTTCCTCCTGCATTTATGGCATTCTTTGACAGTCATAACTTTGAGTCAGCGATTAGACTTGCTGTATCACTTGGTGGTGATAGCGATACCCTTGCATGTATAACAGGAGGAATTGCACAAGCATTTTACAATGAGATTTCAGAATGGATTATATCTAAGAAGGAGTCTCGACTCCCTCGGAAATTATGGGGCGTTATTTATAATGTTGAAAGGCTAGTTTTCAAATAAATACAGAAACTCCAATTAATTCAATTTAACGATTGTACTATCAGCAGCCGTTAAATTGCGGAAATTATTATATGTAGCAGGAAATCCTTTTACGCATACCTCCAATTTTAACTCTCTTCCATTACTGCTAATTGTTTTTGTGCTATAGAGCGGAAAAACAATTATAGAAGCATGTGAAGTGTCTATGAATTCATAGAGAATTTGTGCTTTTAATTCGTTCAGTTTGTTGTTGATATAGATCTCTATACGTTCCAAGTAAGTCTGTTCTTTTTCTCTTTTTTTATTTCCGGAAGCGTGATAGTTTCAACTATTTTGTGTTCCTGCATCGTATTGCTCATTACAAGCAAGTCAGCTGTTAGCGGCATAATAAAGAAATTGCCGTTGTTGCTAATTTGTGTGGCTTCGTATTTGCTGATACTTACACTTTGGATAGTTGTTTCTTGCGCAAATAAATAGATTGTTCCTAAAAACATAACAAATGTTAGGGATAAAAATTTTGTTTTTATGAGACTAGAAATTTTTAGTACTGCCTACTCTTTATCGGATTTTCGGCTTGCTCTGTACACACAAAAATAAAAAAGTTATGATTGAAATTTTATTAAATCGTTACACCGGATAATTTAATCTTGGACACATTAAAATCACTCGATATAATATAGGCAAATGCGATTTCGTGTAAAGTTAGGAAAAAATATCTGAATACACAACTTTGGAGTATTATAAAATACTATTTTATGTTGTATAACTATAATTTTAGTGTCAGAAAAATTGGCAGAATCAACCATACAAAGTTTCACTTTGTGGACATTCTAAATCTTTTTCAACAGCCTATTAATATGCTTCATTTTGATAGCGGACCTGATGGGGCTAACGCTTCAAATTGTCCTAATGGTATGAAAAATACAACATAGTCCTTTTAAGATAGTGTTGCCTTTTCAACTTTGGCGTGTTCTATGCAGATGTCGCAGTGGTTGCAGGTGGGGGCGGTGTTTTCGCCGAAGTAGGAGAGGAGGAGTTGCTCGCGGCAGAATTGGTTTTGTTGTGCATATTCGAGCATGGCTTGGAGACGGCTGCTGAAACGGGACAGGCGTTCTTCGTAAACGCGCGGTGGCAGGAAGATGTCGTCTTGCCGGTCCCGCTTGGGTGCAAATGTGCATGCCACTGTTCGTGGCAAATAGGTGATGATACCTCGTTGGGCAAGGCTGACAAGAAGTTCGTGAAATGCTTTTTTGCCTCCATATTGCTCGGCGAGAACATCCTGTTCAATATATACAAAATCGGTAAAAATTCCTGTGTATCTGCGCATTAGGTGTTCGAGAAACCGCGATTGTTGTGATGTAAAGGTATAATGTGCCAACTCGGCAGGGGATTGGCGAATAAGGATACGGGTGGATATTTCTTTTTCCTCTTCAAACTCAATATAGCCTGCTTGTGCCAAAAGGTGCAGCGCAGAATAGGTTTGTAGCAACGGCAGACGCATCACTTGGCATAGTTGGTCGATATGCAGCGCGTATGTAGTACCAACTCCACACCCCAAGGCAATTTGCAGGAAGTCGCAAGTTTTGTGATAGACGTTTTCGACGAACTCTTTGGGCGGAAAATTATCCCCGATACGTTTTTTGGCTTTCGTCTTGTCGTCCCGGTTATAAAGCAGCACGGCATAGGCAGTCTTTCCGTCCCTTCCTGCGCGTCCCGCCTCTTGGTAGTATGCTTCGAGGTTGTCGGGCAAGTCCCGATGTATGACCACTCGCACATCAGGTTTGTCTATACCCATGCCAAACGCATTGGTGCATACCATGACGCGAATACCCTCTTTGCCGTTGTAGTTTTTCCACGCTTTTTGTTTTTGTGTGCGTTCGTGTGTGGTCAGTCCTGCATGGTAAAAATCTGTCGCCATCCCTTGTTCGATGAGCCATGCCGCTACTTCTTGCGCCCGTTTTCGATTGCGCACATAGACGATTGCTGACCCCTGCACACGAGAAAGAATATGCAGAATCTGCTCTTCTTTATGGTCGGTGGTACGCACAACATAGTGTAGATTGTCGCGGTGGAAACTCTTGCGGAACACATTTTTCTCTCTAAACGCCAATCGCTCTTGTATATCGTCCACCACATCGGGCGTGGCCGTTGCGGTGAGTGCGAGCACGGGGACCCTGGGAAACAACTCCCTGATATCCGCAATACGCAGATAGGAAGGCCGAAAATCGTAGCCCCACTGACTGATACAATGCGCTTCGTCGATAGCGATAAGGCAGATGGGCAGGTCTTTGAGTCGGCTCCTAAACTCCTCACTCTCAAGCCGTTCCGGCGATACGTATAGGAAATGATATGGTCCGAACAGACAGTTGTCGAGTGCAATGCGCTGCTCTTCGCGGGTCATTCCCGTATAGACCGCAGCCGCTTGTATGCCCCGTTGATAGAGGTTTTCCACCTGGTCTTTCATCAGCGCGATGAGGGGTGTAATCACCAAGCACAATCCTTGTCCTTCCTCTCCATACACCGAACAGCGTTGGTTGTTTTCGGCACACATCACCATCGTGGGAACCTGAAAACAGAGACTTTTCCCCCCTCCGGTGGGCATCAGCGCGAGCGTATCGCGTCCTGCCAATACAGAATCGATGATTTCCGCTTGCAAAGGGCGAAAATCATCGTAATGCCAGTATTTTTGGAGGATTTCTTTTGGGGTCATTCGTAGGAGGTGTGTTGATAGCATCCGGCATCGGGGCGGAGTGAATCGTCTATACGCAGGATACCATTTTTGTCCGTAGGGTAGGCGAGGGCAGTGAGCGAATCGGCGATAGCGATGGCCGGTGAGAGCGAATCGAGTCGAAAATCGTAGTAGTGCCACACACCATGTTCATAATAATCGTTGCGAAAAACGGGTACGCTGTCTTTTTCCTGCCAATAGACATTTCGTTCCGCATGGGGCAGGCGAAGGGTGTCCGCTTTGAGGTAGTTTCCTACGAAAGTGCCTGAATAATAGCGCGGTAGCGGTGTTGCCAGCACCAACTGATTGCGCCTTACGCCGGTGAGAATAGAGTTGCAGAAAGAGGCAACAGTGGGACATTCTTTGCTAAGATTGTCAATATACACTGCCGCTAAATCCTGTCGCGAAGTATTTTGTACGCGGATATTCCCGTGTGCGAAATAAGAAGCAATGGTGGTATGCACAAATTGGTGTTCGCCACCGGATAGATACACACAATAGGAAGCACAATTGCTTATTTCGGTGTTTGCCACGGTGGCGTTAATATGCTTCAGCACCAAGCCATAGAGGGTATGATTGTGTATGCGGCAGTTGGTCATTGTCAGGGTGGGGAGGTCTTGTGTACGTTCACTTTGCACGTATAGCCCCACATTTCCACTCTCTATATTCACATACTGCAGACGATAGTCGGCAACAGGTGCTTCAGCCGAATGGATAAGATACAACCCATCCCATTGTCCGGCAACATGGGTGTATGGCACGCTGTCCCATAGCCGGTCTCGTCGGTCGCCCTGAATGGTAATCGGTTGGTTGATAGTGCCTTGTGCGTCCACATCGCCCAAAGCCCAAAGCGAGGCACCCTCGTGAAGATAGATGTGTGTACCGGCAGGCAGAGTGAGTTTGCCACCAACCAAGACGGTATCGTATAGGAGATAGGGCTTGTCGGCATTGAAGATGATATCGTGCGCAAACTCGGTGCGCCGTCGGTCGGTGCGAATGATGTGTACGTCTTGTCCGTAGGCTTCGAGGAATACGTGCTGCACCTTTCCATTGACTTGAAAACAGAGCGAGTCGCGCACCAAAACAGGCGAGTTTTGGTTCTGCGGATTGATGAATACGCGCACGAACACATACACACTGTCGCCTCCGCGAAGGGTATAATCCTTGAGGTGAGTCAGATTGGATTCACCATCTACATTTACTTTGAAATACAGCCCCTGCTTCAACCATATCTTGTTGATAGATAGTGCGTTACGGTTGTCGTTATGCACCATGACACGCATGGTGGCACTTCCCATTGAGGTGAAAACGGTATCAAACTGCAAGGTATCTCGCGAAAACGTGAGACGCAAAGTCGGGTCGTCGGAGATAATCCCCTCATGGCAACTCGTCAACAAACAGAGTATAGCAAAAATATAAAATATACGCTTCATAAATTAAAACATATTATATATCAGACACTGCTCAACATAAGTCTATCCACATGTCATCCTCCTCACATCTACCTTACTTTTCTATATTGTTTTTAAGAGAGCGAGGACATGAATTTGTTAAGATATTTTTTATTCAAAATTGAAGGTCAGCACGATGGCACGGTTGAGCAGTTTGTCTATAGCGCGTGTGTAAAACTCGTCCTCTTTGGGTAGTTCATTGCGGTTTTCCACGGGTGTCAACTGATTGGCAAAACCGATACGATATGTGAGTTCGGGACACCATTTGAACCATCGAAAATAGAGGTCGCACCCGAAACCGATTTCCACAAAGTAGTCCAATCCTTTGAGCAATATGGGTTTCTCACGGTCGAGACTGATATTATATGCCACTCCTCCTCCGCCGATGAGGTACGGACGGTAGTTACCTTCGCGCTCCGCCGACCATTTGAGGTAGAGCGGAATCGTTACCGGTATCGCCAAGACCTCGGTTTTTTGTGGTTTGCTGTTAGGAAACTCATGCCCTGACTCGTTTTTGTAGGATATGGTGCGAGAGGAAAACTGCATACCGGGGGTAAAACGCAGATTGAGATGGCGCGAGAGACGCAAGTCGGTGATAAACCCTACTGAGAACCCCGGTATCATACTACTGACGCGGGCATGATAGATTTCACCATCTATGTCCATTTGTGAGTCGGTAATGCCAAAACTCATGAAGTTGATACCCAATGAGAACCCGAAATGCACCAAACGGTCGTCTATATAAGGGCGGTTTTGGGCATGAAGCGAGGATGAAAGCAAAACGCCTATCAACACACTATATATATATATGGTTCTTCGCATGCTTGTTAGGATTGTGTAAATACACAAATAAAAGTACTATATTATGGTAGGGCGTTCATTGCCCACAGATTATTGTTTACACCCCACAAAAATCATTCCTCTCCGCCACCATTGTCCTCAAATCCGCCGGACATATCTTCACGTTTGTCATCCCTGCCGTCTCGTTTGGCGTTGTTGCCAAAGTTGTAGGTCAGCGTCAGCCCTATGGAGCGTGAATGCCAACGGCGTTCCTGATACTGCCAGAAACCGTCTCCCCAAGTGGTGCCTTTTCGTGCGCGAGAGTCTAACAGGTCGCGTACATTCAGTGCCAACGCCAGTTGTTTGTTTAGGAAAGTCTTGCGCAACCCGAGGTCGATAGAGTAGGAGTGCGAGGTCGTACCCTGTGCCACCACACGGGGACTGCGATAGCGTGCACTGATTTGTCCGGAGAATGTTTTGGTGAACATAAACTGTGCATTGATACGTGCCGACCATGCCAATATATTCTGTGCTGGCAGGTCTATATCTACCAATTCGCCATTCAGATAGTTGGTATAATGTGCTGCCGAGATGGTATTCCAATAGAAATTTACATTGGTTGTCAGTTGGAGCAGTTCTTTGAACAGTCGGTTCTTACCCACTACTTCTATACCCAAATCTTGTCGGTTGGCTACGTTGAGGAAGGTGTTTTTCATTGCCGTTCCGTCCATATACTTCACGTTTTGCACCACGCCGTTTTTGTATCGCCAAAACAGCCCCGCCGACAAAGTATGTCTCTCCCATGTTTTCAGGTAGTTGAGTTCGAGAGACGATGAGTAGGATGGGAGTAATTCGGGGTTTCCGTAACTGATATTGGTCGAGTCGGAGAAGTCCATTCGTGGGTTCAGTTGATGCCCTCGCGGTCGGTTCACGCGGCGGGTGTAGTTGAGTTGCAACTCATGCCCATGCCCGAAATCGTAACTGATATATGCGCTTGGGAAGAGTTGGAAATAGGCAGTATCCTGTTTGTTGCGTTTCTGCTCATAGGCATCTTGTGTTGTGCCGGAGTCGTCTTTGTAGTAAGACGCCAAGTGGCGGATGAAATACTCGCCGCGCAAGCCCACTTGCAACGCCAATTTGTCCCAAAACCGACTGCCATAGGTGATATACAGGGCGTGGTTTTGCTCGCGGTTGCTGAAAGTGGTGAAATAGTTGTATAGTTCCTGCTCTTGGTTCTGTCCGTTGAATGCCGCCCCGTGTGATTCGCCCCAAGTGAGGGTCGCTTGATACCCCGCTTCGAGACGCGACTGTTGCGTCGGTTTCCATTCATAGTCGGCTTTCAGTTCCACCGTCTGTGTATGACTGTCATTCAGTTGTTGCTGATAAGCGGTGTCTGCTTTCTCCGTCTGCGTGTATGTCCTGTCTTGTGCAAACGAAAAATACCGATACGACCCCGCCAACATAAGCAGATGATTGCGCATTTTGAAAGTATAATCCACCGTTGCACTCCCTCCCGGATGCCATCCGCCCCCATCTTGCAAGCGACTATACTGACGCAGCGTATCGCCGGTTTGACAATCGGTCAGCAAGTAAGTGTTGAGGGTGTTGTCATACATTCGCAGGTATTTTTTGTCCTCCACCATACCAAATCCCGACAGCCCCAAAGTAGAGTGGTCTGCAAGGCAAAAGTTGAGTCCGCCACGCATAAACAATCCTCCGCCTCGGCGGTTGCTTTGTCCGTCTTGCCACAGGTGTGAGACAAGGCTATCTTTCTCTATATCATCCACATCCTTCTGCCCCGTACCCAACAGGTTGTATCGCTCGGTACTCGTTCCGCCATTTGATGTGCGATAGCGATAGCCGGCATTGAAATAACCGTCCACCACCCCTTTGGCAAAGTTGATATTAAATCCCACATTGGCTCCCGGCGGAGTTGTCCATGGCTTGGCAAGGGCATAGTTGATACCGGCGTTTACGCTGCCATAGTAACCCGCTTTGCGGTCTTCTTTCATCACCAGATTGATGATTCCCGCCGTACCTTCCGGCGAATACTTTGCACTCGGATTGGTGATAACTTCTATCTGTTTGATACTCTCGGCAGGCATTTGTTGCAGCACTTGCGCACGGTTTTCACTATTGAGCCCTGCCGGTTTGCCGTTTATCCAAATCTCCACATCTTCCGAGTTGCGAAGCGAGATAGTTCCTTCTTGGTCCACTTCCACCGACGGGATATTTTCTAATACATCGGTGATACTGGCACCTGCCGATGAGATATTTTGGTCCACAGTGAATACTTTTCGGTCCAACTCAAATCGCATAGAACTGCCCTGTCCCACTACCTCAACTTCCTGCAATGTCTGTGCGTCCTCGCTCAGCGGGATAGTTCCAATGTTGAGTGTCTTTCCGTTGATAGTCAGCGTCTTACGATATTCTTTATACCCCACGAATTGCACCACCAACGTATATTCACCATAGGCGACATGCTCAATACGAAAACGCCCGTCCACGTCGGTTATAGCACCGCCGACGGGAACATCGTTGCCCGATTGAGTGATACTGACATTGGCAAAATCGACTGCTTCGCGCGTAGTGCTATCCACCACGCGACCGATGACAGTGCCATTTGCCCACGCCACAAGGGTAAGGAGCAAGATATTTATGATACTAATGATTCTCCGCATGGTTGATAATCAGGCGAGTGGCTTCTTCGTAGCATCGAGTGCCAATACCCATGATGGAATGTGTGCAAACATCGGTCAGCAGACTCACACGCCGAAATGCCTCACGTTGCCGGATATCCGATATATGTACCTCAATCACAGGCACTTGCGCTATTGCCACGGCATCGCGCAACGCCACACTCGTGTGCGTGTACCCGCCCGCGTTCAATATAATACCGTCAATGGCATTTGGTTCATTTCCCATTCTCCATTGTCCATATTGTTGTATCCAATCAATCAAGTCTCCTTCGTGGTTACTTTGCAGATAGGTGAAATACACATCGGGGTAAAGCCGTTGGAGACCTACCATAATCTGTTCCATCGACTCTGTCCCGTAAATGCTTGGTTCTCTGTGTCCTAACATATTCAGGTTAGGACCATTCAATATGACAACGTGCCTACTGCTCAATGTATGAAAGGTAAATACAATCTCAAAATCAGGAATGAATCAAGTCTATATTGTCATTATCTCGCCCCGTTCACTACGAGCAAAAACTCGTCGTTATCCTCGGTGCGTTCCATATAACTCTTCAGTTTTTCCATCGCCTCGATACTGTTCATATCGCTTAATTGCTTGCGTATCTGCCACATACGGCTCAATACGTCAGGCGGAAGCAACAGGTCGTCGCGGCGTGTGCTTGACGCAGGAATGTCCACTGCGGGGAACAGACGCTTGTTTGCCAACTTGCGGTCGAGTTGCAATTCCATATTACCCGTGCCCTTGAACTCCTCAAAAATCAGATCGTCCATCTTGCTGCCCGTATCGGTCAGGGCGGTGGCGATGATAGTCAGGCTGCCGCCGTTTTCGATGTTTCGTGCCGCACCAAAGAAACGTTTGGGTTTGTGCAGAGCCTGTGCTTCCACACCACCCGACAGCACTTTTCCGCTCGAGGGTGCCACGGTGTTGTAGGCGCGTGCCAGACGTGTGATAGAGTCAAGCAGGATTACTACATCGTGTCCGCTTTCCACCAATCGTTTGGCTTTCTCGTGTACGATATTTGCCACTTTCACATGGTTCTCGGCGGGTTCGTCAAACGTAGAAGCAATCACTTCCGCGTTCACCGAACGCGCCATGTCGGTTACTTCCTCCGGACGCTCGTCTATCAGCAACACAATCATATATACTTCGGGGTGATTGGCAGCAATGGCATTGGCTATCTGTTTGAGTAGCACCGTTTTACCGGTTTTCGGCTGTGCCACAATCAGTCCGCGCTGTCCCTTGCCGATTGGCGCAAACAAGTCGATGATTCGCACCGACAATGGGTCGGATTTATTGCCTTTGCAGAGTTGGAATTTTTCATCGGGGAATAGTGGCGTCAGGTTCTCGAAAGCCACACGTTGTTTGGCTTTTTCGGGGGCTAACCCGTTGATACGTATCACCTTATCCATTGGGAAATACTTATCGGGGTCGCGGTTGATACGTATCGTACATTCCACAGTGTCGCCGGGTTTCAGTCCGTAGTTGCGCACTTGGTCTTTGCTCACATATACATCGTCGGGCGACGGGAGGTAGTTGTAGTCTGCCGAGCGGAGGAATCCATAGCCGTCTTGCGTACACTCCAAGGTACCCATCGCAAGCACATTCTCTCCCAAGTCTATCTGCACACGTGCTTGATTCTGAGGCTGTTGTATAGGTTGTTGCATAGGCTGTGGGCGATACATGTTCTCCGCCATCGCGGGGGCAGCAGGTGCGGTCTGGGCTTGTTGGGTATCTTCAGTCGCCTCCGTGTAATCTCCGTTCGCATTGTTCAGTTCGGGGTGCAGACGTGCATATTCGGCAGCCTTTTCTGCGGCGATACGTGCAAGTTCTTCTTTCGACTTGCGGCCTCGTTTTTTCTGTATCAATGCCTCTGTCGCAGTGTTTACCGGTGTTTCCGTTGCACTAACAGTCTCATTCTCAGTAGTTTCCATATTTGCGGTCTCGGTCGGAGTCGTTTCCTCTTGTGGAGCAGTCATCACTTCCGGCGCAACTAACATCTCGTTTTCTGTTTTGCCCATAGTTCGGGGCATCATACCTTCTTCCGACAAGGGAAGCATAGGTTGCAATCCGTTCATCGGCTTGCGTGCTTCGATGGCGCGTACCGTCTTGTTTTGCTTGTGATTGTTCTGCTTGAGTTGCTCCTGCATCTCCTCCATCTGCTCTTTTTCCGAACCCACTGTAGCCAGCATATTTTCCGTGTTGTGCGGACCGCTTACTTTGCTCACCTGTTTTACACCGCGCGTGCGCACACGTGGTGTGGGCTTTTCGCTTTCTGCGTCGGGGGCTTCTGCCACGATAGGTTTAGCAATCTCTGTCCCGCTGTCGGTTGGAGTGGGAGTCGTTTCCTGTTTGACGGGAGTTGTTTTTTTGCGTGTTTTCCGCTCGGCTTTGGCATCTTCGCGGGCTTGTACTTCTTTTGCGCGGTTGTCGGCTTGGGCATCAAGGATTCCATAGCAAATCTCTCTAAGTGATTGAGAACGTTTAGGTTTCAGTCCCATAGACACAGCAATCTCACGCACTTCGTCGAGCGTCATACGCTCGAGTTCATTCAAATCGTATTGCATAAATTAAAATAATGTATCTTGAAAAAATCATGATATGGAGAGAACCTCCAATAAATACGGCGCAAAGGTACAAAAAAAAAATGATATATACAATATCTGCCTGCTTTTTCTTGTGTTTATTGGTGCTTTTTTTTGTGTTTTTCTGTCTTTTTTTGCCTGTTATATAAAAAACAGCACCCTTTCGAGTGCCGTTTTCTGTCATTTCTTCACCGTGTATGTGGTGTAGTTTCCATTATTTTCTGTGATGATGAGCGATTGCAGAGCCCCCGTTTTTTTGTGGTAGGTCAGTTGCAGTTGTGCTATTCCGCGTGCTCCGTTTGTCTTGTCGCCGGTCAGGGTGCAGACATAGGTGTTGCCTTGCTCTTTGTATTCTGCCGTGGCGTTGTTCTGGGTGGCCAAAGCCTCTATATCGCCTGCAAACGCATATAGCAGACTTTGCCGGAAGACCGACATACGTTGGTCGGGGTTGTTGATGTTGAAGCGTTGTACTTTCCCGTTGCGTTTCACTTCAAATAAGTCCTTGCCAATCAGCGTATAATCGCCGACGGGGTCGGTATAATCCAAGCGCAAATCGTGGGGATTGGTGTAGGTCAGATGACCGCTCTTGCTGATTTCTTTCTTCGCGCGGGGCATGGTTTTCACTTCCGTAAAATCGCATTTCAGCGTTTCGCCTGCGTGGTGTAGAGCCAATATGTCTTGTGCCGACACTGCCCAAACGGAACTGCCTAATGCTATCAGAATAGCAAATAAAAAGGTTCGTTTCATCGTTTCTTATTGTGAATATATTCGTATAATCGATATAGGTTCGGTTCTAATGTGTAGGTCAGGAGCAGGGTGGTTATCATACCTACCACCGATGCAAAACTGATGGAATACAGCGCGGGGTGGGAGGCGAAGAATAGTGAGAACATACACAGCACGAGGATACTGGCGGAGATGGTTATCGCCGTGCGGTGGTACACCATTGTCTTGCTTTTCTCGCCGCTGATAAGTCCCTCCATCACAAAGATACTGTAGTCCACGCCTATACCGAACACAAACGACGAGACCACAATGTTGATGAGGTTAAATGGTTGGTGAAATAGTGCCATCGCACCAAGCACGGTGTACCACGATAGTATCATCGGCAGGAACGCAATCAAGGCAATCCATAGGTTGCGGTAGGTGATGAGCAGAAGCACCAATACGAACATCGAACTGATGAGCATAATTTTGTCAAAGTCCTCGTGTATCAGTTCCACCAAGTTGGTACTATAGTAATAGGGGTCAAGCACCATACAACCGGTTGTGGCGGTCATCACATCGTTGATATGTCGTGTATCGGTCGTGAGGTGTTCGAGGGGCAGATACACCAACACTTCGTTATGGTTTTCTTCCACAAAGTTCCCCAATATCTCTTCGGGTATCAGTCCCGCTTCGGCAATCAGTTCCGGTTCTGCGGGTGTTGCCATAATCTCTCGGAACGGCGCAAACATCTCACAATCAATACCTTCCGCGTGACAGGCTTGTTCTATGTTGCACCATACGCTGCGTTGTTTCTCCGGCGTGAAATAGGCTTGCCAGTGTGCAATACGTGCCTCTTGTTCTTCCAACGAGGGGAGTATGCCGCTCATTTTCGTGGGGCGTTCTATCAGTCCCGCTTGTGCCAAACTGTCGGCAGTCCTCTCTATATCAGGCAGTTGCGCCAAGGCTTCGTCTAATGTCGGGGCCACCGAAGCATAGTATTGCGAAGCGTGTCCGTGGTTCTGCAATCGGTTCCAACTATCCATCGCCTGTTGGGTCTCCGGCGCGATATATCCGATATTCCGCAAGTTGCTGTCGAAGGTGTATCTCCCTGAGAAACAGATACATACTATCACCCATATCCACACCGCGGTGCATATATATCGGTTGCGGTCGATGTTGTAGGAGTTCACTTTCTCCAATAGGCGGAACGCTTTTTTGTTGGGTGTACTCTTGGCGGGGAAACAGTGGGGCATAACTATCAGACTGATGGCTGTTGTGCCTGCCACAGCAAGCAGTGCGAAGATACCAAAGTCCTGTAATAGAGACGATTGCGTGAATAGCAACCCCGCAAACGCACCGATGGTGGTCAATGCACCGAGGAACACCGGTTTGCTTTGTTCGCGTATGGTCTGACGTACATCGCCGGTGTAGATATAGTGTACCACCACATGCAGACAATACGACAATGCTACACCAAGTACCACCACGCCTAAGCCTAATGCCATCAGCGACATCCACCCTCGCGCCATCTCTATCACTGCCAGCGAGAAGAACGCTCCGTATGCTATCGGTACAAGCAGAAGCAACAGATAGCGAGGGCGTTTCAGACAAAAAGCCAGAAGTAAGATGATGATTGTCAGCGCAATACCCAATGTTACCATTAGGTCGTAGCGTATGCGCATAGAGTTATATCCCGCCAACACCACTGTGCCGTGAAACAACACTTCCACACCCTCATATTCGCTCTCCACTTGCTCCCGCGCACGTTCCATATAGCGCACTAATTGGGCAGCGGTCTGCGAATCATCGGTACCGAAAGTCGGCGTGATAAACCCGACACAAGCCTGTCCGCCCGCAGCAAACAGGTGGTTGTATTGGAATCGCCCCGTGTCGTGGTCGCCGGCAAGCAGTTTCGTCACAGGCAGACTCTTCGTGCTGATTCCGCACGGGGCGTATGCCATCAGGTCGTATAGGTTCTGTCCGAGGTCGGTCTCCAACAGGTCGTTGTAGAGTGCCACTTGCGCCCGTATATGTTCCACGCCGGTCAGCGAATCCATCTCTTCGTCGCTGAAGGTGGTGTACGCCGCGCCGTGTTCCATCAGGTAAGTGCCCGCATCGAGCAACAACATCGGGTCGATGTCCGACAAGGTATTCAGTATGGTGTGTGTACTGCTGTCTTGGGCTTTCGTCAGGGCGATAAAGCGGTCCATAGCCAATGCCATCGTCTCGGTATCCACAGGAGAAATCGTGTCTTTGCTCACCACCTGCACCATCACCTTGTCTTTCAGTCGCAGGTTTGTAAATGCCAAACCCTCCGTTTTTTCGGTGTCGGTTTTCGGAAGCAGTTTGAATATATTTTCCTCTAATTTGCATTGCAGTCCCAGCAACACAAACGCAACAAAAGTAACGCCAAAGAGTGTCCACAACAGCCATTTATGGCGTTGAAAGAAATCGTATATTTTCTCCACGATAATCTATAAAAGAAATTTTTTCCGTTGTCAGCACCGCAAAAACTATGCCGCAACAGACCATAATTCTGTTTTATGGTCTGTTGGCACATATATATGACCATTTTGTCTATTAGTAACTTTCCTCGGTGTTGGGGAAACTGGAGTCTCTCACGGCGGAGATATATTCGCCTACGGCAGTTTTCACTGTCTCTCCGAGTTCGGCAAAGTGGCGCAGGAATTTCGGTTTGAAGCCTTGGTTAAGTCCGAGCATATCGTGCAGCACCAATACTTGCCCGTCGGTTCCGTTGCCGGCTCCGATACCTATGGTGGGGCAACTCACCTGTTTCGTTACCTCGGCTGCCAGCGCAGCGGGTATCTTCTCCAATACGATGGCGCAGCACCCTGCCTCGTCCAACAGGCGGGCATCGTGCAGCAGTTTCTCAGCCTCTGCCTCTCCTTTGGCGCGCAGGCCGTATCCGCCTAACTGATTGACCGACTGGGGAGTCAGTCCCAAGTGTCCAACCACGGGGATACCTGCTTGGATGGTATGGCGAATCATAGGCAGTATATCTTCTCCGCCCTCCAACTTGACCGCGTCGGCACCGCTCTCTTTCATCATACGGATGGCATTGCGCACGCCGTCTTCTTCGCTCACTTGGTAACTGCCAAACGGCATATCTATCACCACCATTGCATGTTTGGCACCGCGCACTACGCCGCGAGTGAGGAAAATCATCTCGTCCACTGTGATGGGCAGGGTGTACTGATTGCCGCATACAACATTGCTGGCACTGTCGCCTACCAAAATCATGTCTATCCCTGCCTCGTCGATGAGCGAAGTCAGGGTAAAATCATAACTTGTGAGCATAGCGATTTTCTCGCCTGCTGCTTTCATTTGGCGCAAACGTGTGGTCGTTACGCGTGTGGTTTGTGTATGTACAGACATTATGTAATGAACAATTAAGAATAATCACCAAGAATCCCCTTCCGTCATTCCCTTTCTCCGAAACAAGCCCCCAATTCAATCCTATCGCCCTGTTTTTGCAAACGGCTTGCAAAGTTACTGCTTTTTTACTGAATACACAAATCCTCTTGCCTAATTCATAGTGCAGAATACGAATGAAGAATTATGAATGAAGAATTGTATGAGATTGCAGAATCACCCACTAATCACCCACTAATCACCCGATAACCACCCGATACAGGCTGTACTATGTTGCAATTCATAATTCGTAATTAGTACTAATTCAGCAAGGGATAAGCAAGGGATAAGCAAGGGATGGTTATAGTTTTTCCTGCCCGAAAACGGACAATATTTGTGCAAATGGATATTTATCACTATCTTTGCACGCTCTTTTGAACGCGGCGTCCGCGCTACGGATGGCGGAACGGATTTTATATGCGCAAATCTACTTACATATTTCTCTCGCTGACCCTGCTTTTGTTTGTCTTGTCGGGGTTGGATATATGTTGCGGGTCGATATGGATTAACCCTTTTCGCCACTTGCACGGACAGGCGAATATGTTGTCCGTTGAGCAGCAGATTCTGCTCAATATCCGTTTGCCGAAAGCCCTGACGGCTATCTTGGCGGGCGCAGCGTTGTCGGTTTCGGGTCTGATTATGCAGACCCTGTTCCGCAACCCGTTGGCAGGTCCGTACACACTTGGTGTCTCGTCCGGAGCCAGTCTTGGTGTTGCGTTTGCCACTCTGTGTGCCTCGTTTGCAGGTTTGGCGGTGGCGGGGCGTTTCTCTTCGGTTCTGGCGGCGATTATTGGGAGTACATTGGTGCTTTTGTTGGTGATGTTGGTTGCCAAGCAGGTCAAGAGCAACGTCAGTCTGCTGATTGTGGGTATGATGTTCGGGTCGATAGCGGGCGCATTGGTCAATCTGTTGCAGAACTTTGCCAACCCCGACGCACTGAAACTGTTTATTGTCTGGACCTTAGGCAGCCTGAGTAGTGTAGGGTGGGCGGAGATGGCGCTTCTTGCCCCCGTCTGGTGTGTCGGAATGGCAGTATGTTTGGTGTTGATGAAGCCCCTCAATGGTTTGTTGTTGGGCGAGGACTACGCACGCGGATTGGGCATACATATCGAGCGGACACGTGTGCTGATTGTCTTGGCAACGGGGTTGTTGGCAGGTGGAATAACAGCGTTTTGCGGACCGGTGGCATTTATTGGCGTGGCGGTACCGCATATAGCGCGCGGTATCTTCCATACCTCCAACCACCGCACCACTATCCCCGCCTCAATACTCATCGGAGCCGACTTGTTGTTGGTATGCGATTTGCTCTGTTCGCTCTTCACATATCCCTTGCCTATCTCCACCGTGAGTGCCTTGTTCGGCGCACCGATTATCATCTGGATTATCATCAAGGGAAACAAATAACCGTCTGTGTCCTGCACAGGCAGGTCTGAAACAAAGAATAATCAATAGAAATACGATAATATGGAAGAAGTTTTTGAGTTTTTGAAGGCGTGTGGCACCTATTATCTTGCCACGATGGATGGTGAGCAACCCCGTGTGCGTCCGTTTGCGTCGTATGCTATCTACGAGGGCAGACTATACATCGAAACGGCTCATTATAAGCCGGTTAGCAAACAGATAGACGCGCACCCATTGGTGGAAATCTGTGCTTTCGACAACGAAAGCAAATGGGTGCGTGTGGCATGCCGTCTGGTGGCGGACGAGTCCTACGAAGCCAAACATGCCTTCTTGGAGCAAATGCCGGAACTGCGTGAAATAGGCTACGACGAGACCGGCGACAAGTTGGCTATCTACTATATGGCAGACGCCGAAGCCACGTTCTCTTCTTACACAGAGGCACCCCGTGTGGTTAAATTCGGATAATCGCTCAGACAACCATAGCAAGATAATCATACCCGAAGAATAGAATCATTGCCCAATGAGACGCCTGCTAACTATCTGTGTAGTAATGCTTTACATCTGTGGCGCGTATGCTTACACCAATCCTGTTTTGCCATACGACTACTCCGACCCCGATGTGTGCCGTGTCAATAACGACTACTACATGACCTCCTCTTCGTTCAATTGCATACCCGGATTGCAGATTCTCCATTCTACCGATTTGGTACATTGGACTCTGGTGGACGCTGCCTTGCCCGATTATGTGCCGGGCACGGAAAACGAAACCACTCCGCAATATGGCGGAGGCGTGTGGGCACCGAGTATCCGATACCACGCAGGACGATTCTATATCTACTATGGCGACCCCGACCGAGGAATCTATTGTGTCCGTTCCCAAGAAACCGAGACGCTCCCATGCCGATGGGAAAAAGCCGTCTTGGTGAAAGCAGGAAAAGGACTTATCGACCCCTGCCCGCTATGGGACAACGATGGGAGGGTATATCTCGTGCATGCGTTTGCGGGGAGCAGAGCAGGCTTCAAAAGTGCATTGGCAGTCTGCGAACTCACCTCCGACGGATTGTCTGCGCTCTCCGAAAGCCGATTGGTATTCGATGGGCATCCCGACAACCCTACCTCCGAGGGACCGAAATTCTACAAACGCAATGGCTACTACTATATATTCTGCCCTGCGGGAGGTGTCTCCACAGGTTGGCAGTTGGCGATGCGTAGTCGCAGTCCCTATGGTCCGTATGAGGTCAAGCGCGTCTTGGAACAAGGCAACACCGACATCAACGCACCTCATCAGGGGGCGTGGGTAACGTCCGAACCAATCCAAACCGACCAAGGTGTGTTCTCCGATTGGTTCTTCCATTTCCAAGATGTGGGCGTGGCAGGACGGATTGTTCACTTGCAACCCATGCGTTGGATAAACGACTGGCCTGTGATGGGAAAGAACGGACAACCTTTGCGTGATTGTCATATCGCCTCAGAACAAACCCATACCGCGCAGACCGAATCCGGCGTTTCGCCTGCATGGCGTGATGAGTTCGATAGTCTGGTATTGGCACTCGGTTGGCAGTGGTCAGGCAATTATCGCCCGCAGTATGCGTTCTGCAATTCCGCCGAATCGCGCCTGCGCATGTTTACCTATCCTGCTGACAGTGTGCCTGTTGCGCCCAACCTGCTACTGCAAAAGATACCCGCCGAGAGAGCATTTGTTGCCACCGCCAAGGTGCGTTTTATGCCTCACCCGAAGACCGCAAAAGTGGAGCGTGCCGGACTGATAGTGGCAGGACGCAAGTGTTTCATGTTAGACACTCCGGCAGACGGCGAGTGGGCATGGCTGCGTGTGGAGATAACCGACACACACCAAGGACGCTTCTATATCTCGCGCGACGGCAAAACCTTTTCCGCCGTGGGAACAACTTTCCAAGTGGTGGAGGGAGAGTGGATTGGAGCCAAAGTGGGACTCTATTGTTCGCGCCAATCGGTCAAAATAAACGATTCGGGATATATGGATGTAGATTTCTTTGAGATACGATAATCAGGAAAACAAAGACATGATATAACGTCGGTTCGATATAAGACATAACGCATAGTTTTGTTGATAATAGATATTTGACTTGTTGTCCCCTATATATTTGTCTATATTTGATTTGATTTTTCGTGTATTTGTTTTCAAATCGTGGCACATCTTGCTCCATAAGAAAGATTTTGTTCGTTGTGTTTTATAGGTTTTCATTATTTCGAACTCACGTTAATATATAATAAGGTGAAGTTGCAAAACAATCAATTGAAGTTACAAACCGACAAAGTGAATACATATATATATAATAAGGTGTGGGGGATAGTATTGGCAGTTGTGTTGCTCTCTGCCTGCCATACTTCCCATACCATCGTTCAAACGCTGGTCTCTGCCCCTGCTCCTTCGCCGCAGGTGGCAGATACTACCGCCCTGCCTCCCTTTCCGGCTGAGGCATTGTATATTATAGGTCGCGAGTGGGAAGCAATCTACGATTCCACCACCGCCAAGTATTTTACTCCGAGGGCGGAACAGGTGCGTATGGAAGAAATGTCGATGAACGACTATTTGGAGCAACGCCTCATCGAACTCTATCCGGAACGTGCCTATCCGGGGTATATGGCGAAGGTGGAGCAGATGGCGCAAATGCTTATCTACGCCAATGCGCAAACCTTCTCTATCTCCAATTTGATGGATAGCGAACTGCCATCGCCGGCACAACTCAACGCACGATATAGTGCCGACCAATCGGTCGCTTTCTCTGCCGACAGTATGGCACACGAGATTGCTTTCCTCGAACTGACCGGTGACGAACTTTTGCGTTTCAACCACCTCAACCGGTTGACAGAGCAGAGTAAATGGATAGGACGTGCAACCCTCGATTCGCTGACACTCTCCTCCGTGGAAGAAGAAAATCTGGGTATTACGATTATGCTATGGCGCGGACCGAGGATGTTCTATCGCGTTTTCCAGAGCAAAGAACGTGCCGCCCATCTGGCAGAATACTACTACCCGGGCGCCACTGCCGGCGGACACATCGGCGATGCCTATCGCCATACCTTGGTCAATGTCCTCTTGCGCACCTATGTCGGGCTGCCGATGACCTATATGATTATGGACTTGTTTTGGGAAACAGCACACCCCAATGCCCCTTGCGATACATATATGGACTTGCACAACAATGTCGTCGGAAGGCGTTCACGCTATGCCGATTTTGTATATTCCGAACCATCGGACCTGCCATCGTGGCAACAATGGGCAGAACATGTGCATGCCTACATAGCAGACTCCACCAATGCGGCATTTTGCGAATGGGACAGAGACACACCTTCTATGGTCGTTATTCCGCAAGCCAACGCCGTGGATAGTAAAAAATACATTATTTGGGTAAAATAATGCCTGCCAATATAGGTGAAATATGTATTTTGCCGGATATGGGTCTTTTCGTAAAACGAAACGGTATTTTGTAATTTCTATGTAGCAAAACATAGAAAACCTTTCGAAATCTTTCGTTTTTTGTGGGGATTTATGCTTTTTTTATAAAAAAACTTGCACGTTTCAATAAAAAGCACTACTTTTGCACGCTCTAAAAAAATAGGGTGGGTGAGTCGTACCCTTTAAGGAAAATATAGATGTAATATGAAAGTCGAAGTAACGATGTGAAAAGGTTTCTATAGGAATCTACTACCACTACTCGACTACTACAATAATATACAACTAATTTATTAACAAACAATCAATCATTCTTTTACGATGAGACACAATTTACTCGTATTTGGAGTGTTGTCGGCGTGGCTACTATGTAGTGCTTCATTGTCGGCGCAGATTTCAGGTACTGTTTTGGAAGCATCGACAGGTGAACCGATTATTGGTGCCAGCGTTCTCGAAGTGGGCACTACTACGGGTAGTATCACCGATTTTGACGGTAATTTTACGCTTAATGTAACCGAGGGTACGCAACTTCAATTCAGTTACATGGGTTTTTCTGCACAAACTCTCCCTGCTAAACAGGGCATGATAGTTCGCCTTGCAGAAGACACGTATCAGATTCAAGAAGTGGTAGCCATCGGTTATGGCTCACAGAAAAAGAAAGAAGTTACCGGTTCGGTGGCTTCAGTGAAAGCAGAAGATTTCAACGCAGGTGTAAAATCAAGTCCTGTCGGTTTACTACAAGGTAAGGTGGCGGGGTTGAATATCTCGCGTCAGGGCTCTGATCCTACTTCTACCGGTTATAACATTCAGATCCGTGGTTTCTCTACGTTGGGCAAAGGCACAGGCTCTTCGCCGCTGTATGTCGTAGATGGTATTCCTACTGACAACATCGACAATATCGCTCCCGAAGAGATTGCTTCGATGGACGTTTTGAAAGACGGTTCCGCTGCGGCTATTTATGGTACGCGTGGTACGAATGGTGTGATTCTTATCACTACCAAACGTGCGGCACAAGACGCTGGTATGGATGCGGCGAAGTTGAACGTAGAGTATAATGGATATGTTGCAGTGGCAGCACCTTATATGAATACGGGATTTGCTACTCCTGAGCAATATCGTCAGTTGGCAGAAATTTCCAATGGAAAGGTGGCTCCAAATATCCAACCGGGTGGTTATAATACCGATTGGATGGCAGCAGCCATGAAACCCGCTGCTGTTACTACTGCACACAATGTCGCATTGTCAGGTGCTGCCAAAAACTTCAGTTATCGTGGCTCTGTGAATTATAAGTATGCAGAAGGTTTGGCTTTGAATACGGATCGTAATGAGATAATTGCCAAGTTCGCAGCAGACCAACAAGCATTGCAAGGTTGGCTCAAGTTGCAATATGATTTCTCATATATGCACTATCGCAATAATTACGATTGTGGTGACTTCAAGCAGGCGGCTACACTCAATCCTACCTATCCGATATATGATGAAAAAACCACTTCCGGATATTTCATTCCGAGTGGTTCGGGTCAATCGAACCCTATTGCAGCTACCAATCAGAAAGAGTCTTATAAGGAGGGCAATTTCTTCCGCGGAAGTGTAAAAGCCACTGTGGATATCAAAGCAGTTCCTGGTCTCAAAATCAATGGCTTTGTCGCTATTGAGGAGGGCGACAACAATAGTTATTCCTACAACTCGCAGAAATTTGATACCGACTTAGAGGCTGCAGGCAAGGCAAATCGCAGCAACGACCGTAGTTGGAATCAACTCTACGAAGCCACCATTGACTATGCAGGTAGTTGGAATGGTCATACTTTGACTGCTGTAGGTGGTTTTTCATACCAACAATTTATGTATGATGGTATGAATATGGAGAACTCCGGTTTCCCGACGGATGCATATAAGTATTATAATATGTATGCCGGGCAGGCTGATAAACAGAAAATGAATATCGGTTCTTATCGCAATACCAATAAGTTGGCTGCCGGTTTCTTGCGTGTTAATTACAATTATGATGAGAAATATCTCCTTTCGGCTTCTGTTCGTGCGGAGGGTTCGAGTCGTTTT
>JBNMHB010000017.1:0-28669 GCA_050872525.1 Bacteroidales bacterium | reverse complement strand
ATATCTTTACGTTTGTAAAGTGACTGCAAAAATCAATCCGTTGACTCGAAAAATCTGCGTAACTGACTAATCTACAAATATTTCAAAGAACAATTCCTGATTTTAATGGGACAGTAGTGAGCGGAAATACGTATTGAATCCCACAATTCCGATTTTGGTATACAATGGACGTATATGTTTTGTCATACAGCCCAAGTTCCTCATAATGCGATTATCGCGGTTTTCGTTTGCACGAGAAAGTGAAGATATTGTTACCGTATTGCGGAATCCTATATGGTTAAGGCAATCTTTGTGCGCCTCTAAGCATTAGCAGATGTCTCGCAAAGAATCGCAAGACGTTGTATATTGACTGCAGTCAATGACTTTTTGAAATTTTATGGATTTGAATCGTTGCAAAACGACCGCTCATGTATTATCTTTGTACCGGCTTTTGAGAGAACAAATCAACTGAAACAGCATTATCTTACGTACGTATCAGATTGAAGGCTGCTATGAATTACGAATTGTTACTGCTTAAGGTGAGTTCGATATTGGGTGCAGAAAAAATTAACGTCCAATTACACGTTATACAATTTTTCTATTCGCCAAATATAACCCAAAATTATTCAAATATATTAGGTTCATATTTGAACATATTTGGTGCAGAAGAAAATGGTTAAATTATATGGTCAATTACATGTTCCCCCCATAGTATATTGTCTATATTTGATTTTTCGTGTATTTGTTTCCAAGCGTAGCGCATATTGTTTTTTAAGGTTGGGTGAAATTTGCAGATATAGAGATTTATGTGTAATTTTGCACACACAACAAAATACAACACCCATGGCGGGAATATATATACATATACCATTTTGCAAAAGTCGCTGCGTGTATTGCGACTTCTTTTCAACCACACAACTCACGCGGAGAAAAGAGTATGTGGATGCACTCATACACGAATGGCAACAAAGAGTATCAGAGATACATCCTAAATCAGAGACAGGCGTTAAAAATACAGATACAAAGCCCCAAAACGATGAGACAATTCGGACTATCTACTTGGGTGGGGGAACTCCCAGTTTGCTGGAAATCAACGACTTGGAACGGTTGCTGAATGCACTGCCCACCACAGAAGCGGAAGAGATAACTATGGAGTGTAACCCCGGCGATGTTACCCCCGCGAAAGCCCGAGCATGGCGCACAATGGGTATCAACCGCCTGTCGATAGGCATACAATCATTCGATGACACATTACTAAAAAAGATAGGCAGGCGACATACCGCCGAGGAGGCACGCAATGCCGTCCGCACTGCACAAGAGGTCGGATTTGACAATATATCCATAGACATCATATATGGTTTGCCGTGGGCGAGCGACAACGGCAAAAGAGACATCGAAGAGGCAATTTCGCTACACGTACAACACATCTCTACCTATTGTCTGACCATCGAAGAGGGAACGCCCTTAGCCCGCATGCTCCAACAGGGGGAGATACAAGAGACCGACGAGGACACCGAGAACACCACCTACGACTACATCGCCGAACGCCTGCGCGAGGCGGGTTTTGAGCATTACGAAGTAAGTAATTTCGCACTCGCCGGACGCCGGTCGCTCCACAATAGCAACTATTGGAACAATACTCCATACATCGGTTTGGGCGCGGGCGCACACTCCTACAACGGCATCGACAGGAGTTGGAACCCCACCGACTTGGAGACCTACATCAGGGGAATAAACGCAGGCAGACATATTCGCGAAACCGAACACCTCAGCGAAACCGACCGCTACAACGAACAGATAATGTTGGGTTTGCGCACTTCCGACGGGGTGCTTTTCTCTGACTTGCGCACTCCCGACATCGCGGAACAATACATCGCAGGAGGTCTTCTCCGCCTCACAGACAGCCGTCCACAACGCGTGGTCGCCACACAAGAGGGGTTGCATATCCTAAACCAAATCATAGAAGATTTGTTTTTGTAAGCGTTGGGGAATGGAAATCTCACCAAACATATAGTAGAAACGGCTTTATCCTACGTGTGTCTTACGTGTATCCTACGTGTTTGTTCTATAGTTGATACCGACAAAAACCGACAAAAACCGGCAAAATCCGACAACGGTATCCGATAACGTATCCGACAACGGGTGTAAAATTGCAAAAAAAGTAAACAATAATTTGTGTAATTCAAATAATTGTAGTACCTTTGCAGCGGATTCGAATGAGGGGGCCGAGCGGTTCCCTCTATTTGTGATAATCAACGCAATCTGCAAAACAACGCAGAATACGAAATTTACGTAAACTGCGAAAAGAACACAACATACGCAAACGCATATTAAATTATGGACAAATCTATAGTAGAAGGCATGGTGCAGCAGTATCTGAAAGACACCGATTATGCCCTGATTACACTTGCTATCAGCAATGGAAACGAGATTTTGATTGAGGTGGACAGACTGCAAGGCGTGGATGTGGATTTCTGCAGTGCGCTCAACCAATATATGGTGGAGCAGTTGGACACTGCGGGCATAGAGGATTACTCGCTTGAGGTGGGCAGCGTAAGCCTGACAGACCCTTTTAAGACCCGAATGCAATACGAGAAAAACCTCGGACATGATGTGGAGGTGCTGACTCGTGAGGGAAAGAAAATGCGCGGGCAGTTGGTGAGTGTGGACGACGAGACCTTTGCGATAGAAGTGGATACCATGGTGGCTGTGGAAGGAAAAAAACGCAAACAACACGAGATGATTACACACACTTTCGGGTACGACGATGTGAAGTACACAAAATATGATTTGAAATTCTAACGATACTAAATAAGAACAAATACAACAATGGCAAAAGTACAAAATTCAATCAATCTGATTGACATTTTCTCGGAGTTCAAAGAACTCAAAAACATTGACCGACAGACATTTATCAATGTCTTGGAGGATTCGTTCCGCAATGTGATTGCAAAGATGTACGGCAGCGATGCCAACTACGACGTGATTATTAACCCCGACAAAGGCGACTTGGAAGTCTATCGTAACCGTTTGGTGATGGAGGACGATGATGTGGCTAATCCCAACACCCAGATTGCGCTCAGCGATGCACTGCTCATCGATGACGAGGCAGAAATAGGCGAAGAAGTAACCGACAAAGTGGACTTCCAATCTTTCGGACGCCGTATGATTCTCAATCTTCGCCAAACCTTGGCATCAAAGATACTTGAACTCCAAAAAGAAAATATCTATATCAAGTATAGCGAAATGCTCGGACAGATTGTCAGTGGCGAACTCTATCAGGTATGGAAGAAAGAGATGCTTCTTCTCGACGAGGACGGCAACGAACTCTATCTGCCGAAGCAAAACCAGATACCCAACGACTACTACCGCAAAGGCGAAACCGTACGCGCCGTAGTGGCACAGGTGGATAACAAGAACCAAAACCCGAAAATTATCCTCTCGCGTACATCGCCGCTCTTCTTGCAACGCTTGTTCGAGCAGGAAGTGCCCGAAGTACACGACGGACTGATTGCCATCAAGAATATCGCACGTATCCCCGGTGAGCGTGCCAAAGTGGCAGTGGAATCATTCGACGACCGTATCGACCCCGTTGGCGCATGCGTGGGTATCAAAGGTGCGCGTATCCATGGTATAGTACGTGAGTTGCGCAACGAGAATATCGATGTCATCAACTATACGAGCAACATCAACCTGTATATACAACGTGCGTTGGCACCGGCTAAAATTTCGTCGATGAATATCAACGAGGAAGAGAAGAAAGCCGAAGTATTCCTCCAACCCGACGAGGTCAGTCTGGCAATCGGTAAAGGCGGTTTCAATATCAAGTTGGCTTCTATGCTCACCGGCTATCAGATAGATGTCTATCGTGAGATGGATGGCGACGACTCGGATATTTACCTCGACGAGTTTAACGACGAAATCGACCAATGGGTGATTGACGCGCTCAAGGCTATCGGTCTCGATACCGCCAAACAAGTGCTCAACACTCCGAAAGCAGAACTCATGGAGCGCACCGACCTCGAAGAAGAGACCATCGACGATGTCATCAACGTACTCGAAGCCGAGTTCGCAAACGACTAAACAACACCTATATATATATTATACCCATCTTGTACATTGATTGCAAAATATAGAAATGTACAAGATAAGGGTATAGATTATAAGATACAAATACCTCATTAACAACCCCTAAAACTCTCATATTTCGCATGGCAATAAAACTTATCAAGGCTTGTAAAGAACTCAATATCGGTATGTCCACTGCCGTAACCTTCTGTGCAAAGCAGGGTAAGGAAATCAATGCAGACCCCAATGTCCGCATCGATGACGACCTATATCTGCTTCTCGCCAAGGAATTTAATAAGGACATGGCACTCAAATTGGAAGCAGAACGCAGGGCGCAAGAACGCCACGAACGCGAGATGCCACAAACGGTTTCTATCGAGACACCGGAAGAACCTCAGCATGTCTCCACCGAAATACCACAACCCAAAATTGTGGGAAAAATAGACCTTGACGCCGAGCGCAAAGCCAAAGAGGAGGCAGAGGCAAAAGCACGCGCAGAAGAGGCGGAAGCACGTGCAAAGGAAGAGGCTGAACGTGTGGCAAGAGAGGAACAGGAGCATCGCGAAGCAGAAGAACGCAAGGCACAAGCCGAAGCGGAAGCACGCGCCAAAGCACAAGCCGAGGCAGAAGCCCAAGCACGACGCGAGGCGGAACAGAAAGCGGCGGTCAAGAAAAACAAACCGGCAGAGACTCCGAAACACAAAGCGCAAGAGACACCTGAGGCTCAAAAAACAGAAGGTACCCCCAAGACGGAGATATTCCGTCTGGAGAAACCTGTGCTAAAAAATGCGCCGAAAGTAGTGGGAAAAATAGACCTGAGCAGTATCAATCAGGCTACTCACCCCACCAAGAAAACCAAAGAGGAGAAACGCAAAGAGCGTCAGGAACGTCAACAGCAGCAACAGCAGGCTAATCAACAGGCTACCGAGAAACGGAAACGCGAACGCATCAAGCAAAACAAGGTGGACATCAATGATGCGCGTAACCAGAAAGGTAAACCCAACACCAAGAAAAAAGGTGTAAAAGTGGAGGTGGATGACGAGGAAGTACAACGTCAGATCAAGGAGACCATCCAGCGTCTGCAAGGACAAAAGGGAAAAACCAACACCAGCAAATACAAGCGTGAACGTCGTGAACTCGAGCGTGAAAAAGTAGCGCACGAGAAAGAGGTGGAACAAGCACAATCCAAGGTGTTGAAACTCACCGAGTTTGTTACTGCAAACGACCTGGCCGTGATGATGAACGTGCCCGTTACGAAAGTTATCAGCACTTGTATGATGCTTGGTATGTTTGTCAGCATCAACCAGCGTCTTGACGCCGAGACCATCAACCTTGTAGCCGAAGAGTTTGGCTTCACCACCGAGTACGTAAGTGCACACGTGGTAGAAGAACTCAACGCCGACGAAGACATCAACGAAGAGGATATCGAACCTCGCTGCCCGATTGTTACCGTCATGGGACACGTAGACCATGGTAAGACGTCGCTTCTCGACCATATCCGAAACACCAACGTCATTGCCGGTGAGGCGGGAGGTATCACGCAGCATATCGGTGCCTACAACGTGAAACTGAAGAACGGACAACGTATCACTTTCTTGGATACTCCGGGACACGAGGCATTTACTGCCATGCGTGCGCGTGGTGCGAAAGTAACGGATATCGCGATTATCATCATTGCTGCCGACGATGCTGTCATGCCACAGACTATCGAGGCTATCAACCACGCGCAGGCGGCCGGCGTACCGATGATCTTTGCCATCAACAAGTGTGATAAACCCGGTGCCAACCCCGACAAAATCAGGGAACAACTCTCCAACATGAATATCCTTGTGGAGGACTGGGGCGGTAAATATCAATGTCAGGAGATTTCTGCCAAGAAAGGCGAAGGTGTCTTTGAACTATTGGAGAAAGTGCTCCTCGAAGCGGAGATGCTCGACCTGAAAGCCAACCCGAAACGTCGTGCCAAAGGTTCTATCATCGAGTCGTCGCTCGACAAAGGACGCGGATATGTGGCAACGCTGCTTGTCTCAGATGGTACGCTCCGTATGGGCGACATCGTATTGGCAGGTACATACCACGGCAAAATCAAAGCGATGTTCAACGAGCGCGGACAGAAGATTACCGAGGTGCTGCCGGGTGAACCGTGTACGATTCTTGGTCTGAACGGTGCTCCGCAGGCGGGCGATGAGTTCAACGTGATGGCTACCGAACAAGAAGCACGAGAGATTGCCAACAAACGCGAACAACTCCAACGCGAGCAGTCTATCCGTACCAAGAAACACGTGGGATTGGACGAGATTGGACGACGTCTGGCTATTGGCGACTTCAAGGAACTGAATATCATCGTCAAGGGCGATGTGGACGGTTCGGTAGAGGCACTGACCGACTCGCTGCTGAAACTCTCGACGGAGAATATCCAAGTGAATGTCATTCACGGTGCTGTCGGTGCTATCTCGGATAGCGACGTGCTGCTTGCTGCGGCTTCCGATGCTATCATTGTCGGCTTCAACGTGCGTCCTACTGCTACGGCACGCAAAATGGCGGACAGCGAGGAAGTGGATATACGTATCTACTCTATCATCTACGACGCTATCGAGGAAATCAAAGCCGCTATGGAGGGTATGCTTTCGCCCGAAATCAAGGAGGAAGTTACCGCGACATTGGAAGTGCTTCAGACTTTCCATATCTCCAAAGTGGGTACTATCGCCGGTTGTATCGTGCGCGAGGGTAAGGTCAAACGAGGCAACAAATGCCGTGTTATCCGCGATGGTATCGTTATACAAACCAGCGAGTTGAGTTCGCTCAAACATGGCAAGGACGACATCAAGGAAGCGGGTATGAACACCGAATGTGGTCTGAGTATCAAGTCGTTCAACGACATTGTCGCAGGCGACCTCATCGAGACCTTCGAGCAAGTGGAAGTAGCCAAGACCCTGTAAGCAACTATCTTATATATCAGATATTTATAGATCAGATACTATCTGGTAACAAAGACCGCCTAACATATATATAGGTGGTCTTTTGTTATCGTATTTCAGAGTGTTATATCCCTGCGATGGAGTGTCTTTTATCCATTATATGGCAATGATATATACGCTCAAAAACCCAGGTCTATTGGATTTTGGGTAATATCTCATAATCCTCATAATTCAAAATAATATTCTTTTTTTTGTATAAAAAATTGTACAAGTGCAAAAAAAGGAATACCTTTGCAATCTAAATCCCCAAAACATTTTATTATGAGAAAGATTTTTTACATAATTATGGCGATTTGCCTATCGACAGTCGCCATTGCGCAAACAACGGACCAATTAGGATCGTCTATTACCATTGAAAGGCTTTCGGGAAAAGACCTTACGTTTGCCCTTGCACAAGTCGGAAAACTGACTTTTGCCAACGATTCCATCTATCTTATGGATAGAGAGGGGGTTATATTAGGCAAAGAAGCACAGAATCAAACCCGAAAGATGGTTTTTGGTGAATCAGAGATTTCTTCCAACGCCTCAGAAGTGTCTGACAACGTTCTCCGAGTATATCCTAATCCCACTGCAGACCATCTGATTGTCAGCGGTTTGGAGGAAGGAGCAACGTTGCGTGTCTATACCCGCGAGGGCAAACTGCTTGAGACTGCTACTGCGCAGGGAAATACCGCCACTTTGCAAGTTTCTCATCTTGCGCAAGGGACATACTTATTGCAAATCAATTCAACAGTTGTTAAATTTATAAAACAATAAATATCATGAAACAATTATCACTTCTTGTTTGCGCACTTCTTATCAGTATGAGCAGTATGGCGCAAATGTATCTTTGGCAAGATGGCAAAAGTACGCTTGCTAATTTGGATAGTATCACTTTCTTATCGCTTGCCGATATCGACATTGAGATTTCTTCCTCTACACTCTCTCTGGGGGTTGGTTATACTGCGCGTCTTGTCGCTCGACTAATTCCTGTCGGTGCAAACGCTACCGTTGTGTGGAGTTCGGATAACGAGGAAGTGGCTACTGTTAAGGCAGGTATCGTAACCGGTGTTGCAGAAGGTCAGGCTACCATTACGGCTACGACTGGTATAGCAAAAGCCACTTGCGTCGTAACAGTGGTGTCTGCGGAAGAGTTGGCAATAAAAAACTTCAGTATCAGTGATTGGGGATTGTTCGGTAAAGGAGACATGATTCCCGGTACTGAGAAATATATTGCGTTCACAAGTGGCGATAGTGCAAAATGCCAGTTGGGATACGCCAGTGTTTATTTCTGGGATGAAGGTTTGACTTTTGTTCATGGTATAGGTTTCCGTGGTGCCGGCTTTATCGGTACTGCGGAAGTGCCTATTTATTGGATTATCGAAGGTAAGCATGCTGGCTTTTATGTAGGTTCGGGTGGTTTCTGGATTGAAGACTTCGAGGGAGACTATAAACCTTATACCGCACGTGCCGGAAAACTCGTAAGCGAGCAGAAATATGGTGATTTCTTCAAAGGTCTCGCTGCATATATGGAAGATACCACTCAAAAACCGAACAGAAACCTCTATGAAGAAGCATTTGAGGGTGTTCAGATGTATATGCTCGATGCCGACAAAAAAACAGAGTCGTACAATGTTGCAAACGTAAAGGCTGCAAAATTGTTGGAGAATCAAGATGATAGCAAAAATTACGTTGCAGAAATAGAGTGGTTTGATTTCTTCAACGCAGACCGTTACTTTGGCTTGAAGGCTACTTTTGATACCAGTGGCAATCTCAAAAGTATAGTAGAGCCTTATGACATTCGTCGTATCACCAAAAAGTACACCGATATAGAGGAAACATCGGAGGTAAATTCGGCAGCACAGATACCGAGCAAATTGGATAATCGCGCTGAGGAAAATACCACATACTTCATCGGCGACCCGAAACGTCTGCACCTCAATGACGAGGCGGTACAAAAGCAATTAAGTACGCTCAAATTGAATAAAAAATAAGTCTCTATTTCCTCTAACAGAGAATAGATGTGGGGCATAATATATAATCCACACATCGCACAAAATAGGCTGCCCAAAAAACTATCGGGCAGCCTATTTTGTGTGGTAGAAATATGAATACGGCTAACTTTATCAGACTATTTGGTATATCGTTTCGCGGCGATATTCGTCCCCCGGACGGAGAATGGTGGAGGGGAAAGCGGGGTGGTTGAGAGCATCGGGAAAATCTTCGGCTTCGAGGCTGATGGCTGTTTGCACATCGTACCTCTTGCCGGATTTGCCAACGTGTTGTTCCACCCAATTGCCGGTATATACTTGCATAACGGGGAAATCGGTATAGACCTCCATCGTCAGCCCTCCACCTTGTAGCACAGCCGCCTTTTGTATATCGCGGTGTTTTTTGGTCGTATTCCAATGGGGGAGTGCCCAACCATTATCGATGCCTCGTCCTTGCGCAAAAAATGGGAGGTCTATGCGGTCGCCAATCAAGGTGGGTTCGCGAAAATCCATCGGTGTGCCTTCTACAGACAGCACTTCGCCGGTGGGAAGGATATCGGCATTATAGGGTATATATTCGTCCGCCAATACTTGCAGTGTATGATTCCGTATGGTGCCTTCACCTTCGCCCGACAGATTGAAATAGGCGTGGTTGGTAAGATTGAGGGTGGTAGGTGCGTCGGTGGTGGCGCGATAGTTGATATGTAGGGCATTGTCGCGCGAGAGAGAATACTCCACATACACGTCCACATTGCCGGGGAAACCTTCTTCGCCGTGGGGCGAGCGGTAACGCAATGTGATACTATGCCGGCTTTGTCCCACTACGTCCCACACCTTGTCGTTGAAACCGTGTGCGCCGCCATGTAATGTATGCTCGCCACTGTTAGGGGTGGTGTGATAGGTGGTGCCGTCGATGGTGAACTGAGCATGGGAGATGCGACCTGCCACACGACCATTGATGCCATTGAAGTAAACTTCTTGCGTGAGCCATTCGTCTAACGTGTTGAAACCCAGCACAATATCGCGTTTTTCGCCGTCGGGGGCAGGCACTAACCAACTGACTATCTTTGCGCCATAGTTGGTAACCGTCATTTGCATACCATGAGCCCCCGTCAGGGTATAAAGGCGCACAGGTTTACCCTGTACTGACTTGTTGAAACTTTGTTTGTTGAGCATACTAATTTGAATTATGAGTGCGAAGTAGTTAATATAATAGTCTCACTTCTGCTAATGTTACAATCTGCTAATCAATTCTTCCACCAACTCAGGTACACCTACCGACGCTTTTTCGCGGATATGGGTTATGCGGTCGCGATAAATGCCAAATTCGGGCTGTCCCGGGTCAACAACATATATCTTGGCAGTGGATGGTACATATTCAAGCAGCGACGCCGCCGGATAGACGTTCAGACTGGTGCCCACCACTATCATCACATCGGCGTGCGAGGCTATCTCGCATGCTACGGGAAAATACGGCACATTCTCACCGAAGAACACAATATACGGGCGCAACAGGCTGCCATCGGGGTGCCGGTCGCCGTAGTGTTGCTCCCAGCCCTGCAAAGGGACGGTGGCGGTGTCATTGATGTTGGAGCGCAACTTGGTTATTTCGCCGTGCAGGTGGGTAATATCTGTCGAACCTGCCCGCTCGTGCAGGTCATCGATATTCTGAGTGATAATCTGTGTGTCAGGAAACGCCTGTTGGAGTCGCGCAATAGCATAATGTGCGGCATTGGGTTGTGCGGCAAGTGTATCGCGACGGCGTGCGTTGTAGAAATCCACACATAGTTGCGGGTTGCGCAACCATGCCTCGTGAGTGCATACATCCTCTATGCGGTATTTCTCCCACAATCCGTCTGCGTCTCGGAAAGTCCCGAGTCCGCTCTCTGCGCTCACACCCGCGCCGGTAAATACAACGATTTTCATAGTAAATACATTTTTCCAAAAATCGCACAACAACTATGCCATAATGACACAAATACGGTCAGTTGGCATAAATTCCGCAACGCCTGTTTGCATAATTCGCAGAAAAGCAGTATCTTTGTGCCTGTAATTGAAATAACTCAATCCATTGAGTAATTTTACTCAATAGGGTGCGTAAAGATTACAACCCGACAAAAATACTAAATGAATCAACTAAACAAATTTGCTTATGTAAACCACGCATCGTAAAGGCGATGCAACGACATATTTTTAACAGCATTGGCTATTATTTCGCGTTACCGAAAACCCGGCAAAGTTTTAAGGAGATAAGCAGAAATAATAACAAAAGGCGTTCTACAAGGATGTTCTTAACTCAACCAATACAGCAATGCTCACACGTATAGTGTGAGTTTCTTAGGTTGAGTATAGGTCTCCTTGCCGGGTTGCCTTGGTACGCGATAAGAGACTCACTTTTTTCTTATCGCACGGATTGATAGCATTGCATAAATCTATCAATCTATGGCACGGAAAGACTTGGCACAAGCCAAAGATGCAAAGAAAGATGAGTTCTATACCCAATTAGTGGACATAGAAAAAGAACTCCGCAACTACAAGCCTTATTTCAAAGACAAGGTCGTATTTTGCAACTGCGACGACCCGTATGAAAGCAATTTCTTTAAGTATTTTGCCCTCAATTTCAATCAGTTAGGATTGCGCAAACTGATTGCCACTTGCTACAATGGTTCGCCTGTTTCGGGCAATGAACTGCTGCTGGACTTTGGCGAAACGGTGGATGACCCGAAGAAAATTGCTTACAAGGTGGAGATAACCGAAGTAACCGACGTGAACGGCGACGGGGCTATCAACTTGGCTGATATTCAGTATCTTATGCAGAACAATAAAAATGTTATTTCCATTCTCAAAGGCAATGGCGATTTCCGTAGTCCCGAGTGCGTGGAACTATTGAAAGAGGCTGATATTGTGGTAACTAACCCGCCATTCTCGCTGTTTCGGGAGTATGTAGCGCAGTTGGTGGAGTATGACAAAAAATTTCTTATTATTGGAAATCAAAATGCTATCACTTACAAGGAGATATTTCCTCTCATTAAAGAAAATAAGTTATGGTTAGGCTTAACAATGAACGGAAGCAATCGTTGGTTTCAAGTCCCCGATTCCTATCCGACTTGTCACAAAATAGAAAATGGAAAGAAATATGCCTTTGTAGCACAAGTGGTATGGTTTACAAATATGGAGCACTCTGTACGAAATGAAGCGTTGATTTTGTACAAACATTATACTCCCGAAGATTATCCTAAATACGATAATTATGATGCTATCAATGTGAATAAAGCAACCGATATTCCATTTGATTATGAGGGTGTTATGGGAGTTCCCATTACATTTTTACATAAGTATAATCCTCATCAGTTTGAGATAATTAAATTCCGCAAGGGGGATGACGATAAGGATTTGACAGTAAATGGGAAGTCTCCCTATTTTCGTATTCTTATCAGGAAGAAAAAATGCCAATCTTAAAATTTGACACGTTTTATCGGTTGTGCAAGGGTAGCCTATCCTATAACCATCCTATAACGTTTTACAGGGAAACGGAATGGCGGGGAAACAATGGGGAAATCTTAACAAAAAGCACTTTTTGAGGATTCGCTTCACGTCCCGGCAAAAGCATTAACGGTTCATTATACGGACATTAACGGAGACTTTTTAATGGTCTTTTAATGGCTATAAATGGAGACATGAGAAACAAAAAACAGAGAGCAATATGGAAATCAAAGAACAAAAAATCACTATTCGGCAACTCACCGAAGGGTATGTCGATAACCAAGAGGCAGGTGTGAAAGCCTTTGGCGGAAAGTTGGACGTGCGTCCGCCGTATCAGCGCGAGTTTGTCTATAACGACAAAGAACGCGAGGCGGTAATAGACACAGTATCAAACCATTACCCGCTCAACGTGATGTATTGGGCAGTGCGCGAGGACTGCACCTACGAAATCATCGACGGGCAACAACGGACGATTTCGATATGCCAATATGTGAATGGCGACTTTGCATATATGTTCAACTATTTCGGCAATCTCCCCGCCGACCAACAGGCGCAAATTTTAGATTACGAATTGTGCGTGTATCTGTGCAAAGGGACGGACAGCGAGAAACTGAAATGGTTCAAGACCATCAACATTGCAGGCAAACGGCTGACCAACCAAGAGTTGCTCAACGCTGTGTATGCCTCGCCATGGCTGTCGGACGCCAAACGCTACTTCTCCAAGTCGAACTGCGGCGCGTACCTGATGGGCAACAAATATGTGCAGGGCTCACCTATCCAGCAAGACTACTTGGAAACCGTATTGCGCTGGATATCAGACAACAAGATAGAAGATTATATGGCGCGACACAGTATCTCCGACACCGACGCGGGCGCATTGTGGTACTATTTTCAGCAAGTGATTAGTTGGGTGCAGGCAGCGTTTCACAAGTACCGCCGCGAGATGAAAGGTATCGATTGGGGCAACATCTACAACCAATACAAAGACAGCCCCGTCAACCCCAACGAGATAGAAGAGCGCGTGGCAAAACTGATGGCGGACTCCGACGTGGAGAACAAAAAAGGCATCTACCGATATGTGTTCGACGGCGATGAACACCACCTCGGTATCCGTGCTTTCGACGCCAACACGCGCCGCGAAGTGTATGAACGGCAGCAAGGTATATGCAAAATTTGCGGCAAGCATTTCGAGATAGAGGAGATGGAAGCCGACCATATCACCCCTTGGGCAAAGGGCGGACGGACGGTGGCGGACAACTGCCAAATGCTCTGCCGCGAGTGCAACAGACGCAAAAGCGCGAAATAAAATGAAGGACTGCCCAAGCGGACAGTCCTTCAAATCGTATTAGTGGCGTCTCTTGAGCAGCACTACATTCTCCACGTGCTGCGTATGCGGGAACATATCCACCGGCTGTACCGCCACTACTTTATATTTCTCGTCCAGCAGACTCAGGTCGCGTGCCTGTGTGGCGGGGTTGCAACTCACATACACTATCCGCTGCGGCTCGGCAAACAGAATGGTGTTCACCACATCCTCGTGCATGCCCGCGCGGGGCGGGTCGGTGATAATCACATCGGGGCGACCGTATCGGGCAATAAAATCCTTGTTCAGTATATCCTTCATATCGCCTGCAAAGAACAACGTGTTGTCCAAAGTATTGCAGGCGGCGTTCACTTTGGCGTCCTCTATTGCCTCCGGAACATACTCTATACCAATCACTTGGCGTGCCTGCTTTGCCACGAAACAGGCAATCGTACCCGTGCCGGTATAGAGGTCATAAACCAATTCGTTACCCGTCAGTCCCGCAAAATCGCGCGCCACCTTGTATAGTTCGTATGCCTGCTCGGTGTTGGTCTGGTAGAAACTTTTCGGTCCCACTTTGAATTGCAAGTCCTCCATCTGCTCCATTATATGGTCTTGTCCTGCCCACACGCGCACTTCCTGGTCGCCGATGGTGTCGTTCATCTTCTCGTTCTCCACATACAGCAGGCTCACCACTTCGGGGAACTCCCTATGCAGCCAATCCATCAGCCCGCGGCAGGCATCGTTGATTTTCTCGCCGAAGCAGACAATGAGCATAATCTCGCCTTGGTGGTTCGAGCGGATGATAAGTGTCCGCAACTGTCCTTGATGGGTATGCTCGTTGTAGAAACTCAGTCCGTGTGTGCGTGCATAGTCGCGTATGCCATTGCGCAGGCGGTTGTTGATTTCGGGCATCAGGTAACATTCCTCAATATCCAATACTTTGTCAAAGCAGTTAGGAATATGAAACCCTGCGCCATAGGAGCAATCGATGTTTTCCAATCCCCCTGCTGCTACAATTTCGTCCCACGGCAACCATTTGCGGTCGGAGAAAGTGAACTCCAACTTGTTGCGGTATTCATAAATATGCTTGCTTCCGAGAATGGGACTTATCTCGGGCAGTTCTATTTTGCCTATTCGGGTCAGGTTGTCCTCTATCTGTTGTTGTTTGTGTCGCAGTTGCTCTTCGTAGGGCAGTATCTGCCATTTGCAACCGCCGCATGTGCCATAGTGCTTGCAAACCGCCTCGCAGCGTCGCTCCGACGGGCGTACAAGGCGTTCCACACGCGCTTCCATAAACGAGTGTTTCTTTTTCGTAATCTGCAAATCCACTATGTCGCCCGGCACGCAATATGGCACAAACACTACCATGTCGTTGATACGTGTCAGTGCTTTGCCCTCGGCGGCAATACCCGTTATCTCTACGTTTTCTATGAGAGGTAAGTTCTTCTTTTTCATCTTTTCTTGTTTTTGCCTTTTGCAATAACCGTCTCCTGCGGTGGTGCGGGAGGGGTCATTAGTTGCTCTATGCTGTATTTGTATATTGTTTCAAAATCCTCGGCAGCCTCCAAAGGGAAACCCCATACAAGCGTAGCCGAAGTAAGGTGGATATAAGGTGGATAACAGGTGGATACGCCTTTCCAAAGCACCCCTGCCCCCACGCGCATATCCTGATATATCGCTATCCGTTGCGCTCCTTCGCTTGTCGGTTTCAGTCCCTCTGCCGCCTCTGCAAACAGCCCCGCACTATTCGGTTTGGTCCTGATGGTGCATTGTGTGTTGTGCATGGTGCATTGAATCCGCCCGCTCCGTGTCGCCTTCTCTGCTGCCAATCCGTAGTGCAGCACCTTTTCCGCCCATAGCCGGTCTTCAGGACGTGCCATTCCGCTGCCCAAATAACTGCCGCTCAATAGCACTTTCCCCCCTTGGCTCAAATACTGTTGTATCGCCTCCTGCAATGGTCTTGGCAGCACGGCCGTACTGTCTCCGGCACGTTCTTTTCCGCAAATCACGTCCACTATCGCAAACGTGCTGTCGATGGTTGTCAGTGCCTGCGCATTGGTCGAGATATACGAATACCCCAACTGTTGCAACACACGCCCGTGCAGGGTGGGGTAGTCGTGCGTATTGCCCACCACGACAGTACCCTGATAGTCGCGATAGCACATTCCCCAACCGCAGTTGTCGTCGTCCTGCCATGCGCTTTGGCGGGTCCAATTCTGTTGCTCGCCGAGGTAGGTAATGCTCAGTCTGTCTTCTACCGCATAAGTGTTGGGTACAATCCCCGCGTAGGTGGAATCGGCAAACCATTGCGGACCATATACTTGGTTGAAGTTGTTGATAATCAGTACGGTGGGTGCGTCTGTGTCGGGCGCAAAGTACGCGCTCAGTACTTCGCTTTGCAGGCTCCTGCCGCCGGCGTTGGCTGCCACTACATAGAAATCGTATCGTTTTCCACGTTCCAAAGGCAGCGTTATATGGTTGTGTTCTGCCCGTTTTTCGGTCCACTCGCCGTCATTCGCGCGCGCGTATATATAATAATGTGTCGCTTTGGCAGTCGGTTCCAATGGGTCAAAAGTATCTTTCCAAGACAGCACAATATCCGTATTTGCCAGCCCCCTCTCTGAGGGGGTAAGGGGGAGTCGTATGTTGAGTTGTTTTACCGCCAATGGTTGCACCACCACTTTTCGTCCGTCCTGCTCATGCAGGTATCTCAACAGCCCTTTATAGACCGCCCGCGCGGCAATCATTCTGAACTCAGGGTTCAGTCCGTAGCGCATATCTGCCATATTTTTGTGGCTCAGCAGTTCCAATAGCACACATGGCACCACCGGATATCGCGACTCGCAATAGTTGCCGTTGAGCAGTTGTCGGCGTGTCCATTCGGGGGCAACGGTCTGCCTTAGGTCTTCCACCACCTGCGTCTGCACATAGTCCGCCAGGTCTCGGTTCAGCATACGCGAAACACCGTTGCCAAAGGTCTTCCGTCCCGTGTCATCGTGGTCGGTATATATCGCCAATGTCCCCACGATGGTGGTGTCGTCCAAGGCGTCATATCCGTCTGTATGTAGCGCGAGGCACACGTCCACGGGTATGCCCAATCCCTCTTGTGTGGGGTTGGCTTTGCTGCCGCCGGTCAGGTAGTTCACCCATAGTCCGCGACTCCGCAAGTCCTCGATATACTCGTTTCCGTCGTCGGATTGTCTCCAAACGCTATCGGGAAAACCTGCTTCTTCCAACCAATAGCGTGCTGCCTCTGTCCGGCGTGGCAATCCGCTCCGCCCTGTCTCTTGTCCGGCGTTATCTTCGGTCAGGCACCATGTCCCGTCGGTGTTTTTGCGGAAATTCTTTCCCTCAAATCGCGCTCTGGGTTGCAGTACGACGCCTCCCGCGTTTTCTATCATCTTGCTAATCAGGCGCACATACTCTGTGGAGTACAGGTCCTCCACGGTGGTCCACATCGTTGCACGTTGCCATATCCAACTGTCTTTCTGCGCGTTATAGTATGTGCCATGGCTTGCCCACAAGGCGATATATCTGCCACTCATACCGTTTTTGTAGGTCTCGTTGGTTTCGGCACAGTCGATACAGGGGATATCGGGTTTGGTGTAGTCGGGGTATTTCTCCTTGCGTTTTTGGAGTCGCGTAGGTACCAACTCTGCCAGTTCGTATTTCTCGGAATAGATACTCACTTTTCCCCGCTCGTGCCCTAATACCCATCTGCTGACATCCCGCCGCATCTGTTTCAGTTCCTCCGGCGTGAACACTACCCCGCCGAGCGTGGCATTGGTACGCACGGTTACTGTGCTTCCGTTCACACGCATCTGTCTCACTCGCACAGGTGGTACCCACACGGTGGCAGAACGCGCCAACACGGGCGCAATCGTGTCGCCCGCAGGCGTCTTGGGGTAGAAAAAACGGTTGTAGTGCAGGTTGAGCGAATCGGCGAGTTCCTTCACGTTGATGGCACGTGCAAGGGCAGAAACACATATCGCCAACCACGTACACAATATATATAATAGATGCCTTTTGTGCATTGTTGTGTTAAATTTCATTTTCTATTTTGCTCAGCAGATGTATGGCACCGGATACGGTTTGCACTTGCAGGATACTTGCGTATCGCCGTCCGGTCGGCTTGCCTTTCTTGTCTTTTTCCTCCACCAACTGACATCTCTGTGCCCGATTGACGATAAACGTGATAATCTTGCCAAATGCCTCGCTATGCCAATAGCGGTCGTCGTTCTGCACAAAATACAGCACCAACCGTCCGCCTTTCAGCAGCACTTTCTCCACGCCCAAGCGACAACAAATCCACCGCAGGCGCACCACATTCAGCAACTCTTCCGCCTCTTCGGGCATAGGTCCGAAGCGGTCTATCATACGTTTCTTAAATTCGGTCAGTTGGTCCTCGTTGCGCAGGCTGTCCAATTCGCGATAGAGGGATATACGCTCCGATATATTCTCCACATAATCAGTGGGAAAGCCCAATGGCAGGTCGCTTTCCAACTGACTGTCTTGTACCCATAGTTTCCTGCTTTCGCTATTGCCGCCCAATAGCAGTTTGGCGTTTTCGTGGGCGTCGTCTGCGCTGAGCAACTCATCTTTCAACTCCTGTACCGCCTCATTCAGAATACGCTGATAGGTCTCGTATCCGAGGTCGGCAATGAACCCGCTCTGTTCTGCGCCAAGCAGGTTTCCTGCTCCGCGAATGTCCAAATCCTGCATGGCGAGGTTGAATCCCGCCCCCAATTCTGCAAAGGTGGATAGGGCGTCCAATCGTCGGCGTGCATCTTCCGTCAGCAGTTCTCGCGACGGTGCCACCAAATAGCAGTAGGCTTTCCGGTTGGCGCGTCCCACACGCCCGCGCAACTGGTGCAGGTCAGCCAATCCGTAGTGTTGCGCCGAATAGATGATGATGGTATTCACGTTGGGGATATCCACTCCCGACTCGATAATCGTGGTCGAAAGCAGAATGTCGTAGTCGTAGTTGATAAAATCCTCCAACCGTTTCTCCATTTCTTCGGTGGGCATCTGTCCGTGTGCCACCACAATCCGTGCTTCGGGACAGAGCGCATGTATCTTGCGCTCGATACGTTCCAACATCTCAATGCGATTGTTGACGATGAATATCTGCCCGTTGCGTTGCATTTCGAGTTCGATAGCCTCTTTGATGATGTCCTCGTCGTCGGGCGTAATCAACTCAGTCTGAACGGGATAGCGGTTCTGCGGAGGGGTAGTCATCACACTCAGGTCGCGTGCGCCGAGCAATGAGAATTGCAGGGTGCGCGGGATAGGCGTTGCCGTCAGTGTCAGCACGTCCACATTCGTCCGCAGGCTCTTCAGTTTGTCTTTCACTGCCACGCCGAATTTCTGTTCCTCGTCAATGATGAGCAGTCCCAAGTCGTGCCATTTCACGTTCTTCCCCACCAACTTGTGCGTACCTATCAGTATGTCGATTTTTCCTGCTTCAAGGTCTGCCAATAGTTCGCGCACCTCTTTCGCTGTCTTGCCTCGACTCAGATATTCTATTCGCACGGGAAAGTCTTTCATGCGCTCTCGGAAAGTGTTGTAGTGTTGTAGAGCCAGCACCGTCGTCGGTACCAATACCGCCACCTGTTTTCCGTCTGTGGCAGCCTTGAATGCTGCCCGCATTGCCACTTCGGTCTTGCCGAATCCCACATCGCCGCACACCAATCGGTCCATAGGCATCGGGCTCTCCATATCATGTTTGATGTCGGTGGTGGCTTTGGCTTGGTCGGGGGTATCCTCGTAGAGGAACGAGGCCTCCAACTCGTGTTGCATATAGCCGTCGGGCGTGTAGGCGAATCCTTTTTGTTGTTTGCGTGTGGCGTATAGTTTGATAAGGTCGCGGGCAATATCTTTCACCTTGTCCTTGGTCCGCTCTTTCAGGCGTTCCCATGCCCCTGAACCCAATTTGGAGATGGTCGGTTCTGACCCCTCGCGACCTTTGTATTTCGATATTCGGTGCAGGTTGTGTATCGACACAAACACACAATCCCCGTCGCGGAAAATCAGTTTTATCATCTCTTGCGGTTTGCCGTTCACGGGGGTCGTTACCAATCCCCCGAAGCGGGCGATACCATGGTCGCTGTGTACCACATAGTCGCCTATGCGCAACTGATTGATTTCTTTCAGTGTGATGATGGCTTTGCTGCGTCGTGCGTTCTCGCTGGTGAGGGCCACGCGGTGGAAACGCTCGAATATCTCGTGGTCGGTGTAGCAACATATTTTCAGACCCTTGTCCACAAATCCTGCGTGCAAGGTCTTGTCCACTGCCACAAACCGGATTGGCTCGCCGGCTATATCCTCAAAGATGGCAGCCAGACGGTCGGTCTGTTTTTTCTGGTCGGCAAGGATATACAGTTTGTACCCCTCGGCTATTTTCCCGCGCAGGTCATCGGTCAGCAGGTCAAAATTCTTATTGAATACAGGTTGGGGGAGGGTGTCAAAAGCAATATGCGAATAGGTCCCGAAATAACTCTTTTCGCTCAGTTCGATGGTCGTTGTCTCCGCCAAACGCTGTTTGAGCATATCCGCCAAATCATTTTCTTTCAGTTCCGCGCTGCCGGTCTGCCCGCCGAGTTTGTAAAACAGAAGCGAGAAATCGTTGCTTGCCCATATTGTGTCGCCGCCGATGTAGTCCGCAATCGTATAGTCTTTTCCCTGTTCTTTCCCTGATGTTACCCCGACGATGTCTATCTGCTGCACCTTGTCTTTCGACAACTGGGTCTCTATGTCAAATTTGCGTATCGAGTCTATCTCGTCGCCGAAGAAATCCAATCGGAACGGGTCGTCGTGTGAATAACTGTACACGTCCACAATCCCCCCTCGCACGGCATATTGCCCGGGTTCGTACACAAAATCCACCCGCTCAAATCCTAATTCGCCCAATTTCTCCGTCAAGCGGCTCTGTTGTATCTCTTCCCCTGCTTTGAGATATAAGGTATTGTCTTCCAATGCCTTAGGCGCAGGCACACATTCTATGATAGCCTCCGGATAGGTTACTATCACGCGCGTATTGTGAGTGGATTGTGTGTCATTTGCACATCGTGCATTGTTCATTGTACATTGGCTGAGTGTCTCCGTCCTTTGTATTGCCAACGCCTCATCCACGCCTTGCCGTCTCCGTTTCGACACGGGAAAGAACAGCACTTTCGCCCCCGTCTCGTCGGGCAGGTTGATGGTGTTCAGGTCGCTGTACATATATTGTGCTTCGTCGGCATTGTCCATCACCACAAGCACCGATTGCCCTATTTTGCGTTGGATGGCAGCGAGCAGCATACTTCGGGCTGAGGCGTGTAAACCGCTGAGCAACAGGTGTTTCCCATTGCTTTTACTCAGTTCTTTGCACCCGCTTTCCACTTCGGGGTGCATAGCCATCAGTTCCTCCAATTCCTCTATATGCATATTTTTTCTTGTGGGTCCGTTAATATCCAATCCCACCCGTGCAAATCCGCCCTGACCATTGTACTTGCCGCTTTCGTCTTCGGCATTTGCCATAGCATAATTTGTGTGTTCTCATAAAGCCCGCAAAGTTACGCAAAAAAAACGACATACGCAAGAGGCAGATACATAAAGAAAGCGGCTGCCTGACTTGGTTGTCAGACAGCCGCTTCCGATAGAGATAGTTGTGTTTATCTGAGGAATACAGAACACCTATGTCGTACTACGGACATTTGCTCCTTGCTTATGCCATATTTACTCTGTCTCAATTCCCATTAGGGTGTATGTCCTGCCACCACGCAGAATCAGCACTTGTCCGTCGCGGAGTATCTTGCGGACAGCGGTGGTGTCGCCCGCAGGGATATTGCTGATAGCGGTTTCGAAAATAGTGAATGTGCCATATACTGTTTCCGACAGGGGTTTGTAGTCATTGGACAATGCCTGTACGCTCCAGCGGTACTCGCCCGTCTCCGTCAGGGTCTCCGTGAGGCTCATACTGCCCGACCACAAGGCGTTTATGACCTGTGTGTTGGTAGCAAGGTGGGTTGCGGTAATATGATACATCGGTGCCATCGTTTGTGCTGACCATGTCAAGGTAATGGTCTTCCCGTTGATGACACTCTGCAGGTTGGTAACGGAATAGTCGGTAGTGATACCACCGCTGACAGCCGCTATCTGTATCTGTCGTGTCGCCGTCAGGTTGGTACCGTCGGTAGTGGTAGCACGGACGGTAACCATGCCGCCTGCATTGGGGGTGCGGGCAGTGAGCAGTCCGTTGTCGTCAATAGTCGCCAGATTGCTGCCGTTGATGATGTCCCAACGCACCGTCCTGTAGGTGGTGTTGGTGGGGAATATCTCTACGTAGAGGAAGAGTGAGGTCTTGTCGGTGGTAGTGGTATAGGAGTTGTTTGCCGACAGGACGGACATTCGTTCTGCATAGACCACCTTGCGTGCCTCATTGCTGCTGACCACGTTTGATGTGCCTCGCGGAGCCGCCGTCAGGTGCTGCATTATACGGCGCGGCGCACTCTGTGCGGCAGCGTTGTCCAGCACATACTCAATGGCATAGAGCGGTGCGGAAGCATCGGGAGTACGGTCGGTATAGGACGTGTTGCCGCCGCTGAGGGAGATTATCTGTGCGAGGGTCTCGGGAGACGCACCGCGCAGGATGTTGTATGTGGCTATATCGGCTCCCGTATAGTCGTTCCAGAGCAGGTTCCACGTGTTGTTTTGCATACCCCTGTTGATAGTGAGATGCAGCGTGCGGTGCGGTGTGCTTTGCGGCGTGAGTGTGCCGTCGGGCAGTACGCCTGCTATGCAGTATCGCTCGGCTTTGGTAGAGGCGTCGGAAGTGTGGTCGGTATAGGTGCCTGCGCTTGCCGGTACGGCAGACAGTTCGACAAACTGATTGCGGCGGTTGGTCTCTTTGTATATACGCACCTCGGTCAGATAGGTCAGCGGGGCAACGTCCCACGTCAGTACATTCCTGCCGTCCGCATCGGGGGTAACGATGGTGAGTTGCGGCAGTTGGTCCTGCCCGATGACGTGCATACGCTGCTCCTGTGTGGTCTGACACCCGTTGTCGTTGGTGAGCGTGAGTTGCAGATAGAGGTCTTTGTTCCCCGTAGGGTGGCGGAGGGTCAGTTGGTCGCCTGTAATCTCTATGACGCCTGCAAAAGCACTGAGGGGTGCGAAGTCGGTATCGTCTTCGTACCGTGCCGCCCATGAGCAAACAGCATCGGCGGGCAGGTGGAGAGCGGTGGTGCCGTCGTTGATGTAGTAAGCGGGCAGCGTGTAGTCGGAAGCGAAGTCTTCCACATAAATCATACGCTCGCTAATCTCGCCGTTGATAGTGAGGCGGACGGTCTTGGTACCTGCCGTTGTCCAGTGTACCTGATAGGGACCATAGCCGCTGCCGGAGTCTGTGATACCGCCGTCAAAATCCCAAACGGGCGTAGCGGTCTGCTGGGTACCCGTGTAGGTAAACGTGGCGTTGTCATTCAGGCAGACGGATGTGGGCGCAGAGAAACGGCTGACGGCAGAGACACTCACCGTAACAGGGTCGGCAAACAGACTCATAGCGTTCTGCAGGTCGATTGACTGGAGGCTTATCTCGTATTCGCCCACTTCTATCTCCGATTGCGGGATGAGGAAACGTGTGGCGGACTGGTAGTGGTAGCGCGGCATATAGGCGGCATTGGCGTTGCCTCCGTTCTGCGGCGAGATGAGGTAGGCACCGTTGCCGGTCTGTCCTGCACGCTTGACCGACAGGTTGTAGCGCATCTGTGCGGCGGGGGTACGGTCGTCCTGTGCGGCGTTCCATTCGATGAGCAGCCCCTCGTCGGTCTGTACGGCACGCAGTCCGGTCGGAGCAGCGGGGCGTTGGTTGTCGATGCCGGTAATGGGATAGAGACAATGCTTGCTCGTGTTGTCTGTGGCATTGGCCATTATAGCCATACCTCCGGCAGCCATATTGAGCAGTCGGAAATAACCGAACGAAGTAGCGGATTGGAGCAGGAACCCTTGTTGGATAATGCCTTTTTCGCCCATATAATGCACATAGATATTGTATATATTCTCCCCCATCTTCGGGTTGGGTTGGAGCGAAATGATGTCTGTGTAGCCGTTGTTGTCAAAGTCGGCAAACTGATAAGGGGCTATTCCGTATAGGCCTGTCATGAACGCAGACAGGTCGCCGAGCGGCAGTAGGTCGGGCGCAGAGAACGATTGATTTTGGTTGTTCCATAGGATATACGGTGCGCCATCGGCATAGCGGGCGGCAAAGATGTCGTAGTACCCGTCGTTGTTCAGGTCGATGAGTTGCGCATTTTGCATATCGTGCATATAGTTGTACGACACCGTACCGGGGCTGGCTATCTCTTGAGCAAAAGGAATGATGAGTTGCTCGAAATACAGATTGCCTTTGTTGAGCATTACCGCCAAGTCGCTGTACGGAGACTCGTAGTAGTGCAGTATAGCCCCATCCATAAAGCCGTCGTGGTCAATATCCGCAATAAATCGGGTGTTTCTATTATCAATATATCCTAATGCACCTGCTAATAGATAGGGGTCGGCATTGCTCTGTATCTCCCGCTCAACGAAAGAGCCGTTTTGATATGCCGCAAACGAACTGGTAGGCGGCTGGTTGTCAGCATGGCGGGAGGTATAGACATCATAGTAGCCGTTGTGTGTCCAGTCCACGGTGTTCACCCACGATTTACGATATCTTCCGTTATTAGAACCGCCCCAATACATATCTATATTGGCATCCGATTTCTTGGCGGTCATATTGTTGGTGCCGTTGTGGGGCAGGTAGTAACCGCCTTGGGTGTTGCCGGTGTGGGTCAGCAGGTCTGCGGCACCGTTGTGCGTCCAGTCGTACCAGAAACATTCATTGCTATACATCTCCAGCCCCGTATTCCATATTCCGCTTGCCTTGCTGAACGTATAGTTCTCGCCTCCCTTGCTCACAACATTGTTATACACCATATCCAAATAGCCGTCGAAGTTGTAGTCGAACAGGTTGGCATATTGGTTGTCACTATCTGAACCTATCAGTGAATAGTATATATCATTGGTTATCGGGACAGGAGTGCCTATACCGTTTGGATTCACCATAACCGATTGGGTCGCCTGTACCACACGTCCGTCGGGAGCGGTGAGGGTATGGGTAATGGTCTTCTCGCCTGCGGCGGAGAACACAATCTGCACAGTGCTTTCATCGGTCGTGGTACATACGCCGTCTTGGGCTGTCCACAGGTGGGTATAGCCGTCCGCCGTGGGAGTGAAGGTAACGGTGATAGGCTGCCCCTTGTTGGCAGAGATGCTGCTCAGATTGAAACTTACGGGCAATACATAGTGCCGTACCACCGCTTCCTCGCTCCATACCGACCCGAGATGTTGGGCATCGATGGCTTGGACTGCCACATAGATACTGTCCGCTATATACGAAGTGAGGTCTATCGTATAGGTGTGGTATCTGCCCATATTGCCGTCCAGGTAGTTGCGGCGTGTGCCGTCGGCATTGGCGTGTGCGTGCAGGATATCCTGTTTGCCGCTTGCCGTTCCGATACGCAAGGCATAAGTAAGGTCTGCTGTGGCCGTCTTGCTGTCCGTACCGTTGCCCCAGTTGACGGTCAGGATACCGTCGCTGTACGATAGTTCGGGCTTGGCGGGCGGTGTGGGAGCCGTGTTGGCAGCGGCATCGGGCTTATGGATAATGAACCGGTCGGCTACGAAATTGTTCAGTCCGCTGACCCATATCTCCATCTTGCCGTCGTTATCCAGGTCTTCGGCATTAATTTTCACTCCGTTAAGGTCAATGTTTGTACTGTTCCCGTTGTTATCAATCTTTGATATGGAATACAACACCTCCGGTTGGGCAAAGGTCATATCGGCTTGTCCGCGCAACAAGACAACCTCCTTGACAGGCGATGTCATAGTGCAACCGTAGCGGGTGCAACTATAGGTACTGCGGAAAGCGAGCAGGTCGTAATATCCGTCGCCGTCGATGTCCTGGCAGTTGGAGAAAGCCAATTGGCTGTCTCCGTAATCCTGTTCTTCCAACTGGGTGAAGTTGCTGTTGCCGTCGTTGCGGAAAAACATCGTATAGGCATAACCGGTGTTGTTGTAGGGAGCGGAGAAAGTAACGAGTATATCCACATCGCCGTCGTTGTCAAAGTCGTAGCAGTAGATGTCGTTATCCACCTGTATGTTCTCATACAGCGTTTTCACTTGGAATACACCGTTGCCCTGATAGATTGCGGTTTGCAGTTTGCTTCCTGGAAAGATGAAATCCATAATGCCGTCGCTGTTGAAATCGGCTGTGAAGACTGCGCCGTTGGTGGCGGTATGTACCCATTTGCCATCCCCCATATTGTAGAAGATGTCGCCCGTGTTCTCGTTGATAAGGTCGAGCAGACCGTCCGCATTGAGGTCAAGCACCTTGGTGGGGAACGGGACTTGCTGCCCTATACCCTGTGCGCGTTGCGGGTGGGAGTCCCTGCGCGGAGCCTGTGCCAGCGATGCGCCGCTGAATATGGGACCGATATTCGGGGTAACGCCTATCAATCCGTTCCATTCCTGATGTACGGTGGAACCCCATGCGTCGGGGTCGAACTGTGCCTCGTACTGATCCTTGGTCATTATCTGCATAGCCTGTTCGCGGAAAGACCCGTCGGGCTGCTGCAGGGCGATATAGTAACTGACGGTTTTGTTCGCGTTGCTCCAACGGATATAGTCGATACGCCCGTCGCCGTTGATGTCCATATTGGTGGCACAGACACTCTTGTCCTGTTGTGTATAGGTGCCGTCGGGTTGGGACAGAGTGATATTGGAATAGGAGTCCTTGGTGGAAACATAATCCATAACGCCATCATGGTTGATGTCCTCGATGAACCGGATAGGATTGTTGAAAGATGTTTTGATTTTCTCCTTCACTTGGAAACCGGCAAGTTGGTTGTCTGTGATACAGAAATAACCGTTGTCAGAGTATGCCGCCTCTTTGTAGCCGTCGAAGTCGAAGTCGTAGAAGGTGTTGGCTATCGGCAGGTAGGTCGCTGCCGTTTCCTGCTGCCCGCCGCTTTCGCAGTCGGCAGTCAACGCAAAGTCTTTTATCTCCCAATAGTAGGCGTGGGGCTTGTCGTTAGGGTCGGAAGTGTAGTGGAAAGCAAAGCACACGTTGTCTTTCAGGTAGGCTTCGGGCAGTGTGATTTCCACACGCACAAAATCGGAACCCGAGAATGTACTGATAGGCAGTTCGTCCCAAATGATACTTGCTTCTCCGTTCATCCATTGGTTGATGATGTCGGAGCCGAAATCACACACCTTCAGTTTGAGATAGTCTGCTGCTTTGCTCAGGTCGGTGCCTTTGTAGCAGGTATGGTAGAACGACAGCGTGGCGGACTTGTAGCCGGACAGGGCAAAGGCGGGCGAGATAAGCCAATCGCTTTCGGCATCGTTGCTGTTGTAGCCGTTGAGTACGGCACCATACTGGTTGGCAGACCATCTGTAGTAGTTGCCTGCCTCGCTGAAGATTGTAAAATCACCCACCGAGCGGTCTGTGAACGAGCGGGTGTAGATAAGCGGAGTACATTCCGCAGCCACCGCCCTGTTGCCGGCAAAGAGCAAAGCGGTAAGTGCAAATGTCAGAAAAAAGGAGCGAATGTTCAACAGACTGCTGCTGAAATTGCTGGAACAATTGTTAAACTTCTTGTGGGGGGGGTAAAAAATACATTAAATTCATAATAATAAGTATTAATGGTTAGTATTGATACGGGTGCTATTGCTGATTATTTTGCCTCCCGATACGTATCGTCGGCAAAGATAAGCAAAAAAAACGAATTATACAACAATATATGGCATTTTTAGGGAAAAGTAGAAACAGGCGGAGAGGGAGAACCGCTGGCGGGCGGTGTACGACTACATCGAACGCAACTACCAGCCCCTCCGCGATTATGTGGAGCAACAAAACGACTATGACGCTCAACCGATTGGGAATGCTCTTATCTGCTCACGGGTTCAAAAAAGTGGTCATCGGTACAAAACGCCTGCGCGGATGGATTGTATATCAGCGTATTAGCGACGAAATCAAAACCGAACAGCATTTCAATGCCCGTATGGCAAACGAGCAGTTGAACAGATGAGCGGCTCTTTTCTTAATATATACCCACCCGCGCGTACGGGTGTGTATATATACAGAATGAACTGCTCAACCGCTCAACCGCTCACTATGCCTCCGTTAATTCCCGTTAATTAACCGTTAATGGCATTAGCAAGACCCTTTTACTCCGTTAAAAACCACTAAACCGCTGTTATACCGCAGGCGGGTATATATAGTTTACAAAGGTAGTAGCCCTACCCACCCAATTGAATTAGGAATAAGGAATAAGGAATAAGGAGTAAGGAGTAAGGAGTAAGGAGTAAGGAATAAAGAATGATATCCACCTGATATCCACCTGACATCCACCTGACTTAAGGAATAAGGAGTAAGGAATAAGGAACAAGGAATAAGGAACAAGGAATAAGGAGTGCCGCACAACCGGAAGAAGGTACCGGTACCACCTGACCACCTGACCGGCTCATTCTATATATACACACCCGCCTGCGCACGCGTGGGTATATAGTTTACAAAAAGAGCCGGTCTGCCGGTCTACCGGTCCACCTGCAGGGACTGCCTCCGTTAATTCCCGTTAATTAATCGTTAATGGCATTAGCAAATCCCCTTTTCCCTGTTAAAAACCATTAACTCTACGTTAGACCCGCAATCGTTATACTATCGTTATACCTTGGTTATACCTTACAACCATTTTAATCCCTATAAAATATGAAAAAAGATAAATTCCTCATCGCGCAGCGCAACCGCCGTATCATTGCGCACTATGCGCAACAAAAGGCATAAAAATGTTGTACCTTTGCATTGTTTT
>JBNMHB010000016.1:0-29090 GCA_050872525.1 Bacteroidales bacterium | reverse complement strand
GGTATCGACGATTGCCCAACTGCTGAGCAACCTCAGCCGAGTCGGAATGGGCTGGAAAAGCATCGACTGGCGTGCCGTAGGACGATTTCTGCTGCCTGCCATCCCCCTGACCGCACTGGGGGCATTGGGCTTTGCCTATATCCCCAAAGGTCCGATGACGATAGTGCTGTGTATCTTCCTCATTCTGTTTGCGATACAGAAACTGCGCGGGAAAATGCACCTGCCCAAACGGCCTACCACCATGTATATCGGCGGGGGACTGACGGGGCTGATAAACGGACTGTTGGGTATCAGCGGACCACTCTCGTCGGCGGTGTTTCTGACGCTTGACCTTGCGCCCGTGGCATACATCGCCAGCGAAGCGACTGCCGCCGCCGCAATGCATATCGTGAAAGCCATCGTATATGGCAAACTGAGCCTGATGTCGTGGGAGATATTTCTGTCGGGATTGGGTATCGGGTGCGCGATGATAGTGGGCAATTTTGTGGCTATGCGGTGTATCCGCACCGTCAATCGCAAACGCTACCAACGCATAGTGGCATGCGTTATGATTGGCGTATCGCTCTGGTTGATAGGCAGTAACCTGATTAAGATGATTGGATAAAAGGCACTATGGAGATAGAAGAATTGAAAACGTATTCAGAGGCAGCGCAACAGGCGTTGGATAGACTGATGGGCGAGTTGGCAAACGGCAGCCGATGCACCGAAGACACCCTGCGAGCAGTAGTGGAAGATAGAAATGCACACCTCTATATAGTACGCGAGGAGGGACAAATTGTTGCCTCGGCGTGCTTGTGCGTGGCGCACACCACAGAGCAACAGATAGGTTTTGTGGAGGCTGTGGTGGTGTCGGAAGTCTGTCGCGGAAAAGGCTATGGGCGTATGCTGACGGAACATCTGATTGCAGAAGCCAAGCGACTGAAACTGAGCAGTTTACACCTTACCAGCCGCCCCACACGTGTGGCTGCCAATGCACTCTATCAGTCGTTGGGATTTGTGCTACACGAGACCAATTGCTACCAACTGAAGATATAAAAGACGCGTCTATAGATTAACCCGATGAAGCAGAGAGATGGTGGCAACGGTGGCATATATACAGCGTAAGTTTCTGGAATACAACGAGTTGTACTTTGGCAATTCGTTGCCGGAAATACCTGTCCGACTGAGCAATGCCAAGGGATTCTTGGGCAAGGTATCGTACAGAAAAACGCGAAAGGGGGTGTTTGGCAAGGTTAGAAACAGCGATTTTGTTTTGCATATCAACACGCGCATTGACCTGCCCGAGGAGGTGGTGGAAGATACGATTTTGCACGAAATGATTCATTACTACATCGGCTACCATCACCTCAACGACACCTCCGCGCATGGGCGTCTGTTTCGGGAGATGATGATTCGTATCAACCAACAGGGCAATCGCCATGTTGCAATCTCTCAGCGACTTACCGCCGTTCAGCAAGCGCAGGCGGAGGGCGAAGAAAAGTGGCGCGTGGTATGCGTAATGCACCTGCGCGACGGACGAACAGGCATCAAAGTGGTGCCTCGGCAGGGACATTCCATACTCCGATACCACACTGCCGCAACGGCTCATTTTCCCATCGAATCCATACAATGGTACCTGACAAAAGACAGGTACTTTGCACGGTACCCGTCTTCGATAGCGTTGCGTATCTATCTGATAACCAACGTCCAAGAACTTACGGACGCACTGAAAGAAGCACATCCTATACTATGCGACGGCAAGTCGGTCAGGCTGGCTCCTAATTCAGGTAGTAGCCAATCGTAGTAACGACACGCACATGCTTAATCCACGGTTGGAACTGGTCGCTCTCGATAGAAAATTGTCCCTGACTGGCATTGCGGATACTACCCAACGAGCAGTTGGCATCGTCGGCGAACTTCTGCGCCACGGTGCGTGCGTTCTTGGTAGCCTCCTCAATCATTGACGGTTTGAGTTCGGTGAGTCCGGTGAACTGATAATCGAGATTCCATTCTTGCGAATTGACGATAATCCCCTTGTTGAGCAACTCACTCTGACACCCTTGCGATGCAACGACACGTGCCACATCCTTGGTGCTGACCACCAATGTTCTTTCTACCGAATAACGATAGTCGGGACGACGGTCGCTGTAATAATTATTCCACAAATCTTGCACGGTTGTGTTGCCGACACGCAAGTCGGTTTCCAAAAAGCCTTTCTGAACTAAAAATTTCTTCAGCGTTTCCGTTACCTTGTTGAGTTCCCGATAGGCGGTAGGCAGGTCGTCGCTCTGCACGCCAAAAGAGAGTGGCCAGACGGCATAATCCGCCTGCACATCGCGTGTAGAAAGCCCTTTTACTACCACAGCACGGTCTTTTTCGGCATTACAACGAAAACCCAAATAGACAAACATTCCCGCCAATGCGAGTCCTAACGCCACCATACAAGCAGCAAACAAATTGTTTTTCATCATCGTAGAATTTTTAATTAGACATTGGTGTTTTTTCTCCCACAAAAAATGTACCAAAAGGGAACATAGGGCGACAAATCGTGTTTGTACCATTAGGTTTGCCCCCCTATCGTCCACTACTATCCCCTACTGTTCCCATACTGTCTATCCCCCTACCACTACCCTACCACTCACTGCTCTTATACCTCTTTTGGACGGCTCTTTTCGCCGTCTCGTTGCCGTCTCGTTGCCGTAATTTGGAGTTCTACTCAGCCCACAGGGCTTCGTATCGCTACGGCACTCAGTGCGCAAGTGCACATGCCTTACGCTTCATACCGTCTTTTGAGCGTAATGTAACGTCAGTTCGATATAAAGCGTAGCGCATATTTTTGTTGATAACAGATATTGATTGTTGTCCCCTTATTTATATTTGTCTATATTTGATTCATATTTGACCATATTTGGCGAAGAAAAAAAATTAACGTCCAATTACACGCTAATTAACGTTTTTCCCCTTATTTGTATTTGTCTATTTTTTAACATTTTTCTCTCTATATATAATTGACCACTAATTTGACCTTTATTTTTTTCTGCAATAAACCAAGTATTTTGTACGACGATTTTGACGAAAAGATGGTTCTTTTTGGCAAAATAATTTGGTTATTTGGAATAAATGTCGTATCTTTGCAGCCCAATTACAAAGATGCCTTCTTTTTGAAATAAGAAAGGAGAGAAATAATAAATTCCGGATGATAAAGTGGTAGAGTCCGGATGACAAAGCAGCGTATTCTGACGACAAAGAGAGGGCAAAAGTGTAAATAAATATCAAGTCAAATTGGTGCAAAAATTCAACAAACGCCACCAGTAACCCGACAAATGACCTAAAAATAACAACAAACGTATATTTTAGACGCCAAAACACAAATAAAATTTAATGTAGAGTTAAATCGCTACACCGGCGGAGAAACAAACAAGGAAGACCCTCCATTGTTAAGCCTGTTTTCCCGCGGTAGGCAGGAAGACTCCGACTAACAACTATGGATTTTTTCTCAACAGAAATTATATCCTCCCCCACTTGGAGCGAGGAAGGTATGTCGGGTACAAGTAGTTTTTACAGACTTGGAATAGAACATACCACCGGATTGACCGGCAATGACTATATTGCCGGTCAGGCTGCTTATGCAGCGTCCGAACAATTGCGCACAAGCAAAACCGGTTCGTTCCTGACCATCAACCGCGAGGTAGTGGGTCAGGTGGGCAACATTGCGCATTCGGAAACAGTAGAGGACATGGGACCGCGCTATGTGCGCCGTCCGGGTGGCGACCCTATCGGACAGATTACTCCGATAGGCGACATAATGATACCGATGTTGGTATTCGCAGCGGGCTATGTGTTAATTAAATCGAAACGAATCAGTAAAATTCTTCATTATGCAAAGCGGAAATAGTATGAAAAAATATGCGTCTCTTTTTTTATGCGCGTGCGTATGCGCGATAGGAATCAAAGTGTTTGCCGACGGTTTCGGTGGCGACACACCATCTCCCATGTCGCTTATAATCAACGGCAATTCCACCGGTACGCCTATCCAAACAGGCGACACGGTCAGCCTCGCCTTCCCCACGGCAAGTACACGCACCGAGATAAGCAAAAGCGACTACGACACCTACGCGAAAGAACACATCGGGCGGAGTTCGTTCTTCTATTCCGAGAGCGTCAACGGACAGATTCACTACTACCGCTACGATGTCAATTTTGCGTATATGGCAGTGGACGGCACGATGATTGTGGACAAGAGCCACGCCGACGCGTCTGCGCTATGGCGCGTAATGACTCAGGCAGGCGACGCCACCCATGCCCGCCGATACCAACACTTGCAGACCGGCAAATGGCTGAAATGTGAGATAACAAACGGGCAAGTGGTTTGGGGATTGGTAGATGATGTGGCACACTCGTCGCTTATCACCCACCAATGGACCACCGTCCTCGACTATCAAAAGGACGCGCGTACATTTGCCTACCCCATTATCCTAAACGGGACAGAGGCGTTTTATATCTATTTCGACCAACAGGCGGCGAAATGGACGTACAACAAAGATGTGACAGGCATTGTCATCGACCCGATGTATTGCGAGAAATGGAGTGAGCACAAAAGTCTGTCGTTGGAATTAGACGCATTGTTACCGGCAGGGACCAACTACTTCGCATTTACACAAGGGGACGCAGGTGCGCAAGAGTGCCAAATCACGATTTGGCCCAAGTTGGCAGACAGCACCTACATACACAGCGTGCCGGGAAAACGACTGAATTATGACAACCTACATATCAACGAGGTAGTAACCATAGAGGATAATATCAACACATTAGAGAGCAAAGGATATTCATTTGGCGTAAATTGGTGTTTGTTTGGCGGTGATATACTGAACCAACCACCCCACAACGATCCGTCAACAACCTATATCCCTTTCAGCCATACCGATGTAACTCAGATTGAAAACTCCACCTACCAGGCAGGTGCGTATAACACCATTACCTCTCAAACCGCATCGTATCAAGATTCACCAAGAGAGATGATGAAAGCGGAGTTGATTGAGAATAGTAATACAGAATGGATTATCAAAGTTACTCCACTGGGGACGAGTCCGCTCAACTGGTGGGTAAAGGGCATAGGTTGGGCAAACTTTACCGATTTGGTGAAGATGACCGTAACCAAAGATGGCAAAACGGTGGCTACCCGCGAGTTTCCAATGATTCGCGAATCCCGCCACTATTTGGAAGAAGAGACTTTGGAACCATTCATTACTCCGACACAACACACTTTTTCGGCTACAGGGGGGACTCTGACGGTGAAATTGGATAGTGTTGTAGAGAGCCATCACATTGACCTATATGATACAAAGGGCTATCTTGTTCCGTCCTACACCACCATCATCCAATCAACAAAACTGATTCCCGGTACGGCGGCATATAACCAGAAAGTGGAACGCCAAGTATCGTTGCAGAAAGAGGGAAGTACGGACAAGCCCGAGTGGCTGAATATAACGAGCCAGACAGATGCCGAGATAACTATCCAATGCGGTCAGAACGAAGGTGCCAACTCGCGGTTAGGTATCTTACATTCGGCATACACGAACACAACCACAGGACAAATCTACGCAGTGGAGACACGTCTGTTCCAAGACGGACGACACACGGCGGGTGATATTAAATTTGACCCTCAAGGCGGTTGGGGTTATACCACCTTGGGCAGCGATGGACGTCAAAAAGTTCATACCACAGAGACTACTATATACTACCATGATGGCGAAGAAGTGGAACTTCGCTTGCGCGAACGTAACTTCTTTGGTTATATGCGTTGGTATGACTACCATACCGGTGCAAACCCAAAGTACTACACTGCATCCGACGGAACAATGAAAACGCATCCGAATTTCTGGAAACGTGTGCCGTTGAAATATATATATCGTGCAAGATTATGGACCGGCACAGATAAAGAGGTTAAGTTTGACCCCATTAATAATGAAGCCAACGATTCACACGGACTCTATTTTGCCATGAAGGACAAAAAAGATGCGAATAGTTTAATAAGCGATCGTCAGTTAAAAGATGATGATAGCGAAAAGCCAACATATAATATACAAGTTTATTATGAATGTCCTCGTCTCTTGGTGCCTATCGTGAACGGTTGGAATCCCGATAAATCAGGTTATCCTACATACCGCGATATAGCCTGCGATGTATCCAACTACACCGACTACAAAGAGGCATGGCAAACGGGGACGACTGACAATGTATTCCGTGAGCCGACTTTGTCCTATCGGCATATTTTCCACTTGCACCCTGCCAAAGAAATGGCAGATACATTGGCAAAGTGCATAGACGGAAAGTATTTTGAGAATTATACATACATTGCGCCTGTCGGAACAGAGGTGTTACTGAAAACGCTATATGCACATGCCAACCCTTATTATGCAAATCGTCCCAGCGACCTTTGTTACTATTTTTATATCCAAAAGAATGGTCAGAAACAAATGACACGTTTGTCAATGAAAGATGGCGTGAAAGTAGTTCTCTATGAAAACAATGTAAAAAAAGGTACTCCAACCTATAAATCTGGTTCCGATTATATTCCTGTTAAAAGTAATAGTCCCGGAACCGTTAAATACGAATTGAAAATAGAAGATGGGAATATATACGGCAACAAACCTATTTGCTTGGCACGCTGGAAAGTAACATACGTAAAAAAATCGGAATATGGTCCGAGTGCAAAAGAGTTGATTAGTCGCAGCACCATTGAGACCGAATATATCCCCTTGGCGGAGAAGGATTTCAACTACAACAAACCCGGCACTACAAATATGGTGCTATACGACAAGCCTCTTGATGCCGAAGAGAGTAGTTTTGGTTTTTGCTACCCCGCCTCTGTTGTTAATGGCAACAGCCAACGTTTAAAAGACAACAAACCTCCGTTCCCTTTCTATGGCGAGTACGCTATCGTAAATGCTGTAAAGGGGAAAGATTGGCTGAAACCTACCGAACAACACGGCGGAGCGGAGAACGGATATTGCCTATATGTGGATGGTTCTCAACGCCCCGGAAAGGTGGTAACTCTCTCCACGAATGCGAAAATTTGTTCGGGACAGCAACTCTATTGTTCGGCATGGATATGCAACCCTGCAAAAGAGTATGAGGGCGATGGTCGCCCGCCTATATTCCGTTTCGACGTAGAAGGACGCAACCCGGGCGGTAAATGGGAAGCAGCCGGTTCGTTCTATACGGGCGAAATCGGATTGGATTATGGTGGTCAATGGCTTCAAATCCGTTTCCCTGTGGTGAGTGCCCACGACTATGAAGAGTCGCGTATCACCATCTACAACTACTCCGCCACCAATAGTGGCAACGACTTCCTGGTGGATGACGTGATGCTCTACGCCACCCGCCTGCCTTTGGGGGCATACCAAGCCACCACTTCGTGTAAGCGCGGAGCCTTGAACGACTCGTTGGTAACGATGATAAAAGTGGACTATACTCTACTCACCGAAGGCTATGCTGGCAAGACCTTGTATTATCGTATCTACAACCAAACCGACAAAGCACCTGTCGTAACCAACTACTACAACAATAAAAATGCTACGTATGGTTGGATACAAATGCCAACAGCGAATTATAAACCAACTGACGAGGAAAAATGTTCTTCTGTCAGTCAGTTCGCGGCTGAGATGAGCGGATACACGAACGATACCGTCTGCGTGAAATATATTTGGACAGAAGATATGAATAACCCGCGTTGGGTGATGTATATTGCTCAGTTGGTGAACGGGTCGTTGTTGGATAGCAAGAAAGACTACGAAGTACAGACCGCCTATGCGGCAGACGATTTAGACCACGCTTCTTGCGCTATGCGTACCAAACTGCCTGTGTATGAGAAGACTGCCTATACCTTCAACGGCGAGACCTACCCCACTACGGGGCATTGTGCCAACGACCTCTATCCGATTGAGATATTGGTAACCGACCAAGTGGATGTAGATGGCAAACTGACCGAGATGAAAGCCTACGCCAAAGGCGATTGGCTGAAAGGCTACCCGTTTGACGACATCTGGTATGATGCCTACACCGGCACAGACACCATCGGCAAACGCAAAGCAGCCGACGAGGCTTTCGAGAATTTCTATGGCTACACGCGCTGGAAGATAGAAGATGCTATCAGAGATATGCGTCGCGAGAGTACAACCGAGAAACCGAATCCGAACTTCGATGCCACCGATGTGAGCCAGTTGAAGAGCGAGCCGAAGTATTGGGATAACACCGAACACTACCAAATCATCTACAACCTGTGCCAACGTGGTCTTCTGACGCTTGCCAAAGAACGACAAGTACTCTATATGCACTCTAACGACACAGTGCGCTATTGGGTATATCCGATTGCCAACACCGCCAAGGCAACCTACGACAGCAAAGAATATATCCTGAATACATGTACAGAGCCTACTTATATCAAGGTGTTTACCCAAAAGAGCGACTATGATTTGAACCTGAGCAACAAGACGTACGACGAACTGACCGGTACCGATATACCACGTGCGCGTATCTCGCTCTCGGCTGCCAATAGCCGATTTGGCATACCTATCAAAGAGATAGGCAACGATGTAGCAATCTGCTACGACAGTACACAAGTAGTATATACCACCGACCCTATAGTGAGCGCACTTATCGGAAAGCCGAACTTCAGTATGCACTATACGGAAGACAAGATGTACCAAGATTATCCCGGTAATCGATACTACAAAGCCGGCGACACGATATGGTTCACACCTATCGACGCTGCCCATGTGCAGGAGATGAAAGAACGCAACCGCACAGAAGGCAAATGGACTGACGGACACCCCGGACTATGGGTTCCGAACACCCACTCTATGCGTGCGGGCTACGAATATACGCTGCGCGTGCAGATGATGACCCGTAGCAACCAAGCGTTAGACGCCGCCGATGGCTGTCTGATTGGCTACTCGCCTATCACCGTGGTGGTAGTGCCAGACACGATGATTTGGGCTCCCACAATAGCCGACACGCAAGGACACTATAGTTGGGCAGACGACCGCAACTGGCGAGGCGTGGTAGATGGCAAAACACTGACATGGGGCTACACACCTATCTCGGAGACGATGGTTATACTGCCGACCGGATTAGACAAGGAGAAGTATCCGTATATCCCGGAGGACAAGGGAGACAATATCCTCTATCCGTTGGATGTGAACTACCACACCAATGTCTGCAAGAAAGTACAATTCCGCGAAAACGCCCTGATGCTCGGACAGGAAAACCTGAAATACGAGCAGGCGTATGTAGATATGGTACTACCCGCCAATGCGTTCTACACCATCTCCGCGCCACTGCAAGGTATGTATTCCGGCGACTTGTATGTTCCGCACAATGGACGTATTATAGACGGAAGCACCACGATGCGGGAAAGCGACAAGGCCTTTGAGGTGAGCAGATTCCAAGGTACGCGCGACAGTTTGGCAGGCTATGCGTTCTGGGCAATGTACTATAATCAGGACGTCTATAGGATGTACAATTCAGGAGAAGGGAGCATCGTAAGCACAACGGCTTCGTTCCTGCAATCGAACAAATTGGATATGCCTATCGCGCCCGGGCAAGGTATAGCGGCAGCCGGTTTCGGACCTACCGGCAACGAGACAGACATCACCGTGCGTCTGCCCAAACCCGACACGAAATATCATTACTATACCAACACCGGAGCAGTGAGCGGCCAATCGGTAACTTTGGATAGAACCCACTCATACAAATTGGCATACACTCCCGGCGCGAGCGGAGATATGGAGGTAACGCTGACGGTGAAAAACGAAGTGAACGCCGGCATCGTCGGATTCGACAACAACACCACCGGTTTCTTGTTCGGCAACCCGACAATGGCATACATAGATATGTTCAAACTGATGGACGCGAACCCGAATGTACTCTCACATGTGGGCTACCAAGTGATGACAGGCGACAAATATACCACCGTACTACGTGCAGCCGGCACCACCGACCACTACTTGGCACCTATGCAATCGGCTATCGTACTGCCACTCTCAAAGACCAATAACATCAAGCTGAAGATTCCATCCAATTGTTTGGTACTCAACCCGTATGCTCCTACCGGCAGTGTACAACCCGCGCCACGACGCGCCATGGGACATACGTTCCGCAGCGACCGAATGGACATCATGGTGTACTCCGACGGCGGAAAAGGTAGCGCAATCCTGTTGGCACGCGACTTTGCGGACAATGCTTACAACGTGGAAGAAGATATGTTGTACAACGCTGCCGGATTTGGTGCCGACAAGAACCGACTCCAGACGATGACACCGGTGAACGTCTATACCTTGGCTGGCAATATGCCATTGGCAGCCGACGTGCGTGAGAAAATAGGTGTCGTGCCATTGGGCTTCGAGATAGACAACGCATACCGCCAAGACGGCATTGATATCTTCTTCAGCCTGAACAGCGTATGGAGCGAGGAGTGCTATTTCTGCGACAGCGAGACCGGCGAGCGTTGGCGTATATACAACGATACCCATATTCGTATCGCCACCCCCGCCAACCACGAAATACGCTACTACATACAAGGCGAATACAATGCGCCCGAGAACCCCGGCACCCCCACCCAAGAACCCAACACCACCATCAACAGCAGCGCATCGACCGTGAGTGCGTTCTCCACCTTTGCGGAGACAGTGGTGGTAGTGGCTTCGGGAGACATCGCCGAGATTCGTATGTACGACATCGCGGGACGCTTGTTGCAGGAGATTGCTCCCGCCAACAACACCCCGATACTGACCCTACAAGCACCAACCGGCGTGGTATTGCTCAGCACACGCCTCCGCAGCGGATTTATGACACAAACCAAGGTATTGGTGAAATAACATCAATATGGTATCGTATTCAACTGCCCGACAACTTGGCGTTGTCGGGCAGTTGTTTTTTGTTTTGAAGTATCGACTTTGAACATGTAATTGACTATATAATTTGACCATTTAATTTAATTGAACCATTGTTTTTTCTACACCCGATATCGAACTCACGTTAAGTAGTAACAATTCGTAATTCATAGCAGTCTTCAACCTGATACATACGTAGGATATACGTAGGATAAAGCCGTTTCAATCGATTTTCAGTATAAAACATTTGTTCTCTCGAAAACCGATACAAAGATAATACACGAACCGTCGTTTTGCAACGATTCAAATCCATAAAATTTCAGAAAGCCATTGACTGCAGTCAATATACAACGCCTATCACGTTGAATATGAGCAATATAAGTTCAAAATCAAGCCGCCCATACCCCACCCCGTCCACCCCTATCCTACGATGCACACACTGCATTTAGAAAACAAATACACGAAAAATTAAGCCAAACACATTCAAATATACAAGGAAACAAAGTGTCATCGTTGCCCAAATAAACGGTCAAAAAGGGTTAGGCAACGAGATATTAAGGAAATGGTACTTTGAGTTTTTACGTCTCGATTCATTGCAATCAGGCGTACCTTACAATCCTCATCAGGCATAAAAAAACGAAGAGTACCATGCATACCATATTCCAATTCGCGGTGATTATGGAAATGAATAACGATTTTTTGGGCATTTGCCACACGCCAACGAACACATACCTCAGACCCTACTTTGTGCTCATATCCGCCTTCTACCCGAAAAGCCACAATAACGGGTTTCAAGGCTGCACGCGCAGGGTCCATCATGCGACTGCGTCTGCTACCCCCTCGTATTTGACGCTCCGTAAGGTGAGCAGTTATATTGGTCTTACTCTCAAACAGCCCGGTTTCCGGATTAAAAACAATATCATTCAAATCATTCATTTCTCTTCCATATTTCCTATATTTCCAATTCTATCGAAGTCGCACACACTGCACAATGCTCTTTCTTTGAGATTTGTGCTCCATACCATCGAAGAATTGTGGGCAGACTGCCACTTTCGCCAAACGCAGCCCAATTCTTATGACGACGTTCCCTCCGATTGGCCCACATATAATAGTTGAACCGCAATTCTTTCTCCAACTCCTGCAAACCGGATTCAAGTCCCTTGGATAGTTCAATGAGTGCCAGTTTTACCATCATATTGCAGATAGGCATGATGTCTGACGATAACCCCACTTGTACCATCACATCCGCATCTTCTGCTGACACGTATGCTGGAATGCGTCCATCTTTACGCGCAGAGTTTTCATCACTAATCTCCTCATCAGCAGAGTCAAACCAATCATTACCCACCAAACAACAGTAGCAGGCTTCGCCCGGACGTTGTATGAAGACGTCTCCTCCCTCTGCTCGCGTAACAGCACGCCCATAGATACAAGGTACATTATACTTACTTGCCAATTGGGCTAAGATGTATCGACTGGGGTTGTTGTCGGTCGCACAAATAATGAGGTCTATCGCTTGAGCATCCAACAATGCGGTCAGGGGCTCCGGATTGAGATGAATATCCGTCGGATACAAATGCACAGCCGAATATGGATTCTTGCCCAATATGGTCTCTTTCATTACATCTGTTTTCAGACGACCGATGTCATGGATAGAAGCCGTATGACGAGCCAGATTGTGTACCTCTATTGTGTCGAAATCAAATAGGTGAAACGTCTCCACACCTGCTTTGACCAACTCCACTGAGATATGCGAGCCGAAACTGCCCAAACCAACGATAGCCACACGCTTATTTCGCAAAATATCTACTTCGAGGATACCCTTTGCGCGAGAATAAAATTCCTCGCGCGATGGGTATTTCTGTTCTGTTAGTTCCGGCATGCAAATCCTCCTTTTGTAATTTCCGTAACTGGTAAACCTTCAGTATCGGTTCCGGCTGCTGTTTCCGAGAATACGCCTGTGTCAGTGTTGTAAACCAAATCAATTGTAGGACGGCGATGTTGTGCCTCCTGCACGGCTTGTGCCAGTGGTGACATTTTCTTTTCCATTGTTTTTTTATTGTTTTTAGTTTTTTGATGTTACAAAATCAGTCTTGATGAGGTAAGAATGTATCTATCGGAGCACCGGTTCGCAGATGTTCCTCATACATCTCGAACCATAAGCGACATTTCATATAGACCTTGAATAAGGATACATTGGGAGTCCATGAGCGGGGACCATAGTGACATATCAGTGTATACCCGTCTTCAAGCCCCAGCACATGCATACTTCCGTCCGGTATATTCATCAAACGACCTCGTTTATTTCGAATCGGAGTGAGTACTTGAACCGAAGGAACATTGTGAGGAAATTCTCTCAGCATAATCCGGATAGTGTAAACCTTACCCGAATTGGTCATAACAGCCATGACTATATACGGATTTCGAGTATTCATATCCATAAACTGATACGTATTAGGTTTCAAGTATTTTTCCAGTACAGCCTTTTCGGCTTGTAAGCGTTGTTCTGTCATCATAGTTGTAAATCTGTATATGCTCGTAGTAAATGATTGTTATCCTGACCTGTAGCCAACGTAATACTACTAATCCGCATTTTTTTCAATTTGGGAGTAGTTGTTCGCGGGGAGATAATTGAGTGGTTCAGACGATTATCTGCAATCTGACGATAGGGACTCTCTTGTGCTTTTATCACCCAATTAACTTGTGGATGAACATCATTCCCTTCGCTATACAGGAATCCGTTTATAGTAGCACCTTCCGCATCGCAAACTCCTATACAGAGCAGCATTTTTCCCAGATGGTGTGTATTGATGGCGGACATCATCGTTTGCGAGTCATGACTGCTTGGAGTGTCCAAACCCAGACAATGATGAGAATGCCATTCTCCAATATGTTGCAGGGCGAACTCTTTTGCCAATATCGTTCCATTATACTGCAGATAGGGGATATCTTGATTAAAGAAAGTAATCTGATGATTGGCATTCGGTCCCGGACCAAGCGCGTAGCATACCACAGGAGTCCCCTTCATAGTATAGAACCCGAATAACTGCCCACCTGTTTCAATCTGAGGTCTATCCATAATACAGCGCGAAATATAATCCAATTCACTCTGATATATTATGGCACTAACCGATTCCTGTACAACAGTACCGATTGGAACAACCTGATTTTTTCTATGAGATACAGGCGATTGGCGGTATTTCCTCCTATTTTTCGTATGTTTCTTTTTTCTCTTCATAATTTTTGTATAGTTATTGCATTTGCTATTTATCATTAAACGCGGATGGATATTTTGTCAGCCTATTTTGTATATATCCTTTCTGCAATGCGGCGGACAGGAATACCACAATCGGAGCCTGCATCGTAATAGCCGCAAGGTTGGGGATTATTGAGAATAACAAGGCACGTGTATTGCGGATTATCTTCGGGGAAATACCCCACAAAAGACAAACGATGGTGATTTCCGGCATATTTTCCATTAATGTAGATTTGCGCGGAACCCGTCTTTCCTACTATACGCACACTATCGCTTTGTGCCTTAGGCATTCCCCATGGGTTCGCACTTGCCGTACCTAAATCGTCATCCCATACCGCTTTATGTAACCCCAAGCGGATAGAGTCTAATCCATTGGCAGAAACGCACAAGTGTTTCCCTGTGGCGATACACGAATACAAATAAGTAAGTTGCACAGGGGTAATGGCACAATGATAACCTATGGCACTCTCCATTGACCCTACCATTGAACTATCTCGCGTTTCAAAATCAAAGCCCCACTTGCTCAATATATCCTGCAACAATATCGGTTGCTGTTCAAAAACACGAAGCACATACTGCACAAACGCGGTATTGCTGCTTGTAGCAATGGCAGCGGACAACGAATAAACAATGTCGCGCGGGTGTCCGTCATAAAAATTACGCCCCGCATATTCAAAACCGTTTCGATACACCCCGACAACACTATCCCACCCTTGTGGCTCTACGGAATATGCTGCCAATAGAGCCAATGGAGAAACGACACTCCCCATTTCCCATGCCGACTGCGCATGACAGAGTGTAGAATCGGTGTCATACATCGCCACTACCGTTCCGCTATGTGCGTCCATCAGAATACCGACGCCCCACTCGGATTCGGTGCAATTGACACGCGCCAGTACTTCTTCCGCCACAATCTGTTGCAACGAGTCAACAATAGCAACAGGATGTTCTGTAGCAACACGCTCCTGCTGTGTACAGGCACTCATGCCTACTAAAATGATTGCCCCAAGGGCAAGATTAATGATTGAAAGTTTCATATTGCAAACATATTATCAATATAATTCATAATCCCAATGGTAACAAAAACGATACCCTGACCGTATGCACACACTATATTCTCGCCTACCTGTCGCTATCTCTCACCAACCGTCTCGACCTATGGTTTATCCTTTTTTATATCCGTTTCCGCCCCTTTAAGCAAATCAAACTTGCTTTGAATATCTTGCTGACGGTATTTGTTGAGCATCTCAACGAAGCGCGGGAGAGCACGAATACTATCGAGGTCGATATCTACAGCGATATGCTGAAAATTACGATAGCCCAATGATAGTGCCTTTTCCAAAGCGTTCAACGCTTGCTCGCTACGCCCCATCAGCGCATTAAGGCATGCCGCATCGTAGTAGTTGCCTTTGGTCGGTTCTTCCACAAGAATACTATCCATCCACACCAACGCCTCTGTGTCCTGCCCGAGGTAATGAAGCGCATACTGACGTACAGAACCGACAATAGTGGTATCCATAGCCAGCACCTGCTCAAAATCCACCTTTGCCTGTACCGTATCGCCTTGTACCAGTTCCAAACGACCGCGCCACAGATAAGCACCTGCCGCAGGACTCAACTCAATACAACGCGATATGTCTGACAATGCGTCAGCATACTTCTTCTGTTCAGCCTGCGCCACAGCACGCAGATAATAGCCGAAAGCCGCATTACCGGGGAAGTGTTGTATCACATACGAATAGTCATTGACAGCACTTGCATAATCTCCTATACTTTGGTAACACATGCCACGATCGGTATATCCATATCCATACTCCGTATTGGTCTTGAGCATAGCATCATAATCGGCAATCGCCTTGCGGTACTGATACAGATTTTGGTAGCACTCTGCCCTATTGACCAGGACAAACGGGTCGGCACTACCTTCCATCCGCTCCATCATATCCAAGTCTTTGATAGCATCGGCGTAATACTCTTTCGCCATATAGATACGAATACGGACACCCATATAGAACAACTGCGGATAGCCTGTCAGGTTGCTTATCTGCTCGGAAACGGCATTTAGGAGGTATGGATATTGGGCAGCGGCAGCGGCAATCAGAATATCGGTATTGCCAAACCGCCCTGTCTGGTTGTACCCTATGTTAAGGTAATGGATGTATTGGTCTATAAATTTGGTTGTCTCGCCGCTCTGAATTGCCAATATAGCAAATAGACGCCATGCCTCTTCGTTGTAGGGATAGAGCAATGTAAGGGATGTGAGCATAGCACGTGCCTCATCGTATTTACTCAATTGCAGTGTGCAACGCGCTATCTCCACCAAGTACGAGTCGTTGATTGGTGCTATTTTGCTTGCCGATTTGTAATCCGCAAGGGCTGCCGCATAGTTCTCCATTTGGTAATACAACTCTGCCCTGTCTGCATACGCATCTGCGTTCTTTTTGTCTTTTTTGATGGCGGTAGTATAATCATCCAATGCCTTTTGATAGTCACCAATCTGAGCATACGTAGCACCACGCACTTGATAGATTTCGCTAACGGATAGCCCCGAAGTCTTGGCGTACTTGAGAAGCATATCTATATCTTGCAACGCCATACCATATTGCTCCTGCATAAGGTTGGCAACTGCACGATAGCGATACAGCATACCGTCCTTGGGGTGTTGTTGTAACTCGATAGTACATAGTTGCACCGCTTCCTCATACCGTGCACTATCCATCAACTGCCTAATCTGCGCAGTCTGCTGCGCCACAAGCGACATCACTGACATACAGAGTGCCGCAAAAAGAACTGCTAATCGGTTCATATCTTTATATTTTTCTTATTTACCAAATCGTTTTTCTTTCCTACTCTATGGGATATTTAGGTTGTATCTTTGCACCACTTTCTGCGATACACACTATAATAAATCAAAAATATGCCATAATACCGCCAATAAAGAAGTACACTCTGCGAAGTAAAACCCTACTAGGAGCCAGGAGGACCTATCATCATCACTGAGAGAATGATCATCCAAAAAAACACTTAGAACGACACCGCCCGCTATTATCCCTATCCCAGCTTCTAATACAGATAACATACATCCAAATAAGCCCCTCCAATAATCCCCAGTTTTAATCCCCACATAAATAATAAATCCTACCATTATGACAAGTGTCGAAGCAAGCACTCGCCAAGGGCTCACTTTTCTTGTTTTTTCGGAGATGGGAGAAGATATAATTGGCGGTTTTGCATCGTTGTGCATCAATTCCGCAGCCTTGGGTCTATCTGAAGGATTTAGTGATAGCGATTTCATTATAATCTCACGCAACGAATCGGATATACCTGCAGGTAAAGAAGGTAATTCTGCTCCACTTTTTTGCAGAAGTCCACCGGGAAGATTTCCATCACCGAAAGGAACAGAGCCTGTGATGAGTTCGTAGAGTGTAGCACCTAATGCCCAAATATCGCTCGCAAAAGTAGGAGCAGGATTGGTAGAGAAACGCTCAGGTGCCATATATGCCGCAGTACCTAAGTCCACATTGTTCATTAATTGAGTTTTGGATAACGTAGCACGGGTTTTTGTTGAGATACCATAATCAGTAATAACGTAATGCGTATCAGCGGCTTGCATAATATTGTCAGGTTTAATGTCTTGGTGCACGATATTATGTTCGTGCAAATAAGCCAATCCTGCAGCAACATCGTGAAGTATGTTCCATATCTCATCTTCGCTCATCTGCCCAGCACGCTTGGTAACAGAACCACTGGCACAATAGGGCATTATAAGATATGGTATGCCGTTACACACATCAAAATGCTGCGTTTTGAGTAGATTAGGGTGATTTAGGTTGTAGATACGACCTATCTCACCGGCAAAGGTTTCTATGCCATCGTTATCTATACCACCATTAGGCGCATAGATTTTGAGAGCGAGATCCAAACCGGTATATTTGTCTTTTGCAAGCCATACCTCGCTAAACCCACCACGCCCAATCAATTGAACAAGGGTATAGTGGTTATGGAATAATGTATTAGGTTGAAGTTGCATTGTTCTTATTGATTTAGCAAAGCGTCTGAAGTTTCCATTGTTGCATTACTTTCTGCGGTACACGACTTTGTGGACCACAAAAGTGTGAACTAATTGTAACCAGTTATGGTACAATGAATTAGTTGCTCGTTTATCTGCGTTATACTTTAGTTATTTTGAATAGATATAATCCAAACAACTTTCATAGGCACCAATGTATGTAGAATCCGACATTGGGCGATAGGTTATTCTAAAATCCTGTAATACGCGCCTGAAAGGGTTCTTACAATGTGATGGAATCCCACAAATTGCATCTAAATAGGTTATTTCATTGGAAACGATGCCGACTTTCTTACAACGAGCCCATAGATCCAATATCCACCAAAGGTCTAATTCTGCAAATCCTAACCCTAAACCTATAATGAATATGTCACTATTAAAGAATAAATCAACCCAAGATTGACCTTTCCAATCCTCATCATATTTTCTGTAGAATCCTTGAGAACGAATTTTTGTATAAGTTTTGGGAATATAGTTTCGTATTTTTGCTATTTGTTTACAATAGTGGTCATATCCTAAAATAATGGATTGTGTACGGTTTATGTCACCATGTACATGCCAGATATTTCCACTATCATACAAGTTATTCTCATGCGGGTCTATGGAATAATAAGAATATAGGTTATATAACGTTTCTCTTTTTCCCGAAAGAGTATGCCGCAAATAACTTTCCAAAGTTAAGTCATAATTGGTCGTTAGATAATTCACATTAGGTATAGAACTCAAATGTTTATACACTTGATTATTCCACGGACCACGTATTGCGTCACACAAATTCTCTATCAATTGAGGTGATGACATAGACGAAGTTAGTTCTAACTGGTCATACTGAATGGTATTAGGTAAAGCAATACATTGTAATGCTGGAGAAGTATGCCAAGTACTATCAATTTGTGTGAGCAAATTGTCCCATTTGGGTGCCCCCGTTGTGAGGAGATTCAAACCATTACCATATAAAATTGTTTTTCTTTGCATAGTGATGTTTAATTAGAAAAAGAGAATGTTACAGTGTAATTATTTGCTGAGAGCCACATATTTGTGGTCCAATCATAGACGCCAATCTCTGCCGTTAAATTTATGTTTTTACTACCAGATGAGATGTGTAATTCTGAATATGGGAAAAACAATGTAAAGTCATTCCATGTCGTATTTGTATAAAGTGCTGTCGTATTATCTGAATGCGCAACTTTGCCACCTGTATCCACATATTTTCCATTATAATCTTTTAATTCCTCACCTGCAGCATTGCTAAAATGCAGAACTATTCCTACTTTGTGTTTTAGTACACTATATGCATCAAATTTGACATGTACACGCATACCCTTTACTCCATTTTCATACACATTATACTCTATCCATGCTTTATGGATAGTAGCGTATGCATTATAAGAAGATGCCGATGTTTTCCCATATTGTGTCAAAGATATTTTCTGTGTTTTGCTTCCGTCTGCAGTCTTGATATAAAAATAATCCGTTCTGCTACTTGTTGCAGAATTAGCAGAGATTTCGACCTTTACCATATTTCCAGAACGTGTAGCACGATACATAGTACCTGTAGGATATTGAATTTCCCAATTTGTATTACAATTGACGGTTATGTATTCGGTAGTAGCACTTGCAGAACAAGAAATACTCGTTCTACTAACCGACAATGTAGAAGCAATACTTGCAGCCGACTGAGATATGGTTATCCGCACAGACTTGCTACCATCTGCAGTTACAACATCAAAATAGTCCGAACGAGATGAGGAACTTGAATTAGCATAGTAGTTAATAGTAATTTCATTTCCATTTTTATAAACCGAGAACATATTTGAATTGGTATTTCGCAGTTCCCAATGACGATTACTTGTAACCGACAGCATAGTAGAACCAGATGAGGCCCCCACCGATATGTTGGATCTGCTGACAGACAACTTGGGTGTCAGCATTTCTTCGCATTGCCTTAGCATAGCAGCAGCATTACCATAACTTTCTCCACATTCTGAAACTATATAGTTATATAACCCTTTTGCTTTTTGATAATTTCCTGCATTGTAATTAGATTTTGCCTCTTGGAGTGTAAGCGCACATTCGTCATCAGCATAGACGAAAAATGAACAAGCGTATATTAAGCAACCTAATAGAATTAATCGTTTCATATTAAATCTTATTATAAATTTCATTTAGTCTATCACGTTTTTCCTTATTTCGTTGTTCGGTATTAGTTCCAACAGGGGCTATCTGATACCGATGATTGGCAGTATTGTATAAGGATTGCGTTTTGTCTTTGAGTGATTCTTTTTTGTTATAATAGACATATCCGCCGGAATACTTGCTATTATCTTCGATATTCTCAATGTCACGCAAACTCTGTAGCGCATCTTCCAAAGCAGCAATATTATCTAAATCGGCAGCGTCAAGTTGCTCTTCAAAACGTGTTACGGCTGCAGAATGGGCATATACTAAACGCTGTTGCTCTTCCAGGTTTTTATGCATAATACCTATACCAACTATCAGTTCTATCGAAAGGATAGTACCCAACAACAGCCATTTCCACCAAGAATTATTACTCTTAGGTAAGGAACTTTGAGAGACTTGAATTGTTGCAAACACAAATTTCCCATTAGTATCGTGTGCTCTGACATCCAATGAGCATTCACGGGTTTTGCCTGTTTTATTCTTATCAAAACGTAACACAAAACTATTACTATTATTGCTTACCCAATGTATCCACTCGTCATAACGACCAATTCTCCAATTTGTATAATCCGATTTGATATTTATCACTTGAGCACCTCCCTCTGCAGGGATGTGGATTGTCGTTGGTGAAACAGACAATGGCACTGTTTTCTCTTCCGTAGGCACATTACCCAATCGCTGTGTGGCTTGTCCGACACCTGCTGCAGGATCTAACCGTTGCGTACTGCGGTCGCTATCCGCAGCACTTACCGATGGCGTTGCTACAGGTTCGGTCTCTTCAAGCAATGAATAATCCACCTCGATAGCATTAGGATTGCTTGCCCACGCGACCAAAGTGGCGGCTGTAGGTCTGTCCCATGTTTCTTTTTGAAGCATCTTGGTGATAGTGTATTTGAGGGCATCCGAGATATCGGCTGTGATAGCGGGTATCTCCGCACCGCCTTTCTGCATGCCACCACCTATCTCGCCGAAAGGTACAACACCCTCTAATAACTCAAAGCACATCGCACCAAACGACCATATATCACTTGCCTTGGTAGGAGCCGGTTGGCGGGAAAAACGCTCCGGTCCCATATAAGCGGTTGTACCGCCGCCCGAGGAAGAAACCACACTCTTGCGCAACGTACTACGTGCACGGGTGGAAACGCCGAAATCGGTAATCAGATAGTTCCCCACATCGTCAATCAAGATGTTGTCAGGTTTTATATCTTGGTGTACCACATCTTTCCCATGCAGATAGGCAAGACCGGCTGCTACATCATGGATAAACTTCCACATCTCCGTTTCGGACATCTTGCCCAACTTACTGCCGCATGAACCTTGCGAGCAATATGCCATTATCAAGTACGGCATATTTTCCCACGTATCCACGTGCTGCGGCTTGAGCAGATTGGTATGATTAAGGTCATAGACGCTTGCCAACTCTCCACAGAACTCCTGCAAGCCGTTGGCGTCCATTCCTGTGCCGGGTGCATATACCTTGAGTGCAATCTTGAGGTGAGTCCAATTGTCTTTTGCCAACCAAACTTCTGAGAAACCACCGCGTCCCAAAAGGTTGATAAGTTGGTATCTATTCGCAAAAAGCGTGTTTTCTTGTAGTTGCATAATTTAATCGTTAGTCAAGTTCTTGGTTTCAGTTGAAGCATCGCCTGCACTCAGTTCTGCAACAGAAGTAGTCGCATTGCCCTTCTCTGTTTTTTTCACAGCCGGTACCTTTTCATCGGATTCTTCCGTGGTTGCTGATTGTTTTGTCTTTTCTGATACAACCCGAGCCGATACTTTTAGAGATACATTTTTGTTAACAGTATCTATTGCTGTTTCAGTGACGGCATCTTCATCGGATTCCGATGTGCCACTTGGTACACTGTCTTGGTTTTGTGTATTGATATTTTCGATGCTATCTTGCCCCGCGTGTTCCTTAGTAATAAATTGTTTGGTTGGGTTGTATGCTACCACAGCGAGGATCACTACCAGCAATACGGCAAGAACAGCAATAATGATTTTGAGACGTCTATTGGCTTGCAGCAATGCTTTGGCAGCAGAATTGGATGTTCGTGTGTAGGCAGAGACTGCAGGCATCGCGCCACTGATGATTTGCGCCAAAGCGACTGTTACATTATCATGCCACCCTGCCGCCTCGTCTGCTGCCCATAGTGCATCACGACATTCCTGCATAGAGGTCTGATGGGCAGCCAGTTGCTCCTCTATCTCATTATCACGCAAGCAACCACATAATCCATCGGAACATAAAAGCAGAATATCCTCGTTATGGAGATCGTACTCTTTGACATCGGGGCGCGCCGTTCCATTAGGGTCTCCCAAAGAGCGTGTGATGATATTGTTGTTAGGGTGGTCAAAGGCAAGTTCTTCGGTCAATTTGCCGGCATCAACCAATTCCTGCACATACGAGTGGTCATGACTCAAACGAATCAATCCCGTCTTGGAATTATAGCAATAGCAACGACTATCGCCACACCAACCGACATACACTTTCTTGCCAAGCAGCCATGCCAACACAATGGTAGAACCCATGCCGGCTGTGTCCGGATACTCCTTGCCATGTTTTTTGATCGCCGCATCGGCAGCCACAATCGCACTTTTGATGTATGCCATCGGCTCTGCCAATGCATTGTCGGTCAGTTGATCCGCTGCAAAACGGCTTTTGATGGTTTCTACAGCAATGGCGGAGGCTACTTCGCCGGCATTCATTCCGCCCATACCATCGCATACAACCAGCAGAGCACCCTTCTTACCCAACTCAACTTGTGCATCCGCCGTAAAGCCCCACTTGTCGTCAGACAAATCGGCATCTATTTGATAGTTATCTTCATTGTTCGGGCGTCCTGCAGCCTCGCAGCGTGCCGCCATACGAAATAATACTTTCTCGTTTTTCATAATCATTACATATAATATCTATAACTTCCATATTGGTCTGCATAGAACCAAGAGGTTCCTGCTATTTTCAAACGATATACATTGCGTGTTTCATTGTGCAACGCATCTTGTAGTGTTTGAGGGACATTGCCATAATACTTATAGCCTTCTGCATATACAGCAACCATTGCATCGCTGGTTACACAGACTGCCCACAATTGTCCAAACTTATCTCCACCAGCCTTTAGCCAATTCATAATCCATTGTGAGGATGCTGAATAATAATTCTGACTCACAGCAATCCAATCTCCTGCATCGTTGAATGTAACTGATGTTATTACTTCATTAGCAGAATTCCACTCTCTGATTTTTTGTTCTAAAGAATATGGTATATTACTCCAGCGAAATCCGTTGTTGCCATATAGAATAAGCCAAGAACCATTTTCTGTGATTTGAACGTCATCAATGTATTCTCTATCATTGTTCAACTCATTAAGAGCATCTGATAACCCATAAGGCAAACCAGAACCTGCCCAACCATTTCGCCCATATAACATCAAGTCTCCATTACTCTGCGTAATTGCGACATTGCGACACTCATTATGCATTTTTATTTGTTCTTTAATGTATTGGCGACCTTGAGCCAACACCATAACTGTACAAAACAGTAAATTAACGATTAATAATTGACGTCTCATAATCATTATCATTTTATTTGATTGCAGAAATTGGAACTACCAAGCCGGTGGAGCGTCCTGCGCCTGCCGATACAATACCCACTACGATGAGTTCGTCATCCGTGGTCGTTGCAAAGACAGGACCACCGGAATTGCCATGTTCAAAAGTAGTAGCAGTAGTGAGAATATACCCCTGCTCCAATCCTTCGCGTGCAACGGTTGCTTCGCTGTAGATGGGATGAATATCACCCGGAGAGTGTGCACCGAGTGCCATCGGATAGCCGAGTATAGTCAGTTTGGTTTGCACCGGTAGTTGCTTCGACAAAGTGGCATTAAAATTCAGCCCTCCACGTTCATTGGTTTGGAAGTATGCATAATCGGTAGCATCGTGCGCCGCAAGACGAAGTGTTGCACCATCATAGATGGTTGTCTCATCGGTAGAACGGTTGATTTTCGCATTGGTGGAAACAAGATGTAGTACCTTACCCGTTGGCGAATAGGCATCCAGATAACAAACTACCTTACCGCCATTATTTACAATAGCGTTGCATATCAGATTGTTGGTATCGTCCGGTCCCGAAGGATAAGCCCATGGTTCCACCACATGACGAGCCGTAATAAAGCGTCCATCAGACAAGAGAAAACCGGTACCCGTACCAACATCCTCCAATGTCTTGGTTTCACCATTATATGTAACAACGATTTTTTTGATATATACAAAATATACATGCGGTTCACAATCTGCAATAGACTTATTGGAGGTCGTAGAGCGAGATACTTTGGTTGGCTCTACCACGTCTTGATTGGAGCCGCTTTTAAGCCGTTTCATATCCGCTTTGATATGCTTGAGTTGTTGTTCCAAAGCCTCACGCTCTGCTTTGGCGGCGGCTAATGCCTCTTGGTGTTGTTGCTCTGCCTCAATTCTCTGTTGTTCTGTCAGTGCCCGGTATTCCACATCTTGCTTATGGTCATATACACCCCAACCAACGCCAGCACAGATAAGCAGCAAGATACATGCAGCCATACTCCACATAGCCGTTTTGTATGGTTTGAGGGCTTGTTGACGGAATGCACTTAATCGGCGACTCAGACCAATAGTGCCTACTTTGTTATTTTGAGGAATAATAAAACCAAGTTTCGGACCATTGACGGATAGTTGTATCTCATCACCGTTTTGTAAATACCACTCATTCTTAATAGGACGACCATTCAGAAAAGTAGTGTTGGTCTTACTGAGTTGGATAAGTTTCCAATTATCTCCATCGCGAACAATGGCGGCGTGATGACGACTAACCGTTTGGAACGACTCATCAAATTGTACACCACAACTCGAATCGCGTCCCAATTCAATTTGGTCCACTATAATCTCTTGTGCCTCACCTGCTTTGTGATACTTGGAAGATACCTTGTGTTCCAACACATAGTATGTTTTGTTTCCCCCACCGATGAGGCTTCCCATTCCGGCACCTACCGAACCGGATAATGTTTTCTTGTAGGTTTGATTTGAACTTGACATATATACATTTTTGAGATTATAATTCACCACTCATCACCATAATTACCCAAAGAATAACCAAGGCAAAGCCTATACCGATAGACCACCATCCCAATCTCTTGGCTTTGGCGGATGCATCATTCGCTCCACTATAATCCTTATTTTTCCATCTGGATTCCACCTGAGAAGCATTAACAATTGCCAAAGCACTCAATATCCAACAAAGAGGAATTGATATACATAAAAGCAGCGACACAATTGCCAATCCCATATGAGAATCCGGCATCGTACCATGATATTCTTCGATGTGCTGTGGCTCTTGTCGCACAATAGGAGTTGGAATTTCCCGTGCCGTACCGGGGACTTGTGGCGTACGCTGTGTATCACGACTACCGCCTAAATAGCGGATTACATCATTCATATTAAGGGTGTATTGATGTCCCAAGGTGATAATATCTCCCTGCTGAATTGTAATAGAACTATGATGTACTTTTTGCCCATTGATATACGAACCATTCGTAGAATGGTCTTCAAAAGTCAATGTATTGCCATTTCTGCTAATGGTAGCATGACTACCACTAACCGTGTTGTACTGTGCATCCACCACAATGGTATTTTGCGGATTGCGCCCGATTGTAATTTGATTTGCCATAATTTTGTTGTTTTTAATACGCTTCTACACGTAGTTTAGTATCTCCTATAGATATAATGTCGCCTATTTGGATAAAGTAACCCGTTTCGTCCACTTGCTTGGAATTGACAAAGGTACCGTTGAGCGAGTGTTTCCATCCTCCGGCACTACCATTATCCCACTGGCCATCACGTATGAACCAATGACGGCTGCTGTCATCATACTCCAGTGTACAGTGTTTGCGTGAGATGTAACTACTCTGGTTCTCTGCAATAGGAATATCGTTATTAACCCCAACGGCAGTACGCCCCATATTGAGGACGTAACTCCGATGAGCCAACTGCGTAAGATCATACTTCTTACCATATTCCTCACCTTGCATTATATGTAGCAGAAGACCATGAATAACAGGAGGTACCTTGAGTGATTCGTCAGAAACGAGTGCCTTTGCCATGTTTGCCATTTCGGGAAGCAACGCTAACACCTCATCGCACGACTGCAAACGATGCCTAAAATCGGGTACAAGACACCCCTCTATAGCCGGCATAAATTGGTTACCATATTGAGTTGTCAACAAGCGCTGCCGATCCCAATTGCCTTCTCTACCATTTTTGACATACATCACCAATTCATTTTCACCTCGAAGTGTTCCGAACGGGAGAGAACCGGTCAATAGTTCGTACATCATTACACCAAACGAAAATATGTCCGTGGTAGGTAACACCGTAGCATCTCCATTTTTAGGATTTACCTGTTCTGGCGGCATATAAGCATACGTACCGAATATCTGAGTGGGCTTGCCCAAGATATTACGCTCTGTCATACGCTTGTTGCGGTCTCCTGATATTCCAAAATCCGTCAGTGCAGCAGTGCCATCTGCTTTTATGAGAACATTCTCCGGTTTTAGGTCCCTGTGTATTTTACCACATAAATGTAACGCCTTCAGCCCAAGCAGAATCTCATGCGCGACCTTGTTCCAATCAGTATTCGGATTAGCACCTTTCAAATCTCCCCCTGGACATAATTCCATCACTATATACGGGTTGCCTTGAGCCAGACCATGTCCTACAGCGTGTACCAAATAAGGACTATTGATACGCCCTGTCTCATATTCCATATCAAAACGATTGACCAACTGTTGCCGCATATCCGGGAGTATTTCCCATAGTTTGAGCAATTTGAGGGCGTAGTTATTCCTTGCATTATCCGAAACGCAAAAGACCTTACCGAAACTGCCTTCACCGAGTATTTTGATAACGCGGTACTTGCCATCAACATAGTCGCCAATCGAAAAATCGCAACGGTCTGCCATAATCTAACAATTGAATACAAATACACGATTACCCATTAGAATACGGTCTCCATCTTTCAAGTCCATAGGATCCTGACATAGAATATACGTTGTCTGCAGTTGCGAACAATCTTTGATATACCATTGTCCGTCTTCACACTTCAATTCCGCCTGTACATGACTGGTAATCGTACGATTTTCAGGGTCAAGATTGGCACGATTCAGTTGATGGATATTTCCACGGAACAAATGCTCTTGTGGAGCATCCTGTTCACCTTCCTCCACTATGGGAACAAGCGTACAACGTGGAGCATTCACACGCTGGCGACCTACTGCAATAGTACCTGTAAAGTCTTGCGGCTCTGCACCTGATTGCGGTTTCTCCGCCTTGAAGACAAATTTTCTGTCGCCCATTAGTAGCATATCGCCATCCATTACAAGAATTTCCCCCGCACAATGCAAGAATGTGTATTGCAACGCCGACTTATCCTGAATATACCATTTTTTCTTTTCTTCATCATAATCCATCACCGCTTGGACTTTGCTTGTAATAGTATGGTTCTTGGGATCGATATTGGCGCGATTCAATTCGTGATGTTTGCCCTCAAACTCCACCCGCTCAGGTGTTTCCCGTTCGTTGGGAAGAGGTTGTGGCGTGAGCGAAAACCATATATCAGGGGTGATATTCATACCGGGCATAATAGTTCCGCCAAAGTCTTTCCTCGCATTAGGTACATCCCTTTCTACACCCAGATTCTGTTGCAATGCTTCACGCTGAGTCTCATTTCCTCCAATTTTAGCGGCCAAACTGCCATTATGACCTATTAAGTGGTGGCACTTTGGACAAACGGATACCCCAGGACGAAGCGGATAACCACACTCCGGGCAACGCCCATCATTAGCCGACATAGATCTGATTGGAGTCTCAGGATCTACTCCGCCAAATACACTTGCTTCATTGACTGTTTTGCTAAATGGAGACTCTGCACGGCTGCTCTCCACGGCAGTACCGGCATACCCTGCTGAGAATGCTGAAACAGAGGAATTCTGTTGTGAGGTACCTGCTGCAAGAGGAGTTCCACATTTCTCACAATTACTAAGTCCGTTGGGATTATCCCAACCACAATTACTACAACGCATAATTTTATTTCATTTGGATATTATATACTACTATTACATCGGCATAATCAATATATAATTGCATTTGTCCATTAGGTTGTTCACGCTGACGTATACTACAACGCAATCCATCTTTATCAATACATTTGAGTGTAAAAGTAATTCCACCATCGCTTTCATTGACCCTCTCACCATAATCATAAATATCATATTCTTGCGGAGAACTGGAATAGATATTCACTCTGTCAATATTAGTATTCTGAAGTTTCGCAAGTGCATAAAATCAACTTATTTGTGCATAAGGTTGCAACTTTATTAGCATTTGCCCGGTGTGGTTTCTGTTGATATAATCGGTGAGCAACAATGTCTCGTCAATGGAGTAACGCTCTGCCACATCTAGTAAAATATCCACAATAGCCGCCCAAATTTTATCCGCAACGGATAATTCAAGAGTATCCTTGGTAACCTCCGCAAAAAGCCCGCCGATGGTTTCGTAAGCCTCAAACCTCTTCACCGAACAAAGGATGTTGTACTGCATCATAGTCAAAGTAAACTCTGCTATCTGAGCCGCAAAATAGCGCGATTGATACTTGCCAAAGTTCAATAAAGTCTTGCAATCCTTGTAT
>JBNMHB010000015.1:0-29189 GCA_050872525.1 Bacteroidales bacterium | reverse complement strand
TGACACGACCGCAAATAGTTAAAACTCCGATTATTGCCTCAATGAAAAAAGCAACGAAAGAATGTCGCAGTGCTTTTTGACTGCGAAGGGCCTCAATAATTAAGTCTTTGACTTGTTCGAGTGGGCTGATCATATTCTTGTATTTTGATACTACAAAGATACTAAAAATCATCCACTTGAGCAAGTTTTTAGGCAAAAAACTTTATCTCAAAGAACACTTTTTTGAGGGCTTTTTATCAGAGTCCACGAACTGATAAATCAAATAGTCCGGTAGTACTTAACTGCCACAAAATGAATTAGTTGAACTAAAAATAACGAACTATTGTTCTATATGTATTTGTCTATATTTGATTTATTTTTTTGTGTATTTGTTTCCAAATCGTGGCGCATATTGTGCCATAAGCAAGTTTTTGTTCGTTATAAGTTTTCGTTATTTCGAACTCACGTTATATTAGCATCTCTAACAATACCAATATCGTGATAGTTCTTACACTTGCCCGCTCCTATTGCCGTCATGAGACTCGTAAGATATTGATAACGACTATCGAAAACAATTATGTTTGCATTCCTGCACTTTGATAGATATTTTGGCGATGCTTTGGAAATATTTACGATAAAATCATTTTTTTTGTGCAAAAAAGTTGTTTATGTGATATTATTTGTGTACCTTTGCGCCATGTTTGTATGAAATAATAGAAAAAAGTAGGCTATTATTCCGTTTTATATTCAGGATGCGCATCCTGCTATAATCGGTTTTTACGGGCCTTTTATATAATTTATAAATAATAAGAAAGTGTGCGTATGGTAAAAATCTACAAATTGAGTTGCATTGTATGTAAACGATACTTTGCTATTTTGGCTGTGTCCATTCTCTCTTCTTGTTATGTTGTTTTTGCACAGACTTCCAATGTGTCGGTGCCTTACGTAATGAGTTTTGAGAACACTCCGTCCGAGGTGTCTGAATTGACGAATCATTGGATGTTGAATGCCGGTACGCAGGCTTCATTATGTACTGATCGGTGGTATGTGGGTTCGGATGTTCACAGCGATGGTAGTCGTGCTTTGTATATTGTCAATTCTGATTCGACCACTACTCCGCTGTATGGTAAGAAATCGAATTTGCAGTTCGCGTATCGTGACTTTAAATTGCCGGCTGGTTCTTATTATGTATCTTTCGATTGGATGAATGCGGGAGATGCGTCTGCCGCGTTGTATGTGGGGTATGTCGGCTATACTAATCCGACGATGGGTACGGTTACTTATATACAGGCCAATTCTACGAATGGTTCTATGCCTTCAGCGTTGACCAATACGAACTGTTCTGGTGCGCTTTATGGTCAGTCATCTTGGCAGTCTTATACATTTCCCCGTGTGTTGAGTGTGTCTGCGGCTTCTACCACGACTTATCGTTTTTATGTAGCCTGGTCCAATAAGGGTTCCAGTGTATTGGCTGATTCGGTTTTGAGTGCTTGTGTGGATAATATCCAGATAGTTGATTCTCGTGTTAAGCCGGCTTCGGATATTAAGGTTACGTCCGTTTCTTGTGATACGTTGCTTTTGTCTTGGAGTGGTTCCGCCGATGCTTATGTCGTGGAGTATCGTGCCGTTGGTACGTCTGTGTGGCATTCTGTGGAATATGACTCTTCCATGGGAACATCTGCGTTGGTAGAGGGTTTGAACGAAGGTAGCTATGATTTCCGTGTTCGTACTATTATGTATGATACGAATGGTGAGGCGTTGTATGGTGCCTATGCTTACTATTCCGGAAGTTATTTGGTTTATTGTGCCGATCGTCATTGCCTGTCTTATTTTGATTTAACGAGCAGTGATGTGGTTTGTACGTATGGTAAGCAGGAGTATAAGGCCTCTCTGTCTCAGAATTTGCAGGCTGCATATAGTCAGACGGGTATTATAGATTATGGTGCCGATTCGAAGATGAGTCGTCATACCGTATGTTGGGACAAGTCGATGACAGACCCACGTACCGGAGATAATCTTCGTGTTGTTCCCGCCAATGCTACAGCCACGGTCCGTTTGGGGAATTGGGACACGGATGCCGAGGCTGAGGCTATAACTTATACAATGACTGTCGATTCGGCTTCTTGTATATTATTGTTGCATTATGCTGTTGTTTTGGAGGACCCTGACCATGCCGAAGATGAGCAGCCTCGTTTTACGATTGAGTTGAAAGATGCAGCGGGTAACAAGATAGATGAAACTTGTGGTTATATCAATTTCGCGGCAGATTATACGCGTCCTGGCTGGCATACGGAAGGCACGGGGTATAATCGTGTTACATGGAAGGACTGGACGACAGTCGGTCTTCATCTCGGTGCACATGTAGGCAAGACGATAACGATAAGTTTGGCAACTTACGATTGTACGCTTTCCGGACACTATGGGTATGCCTATTTCTGGTTGGATTGTGCCAGTGCAACGATAACTTCTTCTTCCTGTGGTCAGGATACTCATTTTTCGGCTCAGGCTCCGGAGGGATTCCTCTATCGTTGGACCAATCAGAACGGAGATTTGGTGAGTACCACCCGCCAATTGGATGTTGTGTCTGCCGATTCTGCGGAATATACTTGCCGTCTTACAAATACCGAGCAGGCTGAGTGTTGGTTCGAACTCAAGGTGTTGGCTTTGCCCCGTTTCCCGATAGCCGATGGTACATGGTCTTATACGCCAATTGATTGCCGTAATCGTGTTACTTTCCATAGCCGTAGTTTTGTTGAGACCCGTCATAATGGAAAGGTTGAACAGGATTTTAACAAGAGTCAGTTTGATTTGTTGTGGACTTTTGATGATGGCTCTGAATCTCCTCAATCGACTTGTACACACGATTTTCCTTCTACTGGCGGTCGTTTTCCTGTTACTCTCACGACCTGGTTGGCTGACGGTTCCGATGAGTGTAGCAACGATACGGTTTTCTATGTGGTTCTGCCTGCTATCGGAGATACTGTTTTGCGGGATACCGTGGATATTTGCGATGGCACTTTTTATGAGTTTGGCGATGGTCGCAAATTGACGGAAAATGGCGACTATACATATACTGGCAGCAGCGATGCCGGGTGTGAGGTGGAGTACAATTGCCACCTGCGTGTCCATGAGACCCATGAGACCAAGTTAGACACCGCATGGGTATGCTATGGTGATACCTATTGTTTGGATGATACGGTATGCTATGCTTCCGACAAATCTGGTATTTTCAGGCATAAGTATCTCAATCGTTTTGGTTGCGATAGTGTGGTGATAGTTGATGTGTCCATTACGGATCCGATTCTTCCTACCCAAGATGTTACTCAAATGTCAGAAACGGTCGATGAGGCCACTGTACGCTTGGGTGGAACCGGCTATACTTATTATACGATTAATAACGGCAATGATCGTCAAACCGATCTGATTTTTGCCACAACGGAGCCTGGCGATTATCTGTTTACGTTCTACAATGACCATGATTGTTCGGATACTATGTCCGTATATATCAAGTCTCCATGTTTGCGTAATCTATTGTTTCAGCGTTGGAACGATATCATAGCCATCTATAATAATGAGTATCTTCGTGATAGTTTGGGCAGGGCTAAGGATACTTTGACGATTGTTTCTTACCAGTGGTACAAGGACGAAACTCCGATAGAAGGTGCTACGGCTTCGTATTATTGTGCGCCAAATGGTTTGGAGATAGGTGCCTCTTATTCTTGCAGTGTTCTTTTGTCAGACAGCACTTTGGCTATGATTTGTCCGTTGGTGGCAGAAGATTTGGTAAAAGCGACTCCCAATTCGGTATCCGTATTGCCTAATTTGCTTCCGGTGGGTACTGCCATTACTATTTATACGCCCGAGTCGGGTCAGGTTATCTGCTTGGATGCATTGGGTAACAGTATGTGTACGTTGTCTCTTGAGTCGGGATACAATACGTTTGCCACAGATGCTCTCTCCAAAGGTTTTTATTTATTACAAGTTCTGCAGTCGGGCGAGAAGAGAACCTTCCGTATTTGTTTGCAGTAAGTAACAAAAAACCATTGCGTTTTTCTCTTTGGCATATCATTGGTTGCCCGGGAAAACGGCTATATTTCTTTTTGAGCGTTTGGTACACATGTTCCGGACAGGCTCAGAGGGGTTAACATAAAAATAATACTACAGAAAAACAGAAATCTGATGAAACACACTTTACGCATATTTCTTTTCAGTGTTTTAGTTGCTCTTGTTGGAGCAGAATTTGTCTATGCGGCTCCGCCTAAGAAGGCAACACCCCAGAAGAAAAAACAGGACAAGGCTTGGTACACAAGGGGACCGGACTTGCATTTCTTCAGTATGTGGGGAGGGGTAGGCTATTCCGGTTTGGTGGGAAATTATTCCACTGTTGATAATTTTGGTGCTGGTACACGCTTCAGCGGCAGTTTCGATCAACGCTTTATCGGCGGTGGCGGCGGTTTGTTCGGCGTGGGGTATGAGTTGCATCACCATAGTTTCTTGTTCTCCGTTGGTCCCGAATTACGTTTTTTCTCGTCTCGAGACAATATCGCCTATACTGCCAATGTCATACGCGATGACTATTCGTCTATCACCCAATATTATACATTGGACAAGTATCGCGAGACTCAATCGGTCGGTCAGGTGATGCTGCCTGTTATGTTTGGTGGTAATTTTGAACGCTACTATTTTCTTGCCGGTGCCAAAGTGGGTTATACTTTTATGGGCAACTTCACCCAACGTGGCGGCCTGACTACTTATGTTAAGGAGGTAGCGGCTATCGACCCTTGGGAGAACCAACAGAGCCGCAATTGGCAGTCAGTCGAAGATATTACCGAGCATTCTCTCTTTCGTAGTGGCAACAAGGGTAAAAACTCGTGGGGATTGGATGTGGCATTGTCTGCCGAGTTTGGTGTTAATCTGAATGAGTTTTTTTCCAAGGATTGGAACAAACGTAATGAAGATTCCGCCCACCCGTGGCGTATGCGTGTAGGTGCATTTATTGATTATGGTATGCCTATTTTGTCATCATCAGACCGCGTTGAAGAATCCAATTTGATGGATGTACCTGTTATCAATGAGTTGGGCGGTGTTCAAGAGCCGGGGTATTTTACTACTCGCTCTCTCCATCAGACCGACTTCGCGGACAAGAAACTCAGTTCATTGTTGGTTGGCGTGAAGTTTACGGCGTTGTTCCAACTCAATAAGATTAAACAGCCTAATCCGCGTATGGTCTTTGTGGCAACGGATAATGAGGGCAATCCTCTCAAGTCGGTGGCATCCGTATTGATAAAAAACGAGGACAAGCCTCGCCAGAAGCCCAAGACCCGTTCTTTGGGTAGGGGTAATAGTGTAACGGTTCGTTATCCGAAGGCCAACTATGCGATGTTGGCTCAAGCGGCCGGTTATTTGCCTTCCGATTTTTCGGGCGATACGCTGCGTCTTGCACACTACGTGGATTTGGATACGGTATATTTCCGTCTTATTCCTATGCCCCGTCTGCTTTGCTATACGCACAATGCCGAGACCGAGCAGTATGTTGCAGGTTCGTATTCGTTTGTCAGTCAGACAAGCGAAGGGCACAACAAGACGGTTTCTTCTTCTTCTTCTTCTGTAGAACAGCCGGCTATGGTTTCGTTGCACTATGGTGATTCTTTCCGTGTCCGGGTTTCCGCCGAGGGGTATCATGACACAACGGCTGTTGTTTCTCAACTGACTGATACGTTGCATTTTTACTTGCGTCCGATACATCGTGTTCGTCGCACGTTGTTGCTGAAACATATCTATTTTGATACCGACAAGACCGAAATTTTACCGATGTCTGAGAATGACCTTTCTACGTTGTATTCGTTCCTGAATGAGAATCCGAAGATTCGTGTTCTGATAACAGGTCATACTGACTCGAAAGGTTCCGCTTCTCACAACCAGGTGCTTTCCGAGGGGCGTGCTGCGAGTGTGAAGGCTGCAATGGTCAAACGTGGTATCTCGGCCGACCGTATGGAGACCAACGGCAAGGGTGAGAGTGAACCTATTGATACCAACGATACTGAGATAGGTCGTCAAAACAACCGCCGTGTGCAGGTAACTGTGTTGAATGCGGACGAGGCGGAGGAAGATGTTTGGTAATAGGTGCTGAGTAATACTGAGTAACAGATAGAAACATGTTAGATAACCGACAAAAAGATAGAATATGAGATATTTACATACGATATTGGTGTTTATCGGCTTGGCAGCAACATCGTTGTTGTATGCCCAAGTGTACACTTGCGATTTTGAAAGTGCTACCGAGCGTCAAGAGTGGCATCTTAACCCACAAGGATCGCGCCCGGTAACATTGGAAAACACGTGGTATATGGGTAAGCCCGGCAACTTTGGTGTTACCGGTTCGCATGGTTTGTATATCTCCTCCGATGCGGATTCTGCCAATGCAGTCTATACGGCTGCGGGGTCGATGTTTACGTTGGCATATCGCGACATGACTATGCTCACAGCAGGCACATATACTATCACGTTCGATTACCGTTTAGGTGGCGCGGATGGAGCAAAAATGTCAGTATATTGGCTTCCGACAAGTGTGAAGATTGCGTCCTATACCGGTGTTTCTCCTAACTATACAACAAAGCAAGGTGTATTGATAGCGTCTGCTCTACGTGGAAAAAAGGTATGGGAATCTTATACGGGTACGTTTTCTATTCCTGCTACCCCCGGTCGTTTGTTATTTGTATGGGAAAATTCAGAGGGGGCATCTATCAATCCGCCATCTGCTTGTGTAGATAATATCAATATCTATAGTGGTGCTTCCACGTGTTCAGATGTGCCGCAGAATGTGAATTACGTTCGCGGTACGGTCACATGGCAGGGAACGGCATCTCAGTATGAGGTGTGTATCTATAATACGTTTACGGATACTTTCGAAGATTTTCATGTGGTGAACGGCACAACGTGGATACCTAATCCTTCTTCGGAAGGAATTCTCTATCTGTATGTTCGTTCGGTTTGTGCTCCGGGAGAGTATTCTGCATGGGTCTATACTTCGGCTTTTGTGTATATTAAGGGCGCTCGTTGTATAGATTTCTATGATATCGGTGATAATCCCCAAAATACGGGAGTTTGCTACACGGGTGATTTTGATGAGTTTATTCGCTATCCTAACAGACAGGGACAAATGGAACGTGTGGATTTTGGCTATGATTCGGATGAGAGCATGCATACTATACATACTATTCCCAATGAGATAGACCCAAATACGGCAAAGATAGATGGTGGTTTGCGTACCGTTCCTCAAGGAGAGATTGCATCTATTCGTTTAGGTGCCTATACTTCTTCCGGGCGATCTGCACGTATCGAATACAAGTATCCGGTACAGGCGGGTGCTTCCGATTTGTTGGAGTTGAAGTATGCTGCAGTTCTGCAATCTGGTGGGCATGCTGCGTCTTTGTCTCAGGGGTCTGATATGCAGCCTACTTTTCGATTAGAGGTTCTGGATGGTCATGGAAAACCGCTATCTTCCTCTTGTTCTCAATTCTACTTTATGCCTGATTATGGTGCCACAGCCAATTGGCATAGTGATCCGAATGCCTCTTATGGTAAGATATATTGGTGTGATTGGTCAACAGTTACCATCTCCCTGCGTGAGTATATCGGTCAGACGCTTACCATTCGTCTTACGGCTACGCGTTGTTCTTACGATACGCACTTTGCCTATGCTTATTTTACGCTCGGTTGTCGTTCTGGTGATTTGCAAGGTATTGCGTGTGGTGATTTTTCTACCGACCGATTTGTGGCACCTGCCGGTTTTTCGTATCGTTGGTACAAAGAGAGTGAACCAAATAAGCCTATTAAAAATGCCGCCGGTGAAGTGAATTATGACACACTCCATATCTCGGTAAAGGACACGGCGGTGTACCTGTTGGAGTGCCATAACATAGAGGATTCTACATGTTATTATACTCTTGTGGCAAATCCAAACCCGCGTTTCCCTGTGGCAGATGTCTCAGCCAAGATTTCAGTGGCGAATTGTCAGAATATGGTTACTTTCGACAATAAGTCTTATGTGGCTATTGTCAATCGTGAGGATAGTTCTCTCACAAAATCAGATGAATTGGTGCAAGATGTGAAATGGCATTGGGGGGATAATACTCCGGATGTTAATTCTATGGACTCACAAGTAACACATGAGTATCCTGCTACGGGAGGCAACTTTGTCCCTTATATAGTGGCTTCTATGAGCGACGGAGTGTGCCAAGATACTATTTTCTTGGATACGCTACGATTGGCAAATCTATATACTCCTTCCACCGATACATTGATTCATCGCTGTGAGGGAGAGGGCTATCTTCTCCCCTCGAAAGTAACAGTCTATTCAGATACTCTGTATGAATGGAACGAGACGAATGATTATGGTTGTGAGGCTACAAACTCCATTCGTGTGCAATTCCACCAAAATGTATCATCTACACGTACAGAAGAACTTTGTGAAGGCGGTTATGTCGAGTTCGAAGGTCAAAACTATACAGAAACTGGAACTTATGATGTCCATCTCAATACGGTTTATGGTTGCGATAGTTTGCTAACACTCAATCTTACGATTCTCCCGCAACTTCGTGTGGAGGTGCCTGATACGCTGATTGTTTGTGCCGATATGCAGACTGTATATGTTCCATACGAACATTTTGCGGGGCGTATGTCAGGTGTGGCGGTACGTTTTTCACAAAAGGGAGTTGAGTCCGGCTTTGATACACTCTACACCTATGATGTGAGAGATAGTGTATTGATACCGGTTCCCCGAAATTTACGGCCTAATGATTACGAGGCGTGGATAGATTTTGGTGCACCCGATTGTCCCGCCGAACCGGTTCATGTAGTGGTTCGTGTATATTATGCTTCTTCGGTTATAGAGCAGAAAAATGACTTGATTGCTTTGTTAAATGGTCAATGCAATGGCGGTTTTGAGTGGATTGGTTATCAGTGGTATTGTGATGGTCTGCCAATGGAGGGGGCTACCACATCCTATATCGTGGTAGATGATAGTAGTATTGGTAAGGAATTCTATTGTCTTCTCACGCGTCCTGACGGTGTCCTATTGCCAACATGTCCGATAACGTATGTCGGAGGTAAAACGGCTTTGCAAAATACGCAGGGGCAGGTAGCGGTGTATCCAACGCTGCTTCGTGGAGGCGAACTGATTCACACCTACGGAGCGAATACAATTAAGATTGTAGATATAGTAGGCCGTGTAGTGGCTACTTATCAACTGCCTGCTCATATTGTTTCCACTATACCTTCTCCTACAGAAACAGGTGTTTATACATTAATTACAGAGAGTGATGCAATCAAGATTATCGTTCAATAAGTATCTGGTGGCCTGTTTGGGGCTGTTGTGCTGTGCAGTAGGTGTACATGCCCAGTATCGTACGGGGGGGGCTGCGTCTCAACCGGTACATTCGTTGTCGCTCTCTTTGGGCGGCGGGCTTTCTATGACTCGCAGCAATTGGGAGTCAGAATCAATCGACCTGCGTGATAAAGCAGGTGGTGCTGCCTTGTTTGGGTTGTCCTACGAAGTGTCAAAGAAACAGTTTATTTTCGGTGTGGGTGTAAGTGTCGATTACGATTATACCCGCCAGCGTATAGATTCGTTTTCGGATGTATTCCCTCGTTTGGATAGAGAGGGCGATTCTATCTATTATGCATATCGTTATCGCGCTTACGAGGACGCTCAGCAGCGTTTGTCTGTTTCCGTGCCGGTGTACATAGGTGGATATATCGGACAATATGTTTATCTTTTGGCAGGTGTAAAGTTCTCTTTCCCATTGCTTTCTTCTCACAATACGGAAACGGACCTCAGTACAGCAGGTACTTATCAACGCTTTATCCATACGATAGAGAATAGTCCTACCTATGGTTATTATCCTACGGATCATTATTCTTACCAAGAATCGTATGACGATGCCCAATGGTATCTATCGCCGACTTTGGAGATAGGTTCCCGTTTTGTACTTAGCCGTTCTGTGGCAATGCGTATAGGTGCGTATGCGGAATACCGTTTCCCGTTCGGAGGTAAAGCCGAGTATGTTCTGACGGATTATTCTATGGTGGATGAGAATCCTCATACCTTGAATCAATCCAACTTGCGTGAAAATATTCGTTTTCATAGTGTACCCACTTGTTCGTTGCAGACGAAGTTTCCCGATTATTGGACAGTGGGTATCAAGTGGACTTGTCAGTTTATGTTCCGCCACAAGGTTAAGTTGTGTCGGTGCGTTGCGATGTAACGGTTAGCATATATGTTGATGAATGAAGAAAGATTTGCTACCAGGAAATATAAAACTGATATTACTTTGGAATAATAACTGTGCTACCCATTGATGGAAGACGTACGGGAAGTGTTTTGATACAGAATAAAATACTAAAATACAATACAAAGGTGGAATAACAGAGATTCCAACAAATTAAAATTACTAACCAATAAACAAACGACAAGATGAGAAAATTTTTACTGTTTTTTCTCAGTGTATTTGGACTCTTGTGTTCGTTGAACGCAGGTGTTAAGTACGCTTGGCCCCCCGTCGGATTTGAAGATGGGGCTATTCCTCCCGGTTGGACACAAGAGAATGTGTCGGGTTCCACCCCATGGACGGTTGAGGGAGGTGCTGGTGTATCTCTCTCTAATCCTGCCGGTGCCAAAACGGGAAATTATCGTATCGCAGCCCGTCGTCCGCAGGGACAGACCGCGCGCTTCGTTACACGATTGATTTCTCCTGCTGCAGATGTAACAGGAATGTTAAATCCGCAGTTGTGTTTTTCTCACGCGCAAGTGGCTTCTTTTAACTATTTTGATACGCTGCGTGTGTATTATCGTGTCAATGCTACAGCGCAATGGACGTTGTTGCGTGAATTCGCTAAACCGTTTTCAGCTTGGACCTCAGAGGCCATTGACCTCGAGGGGTACTTGAAAGGTACGGCGTATCAGGTAGCCTTTGAGATTGCTGACAATTTCGGTCATGGTGTTGTTTTGGATGATATATACATATATCAGCCTTCTACTTGTCATGAGCCCCAATTTCAAATGATACAACCTTCCGCTCATTCCGTATTTATGGAATTCTTATCGGGAGGTTCGGGAGAAGGTAGTTTAGGCGATTTCTTCGACTTGGTACTATCTGTCAATAGTTTGACTGACCCCGCTTCGGCTGTAGAGGGCGATGGCGTATTTGTTCGTAAGGCTATGGCAGACCAATCTATTACCTTAGATAATTTGGAAACTTATACCACTTATCATGCGTATTTGCGTACCAATTGTGCCGATAACGCTTCAGGATATACCGATTGGGTGGACACTACATTCCAAACGACGATGCTCAAATCTCTGCCTTATGTTGAGGATTTCAATATAACGACGAGTGGGAGTTCTTCGGATTATGCGTCCCTCGCCGGTTGGACGTTTGGTACGGATATCGATGGTGCTAATGTTCCTTTTGTATATGTGGGCAGTAGCTCTTCTTACAAGGGAAGGTATTCTGTAGATACCACTTCCTATTTGGCATTTGCCGGCTCGCAATCTGCTTCTTCCGTTTCTGTGATACAGGCAGGTAAGCATGTATATGCTGTTTCGCCGGAGATAGATGGTAATTTATCACAATGTGAAGTATCCTTCTGGGGAACTGCGTATGATAAGGTCTATGATGGTGGCTCAACCGATTATGCAGCAGAATTGATGGTGGGTGTTATGACTAATCCTACCGATTTTTCTACTTTTACACCTATCAAGAAAGTTACTGTAGAGTCGGCCTATCAATTCAAGCATTTCTTTGTTTCATTGAGCAGTTATACCGGTTCGGGCAGATATGTGGCTCTTCGGTCTGAGTCTGACAAACTGAATGCGTTTTTTGTGGACAATTTCCGTGTAGCACTTGCGGCTACTCCTACTCCGGAGGATGTACGAGTATTTAATCTCACTCCGACAGGAATGGACATATCGGCTACTTTGTTTGGCGCTGATTCATGGAATCTCAAAGTATCGGAGAAATACGTACGTGATGCTGCTTCTTTGCAACCGACAAAGTGTTTAATTAACAAAACTGGTATTACGGGTACATCTTATTCTATTTCGGATGCTACCTTGGCAGGTAAGATCGTATTGGTATATGTACAGGCGGTGAAGAACGGCGTTGCTTCTGAGTGGTCTTTCCCTGTTACGGTGCGTGTGCCTAAGACTGCGGTATTGCCACTGAAATATACTTTCGATGCAGGAACTTATTCTTCTGTGCCGTTGGTTCAGTTGAATAATGAGGTGCATTATACTAACACCCAAGAGGCTTTTGCCGATGTATATTTCCCATTAACGGATATGATGAATCGTTATCCGAGTGTTCTTACCACGGCTCCGGTACATAGTGGCGGACACTTGAAGTTATCAGGTAGGGATAATTATATTGTGTTCCCATATACGGAACATCCAGACTCTTTGGAACTGCAGTTCTATCTCTCTACAGGTTCATGGTCGACAACATATACTTCGTATGCGGGGAATAGCCGTGTGGCTGTGGGGGTGATGACCGAACCATACGATTTGAGTACGTTTGTGGAGTTGGCGCGTTTTGATGGAAGCGATAAGGCTTACATTAAGTGTGTTGCCGATCTCAATGCCTATACCGGTTCGGGGCATTACGTGGCTATTCGTGCCATAGAGCCTGCTACACCTCATTCTTCTCTTATTTCGCATAATGCATTAGACGATATCTGTTTGCGTAAGGCACCTACTTGTAAGGCGCCTACTGATGTGCGTAGTACGACCACTATGACAACTGCGACATTGTCGTGGAATGCGAATGCAATGATCAAGTGGTTCGTTTCGTTGTATTCGGATGACAAATTGAAGAATCTGGTAGAGAATCAGACTGTAACAACGCCTTCGCTGACTTTCTCTGATTTGACAAGCCAAACTACCTATTATTATACGATTCGTACCATCTGTGGAACGGATACGACGGTAGCAGAGGATTCCTATTCGTTTACTACAAAATTCGGTATTCCTTTTAGAGAAAAGTTTACTACTACCTCTATACCTACCGGTTGGTCGATACTTGAGGGTAATTTATCTTCTGCATGGAATGGAGTCGCACCACAACCAGCGACAGGTAAATGGACTATCGGAACTAATAATCGTGTTAATATTGATGGTAACGCGGCTTATATAAACATTTTTGGAACGGGTATTAAGCACTGGTTGGTTACTCCCGAATTGTTCTTGGAGGCTGCCCCTAATGCATCACTTCAACTCTCATTTGAGGCCGCTTTGGTGGCATATTCTGCTTACTCTGACAGTCAACGAAATAGCGGCAAAGATGATTGGTTTGCTGTGGCTATCAGTACCGATGGTGGGGCTACTTGGACGCGTGCGAATTCTACGGTTTGGAACAATGCCAATGATAGTACGACTGATTTTGTCTTGAATGATTTGCCATTGACAATGGAAAAAATCAATATAGATTTGTCGCGCTATATTGGTCAATCTATACGTGTGGCTTTCTATGCAGAGTCCACAGAAAGCAATGCGGATAACTATTTGTTTATTGACAATGTTAATATCGCTACTTATGATCCTAATTGTCAGGGTATTAAATCTTTGTCTGCCAATGCATTGGATGAAAGTTCCGCTTCGGTAGCATGGATGGTTGCCGGCAATCAATCGGTTCATTTGGATATCTATGCAAAGGGTAATACTACACCGATTTTCTCGGGCAATGTTACCGATAATCCGTATTCTTTAACCGGTTTGGAGGGTAATACACAATATACTGTTAAGGCTCATCAGACCTGTAATACAGAAGATACGCTGACAGCCACTTTCCGTACGCATTGTGCTCCTTATACACCTGCTGCATTGGGAGTGATTGACTTTTCTGATGCAGATGCGTTGTCGTGCTGGATGACGGGCATCGGTGATACTACGGGTGTCGGTGGTACAACCCTTACCCCGCCTTCAATCAAAACACAGACGGGCTTTGGTAAGGTTTTGTATCTCAATAAGCCGAAGAATTATACTTCTTATTCTTCTTCCTACAACTACGGCAATACATATTATGCGATTATGCCGGCTTTGGATATAGATAATATCACTAAGTATCAGGTTACATTCAATGCTGCCATCACAACTACGGATACAGTGAATATCGGAAAGTTGTATGTGGGCGTTGCTACCGACCCGAATGATCTCTCCTCACTTGAGATTGTGGATACTTTGTCTGTCCAATATGCCAAAGATTCCCTCTCGATGTCTTCCTATTCGATAGGTTTTGACCGTTACGAAGGCGACCTTTTCGGCGATTATGGTAAGTATGTGGTATTCATGGTTGCGGCTCCGGCGAACTACTCGAATATCGTCTTGCTGGACAATGTATTTGTCGAGTCGGTTTCTTCCTGCCGTCAGGTGACGAATATGGAAGTTACAGATGTGGATGTTTCCACGGCGACTATTCGTTGGACGGGGCAGGCTGCCGATTATCGTATTGTGCTGACTACGGCTCCGTGCAATCCCGATACGGTATCTACGTTTGTATTTGACCAAGTGGTGCACGATACACATATAGATTTGACCAATTTGCAAAGTTCAACCACCTACTATGCATACAATAAGGCAATATGTGGTGTCGGAGATAGTGCACGTTGGTCGAATGTGGCTCGTTTTGCCACTTCTTATTCGATTCCGTATTTGGAAGTGTTTGGTTCAGAGACGATTACTTCCGGTGAGTGGAATTCATACAATCAATCTTTCAGTGGCGATTCGTTGAATATTTCTAAGGCAATCACAACCGACCCCGGTGCAACCAAGGGCTGGAATAGTGTCTCTGTACCAAGTGGCGTAACCGGTATGAGCGACTATGTGGCAAGGGCTGAAGTATATTCTTCTGCCTACGATGCATTGCTTGTTTCGCCTGCTATCTGGTTGCCGAATTTGGATGCTTCGGGCGATGGTGAGCAACTGGTATTGGAGCTCAAACTGGCTCGTAGTAAGTATGCTTATTCTTCCAGTACTTCTGTTTCTGCACCAGAGACTACTGCTTCTCATGCCTTCTCTGTTCTGGTTTCGCTGGATGGTAAGGTTTGGAAACGCTCTTCGGGTACGAAATGGGCTTCTGATGGTACCGGAGATTACAATTACAACGATTTGGTGTTGAAGGCTAAACACTACAAAATCAACATGTCCGCTTATGCCGGAAAGAAGGTATATCTTGGTTTCTTCGAGGAATCTACCGCTTCCGGACAAGATGACTACTTGTATATCGATAGTGTATCGGTTAAACTCGTAGAACCCACTTGCGATGGTATTACCAAGGTGGAGGTGATAGCAGATTCTCTCAGTACTCACTCTGTTGCTCTATTCATGTCTTCGTTCAATAGCACGGATAGAATAGAATATGTATATGGTGTGGAGAGTGTGGATTTGGCTACGGCGCAACCTATTAAGGCGGATTCTTCGGTAGTTTGCTTGTCTGGTTTGCAGCCCGGCACCACGTATGCGGTTACTGCGCGTGCATTGTGTGCTCAAGGTGATACCTCTGCATGGTTTAAGACTGTTTATTTCACTACGAAGTGCTTTGTTCCTGTTCCTGTAACCTACAACTTTGATGACAAGAGCAATCGTTACGACATACCCGGTCTGACTGGCTATTATGCCAAGCAGATGGAGAATTGTTTCGAGGTGGTATTTAATAGTAATTCGTATGTACCCTGTATTCAAGACAATACTTCCACTTATACTTATTCGTATAGTGGTACATCCGCTTTGTATATGAATATGGCGTCTTCGTCTTATTCGAATTCTTATTCTATTGTGGCATTCCCTGTTTTGGATGCAGATTTGGATACTCTCCAACTTTCCTTTATGGCCCGTGCGGGGTATGCAGGTACATCCTCTATGAATAGTTCTACAGGTACTTATTTGCACTCTGTATTGGTAGGTACGATGGACAATCTTTCTGATACGACGACATTCCGTCTTATCAAAGAGGTTTCGTTGGATCCGATCGAGAGTTCGTCTGTTCCTTCAACGGATGCTACCAAGTTCTGGCGTCTGCAAATTGTTTCCTTAGAGGGCGCAACGGGTAAATATCTTGTCTTTATGCAACGCAAGGGTAGTAAGACTAATTATATATGGATTGACGATGTCGTGATTTCCAAGCGTTTGGATTGTGATCCGGTCGAAAATTTGCGGGTGGATAGTGTTTCAACCTCCTCGGCTATCGTGCGTTGGACATCTTCCCACAATAATTTCCATGTTACGCTCAAGTCTGGGGCTATGGAGAAGGTTTACGAAAATTATACAGATACAGTTCTCGTGCTGAATGACCTGACAGCGAATACATCTTATTCGGTTTCTGTGGCTTCTGTATGTGGTAGAGATACTACATTGGCACTGCAAGTCGGTTTCGCTACGCTTAATGGATTGCCTTTCGCAGAAACTTTCTCGCCATCGTTCCCATCCACATGGTTACGTAAGAGCGGTAGAATCTTAGAGGGGGGACTACTCTCTTCCACCAGTTATGGATGGACTCATACCACTGCAAATAAATATGGTATCGATGCTCCGAAGATGATTTGGGACTTAACCAATGAAGAATATGATTATGATTATGGTTATGAATACTATGAGCAGAATTCGATTTTGATAACTCCGAGAGTGATGTTGAATGCGCGTGGAACTTACCCGATTATGTTGAGTTTCGATATGGCGCTTACTTCAGATTTTAGTTCTTCTGCACCTTCTACTTACTCTACAAAGGACCGCAAATTTGCAGTGCTTGTTTCGGAAGATGACGGAACTACATGGACGAAGATAGATTCACTCATTTGGGGTACGGACACTACTTTTACGCGTCGTTTTGATAGTATTCCTTCTACTGCCACACATTATTCGTTTGATTTCTCGGCGTATCGTGGTAAAGGTATTCGTGTAGCATTCTATGCATATTCGCCTGCAAACTCGGCGTCTGGTCTGCTTCACCTTACCAATGTGGAAATCAAGGAAGATAATCCGAATTGCGTCGCACCTGCCGATTTGAGTGTATCGGATGTTACGATTGCCAGTGCTACCATTAAATGGAGTGGGGCTTCTACCGAGACGTATAACGTTCAGGTAGCGAAGGATGCTGCTTATCAAATCTTATGTGTCGATTCGGTTTGCTCGGATACCACCTTGTCGTTGAATGCGCTGCAGAGTAATACAAAGTATTATGTACGTGTACGTATGCTGTGCGATGGTGATTCCTATACCAATTGGGTAGAAACAAGTTTCCTTACTCCGGCAACTCTGCCATTTGTAGAAGAGTTTAATTCCATCGCTACGGAATTCCCTGCTTCTATGGCACGTTACAAAGACCTGACTTTGTTTACGTTGCTGAATCGTACCGACCCATTGAGTTTGGCTACGGCTGTTTCTACCGGTTGGGGATATCATTCTTCTAATCAGTATGCTTTGACGGATGAGAACCATGCCTCTGTTGAACTCTATTCTACGTATAGTAATTATTGGATGGTTACTCCCACAATTGATCTTACGACAGTGGCACCGGATGCGAATCTCATGTTCTCGTTTGATGCAGCTTTGACGTTCTGGAATAGTGGTGCAGAACCAAAACCTGGAACAACAGATAAACAAAAATTCTATGTGGTTGTTTCTGAAGATGGAGGTATCACATGGAGAAAAGAAAATCTGATTACTTGGAGTAATGCAATATCCGACTCTGCACAGTACAAATTGGTAGATATACCTTCCGGTGCCGGTCAGAATTATCGTTTCAATTTCTCTAAGTATGTAGGTAAAGTTGTGCGTATTGCTTTTGGTACAAATGTTTCCAGCAACGACAACCGTCTGCATATAGATAATATTCGTTTGGAAGAGACTGGTTCGATTTGCTTGGGTGTCAGTGTAGTAACGGTAGACTCTACGACTGCAACCTCCGCAAAACTGACTATTAAGGATGAGGAGGCTTCGCAATGGCAATATGCGTATGGAGTATCGGGCTTCAAGTTGGATACCATAGAATATCATTTGGTAGATACGGCTGTCTTGGCTTTGTCCAATCTGCGTACTAATACCATGTATGATGTTTATGTACGTTCCGTTTGTGCAGTCGGCGATACTTCTATATGGTCCGGACCGTTTACATTCAGAACCTCTTTTGTTCCGCCGATCGTAGAAACATTTGATTCTATAGCAACCAAGTATCCCGCTTATTGGAGTCGTTATGCCGGTGTGTCGTTGGCAACATTGTTGTCCACAGAACATCCGTTTGCGTCTGCTAATGTAGAGACCAGTCAGTGGGGGTATAATACTTCGAATATACACGCTTTGGAGGACGAAAACCATGTTTCTATAAATATATGTTCTGGTAGTACGTATAACGACAAATGGTTGGTAAGTCCGTCTATCGATCTCTCGGTTGTTCCGGCTGATACAAGTTTGTTGTTCTCGTTTGATGCGGCTTTGACACAATGGAATACCGCGGCAGCACCCACTTCTTCAGATAATCAGAGTCTCTATTTGATTGTCTCTGAGGATAATGGTCGTACATGGCAAAGGAAAAACTTGATTATATGGAGTAATACGCCTGCCGATGGTGTACGTTACAAACTTTCTGATATTCCGACTCAGGATGGTAGAAATTATTCCTTCGACTTTACTAAGTATATCGGTAAGCAGATACAAGTTGCATTTGGAACATATGCTACTGCCAACGACAACCGTTTGCATATAGATAATATCCGTTTGGAGGAGATTGGAACGATATGTACAAGTGTTGTTGGTATTCAGGCAGATACTATCGGTGCTACAAGAGCCGTATTGTCCTTCTCTGTAGAAGGAAAGAGTGCTCAGTGGCAATACGTGTATGGTTTGGCGGGCTTCAACTTGACAGACACAACACCGGTTAATACAATAGATACCACTTCTTTCGTATTGTCAGGCTTGACCACCAATACGCAGTATGATGTCTATGTTCGTACTGTATGTTCGGAAATTTCTACATCTGCTTGGACAAAGTATGTTCTCAAAACAGCGTGTACTTTGCCGTTGCAGGAAGATTTTGCTACAGTAGATACATCATATCCGGCAGATTGGCAACGTTATAGTGCCATCGATGCAGCTGATTTGTTTGCAGGGAAGAAGACATTTGCTACGCAGAATACATCTTCTGTTGGTTGGGTACATAGCGTGAGTGGAGCGTATGCAATGGAAGATGACAAGCACCTTACGGTAAGTTTCTCCAACTACAGTAAGGGTGCTTATTGGTTTGTATCTCCTGTGGTGGATGCAACGCAAGTGGCAGATACTATTAATTTGCTATTGTCATTTGATTTGGCTCTGACTAATAGTAGTAGCAACGAGACTCCTGGTTCTACGGATTACTTCCAATTCTATGTGCTGATTTCCGCAGACGGAGGTAAGACTTGGGCACAACAAGACGCTTTGGTTTGGAGCGATGTTGCTTCTGACAATCCGTATAGTTTGCTTTCTGCAGTTCCTAACGGCGCAGGTACTTCCTACTTGTTGAACTTGACACGTTATGCAGGTAAGTCGCTACAGATTGCCTTCGGCGCAACTACTAATGGAATGGCCAATTGGTATGATAAGGCAGATTTGCGTTATCACTTGGATAATATTCGTCTGTATGCCGATTCTTCGTATTGCTTCGAACCGGAAACGGTTGAGCAGGTTGCTTCTACTTCTTCTTCGATTACTTTGAAAGTAGTTGATGCAAATAAGAAAGCGAAAAAATGGCAGTATGCGTATGGTAAGAGAGGTCTCGCTTTGACGGACACGGTGTCTGTTAATACGCCTATATTTACCATTTCGGAATTGATTTCAGGTACGCAGTATGATATCTATGTGCGTTCTATCTGTTCGGCTACCGATACATCGGCTTGGGTTGGTCCGTACATTTGTGCTACAGGATGTGCGTTGCCGTACTCGGAAGAATTTAGTACTATTGCAACGGAATTCCCAGGTCTATGGAAACGTTATCGTAATCTGGCACCGGCAGACCTTTTGTCTGGAAAGGTTTCCTTCAATTCTGCAGAACCGGCAACCTCTGGTTGGGGCTACGATTCCAGGTATAATGGCAATGCGCTGGAGGATGCAAATCACGTGGGAGTAGAACTCTATACTTCTTTCTCCAAGTCATGGCTTGTATCGCCGGCTATTGAGTTGACCGGTCTCGGTGCAGAACAGAAAATTGCATTCTCTTTTGATGCCGCTCTGACGCATTGGAATTCGAATAATCCTCCTGAATCTGTTGAGACTCAACGTTTCTATATTATGGTAAGCGAAGATGCCGGACAGACATGGAACAAGGAAAATGTTCTGTTGTGGAGTGATTTGGCTTCCGATTCGGCGAAGTATCATCTATCGGATATCCTTTCCGGTACGGGTACGAATTATTTGTTCGACTTTACGGCTTATGCCGGTAAGACGATTCAGTTGGCATTCGGTATAGAGGTATCGCAGAAGGATAATCGTCTGCATTTGGATAATATCCGTCTCTACGCAACCGAGTCTATATGTGCTTCGGTTTCCCGACCGGTTAAGACAGATGCTACTGCTTCTTCGTTGTCGTTGCATATTTCGGAAAACAATCAGGCGATTAGTTGGCAGTATGCGTATGGAGCATCAGGCTTTGTATTGGATTCGACAGTACAATGCTATACGACTCTCTCACGTGATATTCAACTTTCGAACCTTTCTGCAAAAACAACCTATGATGTATATCTGCGTGCCGTTTGTGCCGTAGGAGATACATCGGCTTGGGCAGGTCCGTTCGCATATCGTACCGATTATACAGTTCCATTTGTGGAGACTTTCAACAAGATGGCAACCACATACTTCCCTGCATATTGGACACGTTACAATTACATCCAAGCATCGAAGATATTGTCGGGAGATACATTGTTATCACAGGCTTCTCCGCTTATCACATCCGGTACATGTAATTATTGGGGCTATAGTTCTGCCTACAACAAGAATGCTTTCTCCGATGAGAACCATATTTCTGTACAGATTGACAATGCGGCTCAATACCAGGCATTGATGCTCACTCCGACGATAGATTTGGGTATGTTGGATCCGAATGCCGGTTTGCTGTTCTCTTTCGAAGCAGCCTTGACCGGTTGGAATACTGATTACGCACCTACTTCTACTACAGGACAACGCTTCTATGTGATGGTAAGCGACGATGCCGGCAAGACATGGAATAGTGCAAATGCCATTCTGTGGAGTGATTTGGCTTCTGATGCTGCACAGTATTCTATGGCATCTATCCCTGTATCTGGTAAGATTTATCGTTTCGATTTCTCGAAGTATGTTGGCAAGAAGATTCAGATAGCATTTGCAGTAGAATCTTCTACAAGTTCTGCTCGTTTGCATATTGACAATATCAAACTTGAAGAATCTGCTACTACTTGCTACGGTGTATCAAATGTTAAGTTGAAAACAGCGGCTGCTTCTTATCTGGTATTTACTTTTGTGCCGGAAGATGAGGCAACTCAATGGCAGTATGCGGCTTGTCCATCGGGTACTCCGTTGACGGATGCTACACCTCGCTATTCGACAACACTCACCCAAGATACTATCAAGGGGCTTGTTACTCGTACGGCTTACGATGTCTATGTGCGCTCAATCTGTGGCGTAGGAGATACTTCAGAGTGGGCTGGTCCATATACAATGATGACTTCTTATGCCGCTCCGTACAAGGAAACGTTTGACAATATCGCTTCTGAGTTCCCGCAAGATTGGGTTACATATCAAAAGATATTTACACTTAATGAATTGCTCGGCGGTACGAGGTCTTTTGAAACGGAAACTGAAATAATCCCCACTGGTTCTACAAATTATTGGGGTTATAGTAGTTCGTACAATAACAAAGCACTTGCTGACGAAGCGCATATCGGTGTTGAGATATACAAATCATATTCTGCAGCATGGCTTCTCTCTCCGATAGTTGATATGACTGATGCGGATGCTTCTGCAGATTGGGAATTCTCCTTCGATGCAGCATTGACAACTTGGAATACTGAAAACGCTCCTGCTCTCTATGCTACAAATGACCAATTGTTCTGTGTGGCAATTTCCGAAGATGGTGGTGATAGTTACACTGAGGCTCTGGTTTGGAGCAATGACGCTACCCGCAATCCGCAATATCCGTTGTCGGATATTCCTGCGGCAGCCGGAAAGAACTATGCATTCGATTTCTCGAAGTATGTAGGCAAGAAAGTTCGTCTTGCGTTCGGTGTAGAGGCGTTGAGTAACGATAATCGTCTGCACTTGGATAATATCTCTATCCACAGCCTGTACACATACAAATATACAGCATCTACCTGTAATTCGGGCGATTACATAGATCGCTACTTCACCATTCCGCAATCGGATATGCAAATTGGTGAAACGGAATACAAAGTTAAGATTGCCGGTATAAACAATGCACCGGATACGGCTGTTACGCTTACGCTTACGGTTTATCCTGCAGAGAATGTAGTATTGTACGACACGATTTGTCAAGGTTCTCTCTATGACCGCAATGGTTACAACTTTACTGCCCAAAATAGCGTAGTTCTGCCTAACCGCTTGACTTCTGTGAATGGTTGCGACAGTCTTGTTGAACTCCATCTTGAGGTGCTTCCTGTGAAGTATGCCGATACAACGATTATGGCATGCCAAAGTTATACTTACCAGGGTACTACTTATTATGCAGACAAAGTCTTTACCGACACGCTGGTTTCGGCTGTTGGCTGCGATAGTATAGTGCGTGTATTCCTTCGTATTTCGACAACGGGTGATACCGAAACGATGTGGCGTACGGCTATCTGTGCAGGTGATACTTATTCTGATGAACTCTTCAGTGGTCTCACCGAGCCGGGTACTTATACCGCATCAACGAAGACGCCGTTTGGATGTGATTCTACCGTAACGTTGAATCTGTTGGTGGCAGATGCTACTAAGAAAGCAATTTACGATACGATTGCACAAGCCGAACTGCCGTATATCTTCGAGGGTGAAACCTTCTTAGGAGCAAATACGCGTGTGGGTGACTATGAGCATGATGTTCAGTCTTCGTGTGGTCAGGTTACGCTCTACATGCACGTCTATACTGAGACAGGCTTGTCGTCGGTTGAGGTTGGAACACTATTGCTCAATCCGAATCCCGCACGGGTAGGTGAGCCGATACGTATTGTATCGAAGTTCTCTTCTTACGACCGTTATTCGGTATCGGTATTGAGTGCATTGGGGCAGACGGTATTCCATTCGGATACACCGGTTGAATATCTGCCGGGTATGCCGCAAGCGGGTGTTTATACCGTCCGTGTTGCTACCGATACGCAGATATACCAAGCCAAACTCTTAGTACGCTAAACGGCTTGACATTATAAGAAAAGGCTGTCTGACTTATTGTCGGACAGCCTTTTCTTTATAAATTAATAGTCATTGTAAAACTGACAATTATATTATGCACTCATAATTTCTAATTATATGTTCCCCCAAAAATTAACGTCCAATTACACGTTAATTAACGTTCCCCTCAAAGAAAAACAATGGTTCAATTATATGGCAAATTATATGTTCCCCAAAAAATTAACGTCCAATTACACGCTAATTAACGTTCCCCCTCAAAGAAAACATTAATGGTCCAATTATATGGTTCATTATATGTTCCAAGAAAAATTAACGTCCAATTACACGCTAATTAACGTTCCCCCTCTCATCGTCTATTTGTCTATATTTGATGTATTCTTTCGTGTATTTGTTTCCAAATCGTAGCATTGTATCATAATTCATAATTACCACTGCCTATCCCTTGCTGAAAGACGGTGGTTGATGTCCGCACGATCTATGGATAAAAAAGATTATCGCACGCGGATGCGCTGACCGATTTGGAGGAGAGAGGTCTCTTTTATCTTATTCATACGGCAGAGTGCACCTACCGTGGTATGGTACTTACGGGCAATCGCTCCGAGAGTATCGCCCTGACGAACGCGGTGATACTGAGCCTGTTGCACGGCTTTGATTTCTTTATTATGCCCAAACGTACTCTTCTTGGTCAGCGTATAGGTTTCGGGATAACGGATTCCGCCTTGCGCAAAATCGACCAATAGTTCGGGGTTGATGGCGTTGCCGAGATAACGTATCTCATAATGCAAGTGGCTTCCCGTACTTCGCCCCGTGTTTCCTCCCAAACCGAGCACTTCGCCCGCATAGATAGGTTCCCCCTCATCGAAAAGCGGTCGCGAGAGGTGCCCATAGACAGTTTCAAACCCATTGTTGTGGCGGATAACGACATAGTAGCCATACCCGCGCGGGTCCCACCCTACGATACGCACCTGCCCATCCCACGAAGCGCGTATGGAGTCGCCTATCTGCACTTTGATGTCAGTACCATAGTGGAAACGGTATTTGCGGAAGCCGAACTTGGAAGTAACATATCCGCGCAAGGGGTGCTGCCCTTCGGGGACAGGCGTATTCACCACAGGCATCACAAATCCGCGCATATCTATCCGGATACTATCTTGCAGAGAATCAATGGGTGTGGCATACGGATTGACCCGCGCGGAAGTCCAGATATGCTTATAGATACTATCCGCGGGGTGGTCTATCTGTGCCAGTTCGCCCATCGTGGCAGGCAACAACTTATACAGACATTCGCCATCGTTGGTGATGACCACCAGACGCCTCGGCAACATATCTTGCGCACAAGCGACAAAGAGTGTATCGCCGGAGATATGCGTTTGCAACCACTCCGGAATACCCACATTCTCCACCTCTATATCATCAAGCGAACCGGGTTCATCGCCCTCGCTGTCTTCTAAATCGAAGGTATCTGCCACAACGGCGGGAATAGTATCCACGGGGGTGGCATTGTTCTTCTTGCTCACACGGCGTGCCGAAGCCGAAAGCGGGAGTAGCAACAGGGCTACCAACAAAACAACCGACAAAAGACGGGTCGAGGATTGCATATTTTTCATTCTGCCACCTCCTCTACTACCATAGTTTCTGCCGATTCAACGGTCTCTACCTGAGGTTCAACTTTCTCTGCCTTGCAGCCGCAGTTAGCAAACCATAAGCCCCACAAGCCCAATAGAATGACCAATACGGAAGCCACAGCGATAATCCATTTCTTCCACGCGGGCATACCTTTCTTTGCCAGCGGGTCCACCAGTTGGAGCATAGGGAACTGTGCCTGTTGGGTGAGTGCAGAACCGAACATCACGTTAACCATCACATCGGCATTGACCGCCCAACCATTGGCATTCAGCACCGGCGCAAGGTTGCGTTTGCGCAGTTTCGTCCAAGCCAAGAACATAGACGGACCACTGATTACCAGCACGATACCCAACACAGCCAAGATGTCTTGCCACCATTTGAGCGAGGCAAAACCACCAATAACACTGGTGAAGAATGCACCGATGTACCCTACTGCCATACCGATGGCGGCAAAGATACCGGCAAACTTGGCGATGTCGAATGTCTCCATTTTCTTTTTATCCAAAGGTGACATCTCTGCCTTTTTTTCTTGTATCTTATTGGTTGCCTCCGAGAACACTTTGCTGTCTTTTTCTGCCGCCGACTTGTTGATGAGGTCGGTTACCCATGCGCCGAACTTGCGATACGGACTCCCAAACGCCTGACCGATAGAAATCGGGTTGTCGATAATTTTGGTTACTACCGCGTCCCAGTCGTTTCCCTCGTTGTCATAGAAGAGGGCGTTTTTGCCCACTGTCAGATTTCGGATACCGCCGATGGTCATAGCAGCCACTATTTGCATCTTCTTTCCGAGTTTCTTGCTCTCGCAGTCGCAGTAAATCAGATACATACCACTGGCACCCGCCTGCAGATTCTGCTTGGGCATATCGCTCACGCGCACGCATAGCGTGCACGCGCGTTGATCTATAATAAGTGTACCTGCCTGAAAGATGGCTTTGGGTTGTGCCTTGTCGTAGAAATCCTCGAATGTGATAAAATTGCGGAGCAGGCGATAGAAATCGCGACTGAGCAACAGCAACTTGCGCAGCGGTTGGTATTGTGCCTGTGCGGCAGAGAGGGCAGCCGCGTTGGCTTCGTTGGCAGTTGCCACCCCTGCTTCGTAGGCAGCGATTTTCGTTCCCATCTCGGCGAAATCAGCCTCGGCAAGTCCGGGTTTGGGTGTATCTCCGGCAATGGTAGCCAGTCCCAACGATTGCAGTTTGACTTGCTCGAAATAGGCGGCGTAATCGGCTTGTTTGGCTTTGTAGGCAGCGATTACATCGCCTTCGAAAGGTGCTTCGGGGGCAGGTTGTGTCTCCACCGAGACGGCAGCGATGGCGGTCTCCACATCGGCGAGAGTAACCGTTTGCCCGTCGGCAGACACCTGTTTTGCCACCGCGAGAATGGTCTCGTCGGCGATATTGGCAAGCGGCACTTCGGCTTTACCCGCCAACAGCGTCTCGGGGTCGCGCAATACACCACACAACCAATCGGCAGTTTGTATCACCTCTTTCACACGCAACTTGCCATCCCCGTCGAGGTCTATCAGTTTGAGGCTTTCTTCGTTGATTTCCAACCCTGTAGTCGGACAAGAAAGCACCGTCCACATTTTCTGGTCTAATTCTCCCAAATGGCGAATATCTTCGCCCGACTGTATCTTCACGCGGGTCGTTCCTCCCACGTTAGCAAAAGTCCAATTGTACTTCATATCTATCGTATCTTTCTAAAAAATCCAAAACAAACGTGCAAAGGTACACATTTTTCCTCAAATATGCAAGCCATACCCGATAAGACCTAATGCGCTTTTGACAGAACCGGAAAAAGAAAACAAAGAACAACATATTGTCATTCTTTGTTTTCTCTGTTTTTGCCGACACGCGGTATGGAAAAGAATCCTTTGTTTCTCCCGTGGCGCAGACACGCAGGATGTTATTCAAACACAGCGTAATACGTAGTATGATTGTTTACATTTTTGCCTGTGGCATCCGTGAACAGGTCGGCAGGCAATACAAACGGGTCGTGGTAATCCGCCTCGGTTGTCCAGCCGATCAGGCGCATCCCCTCGCAAGGCGTAACCTCTGCCGTAGGCATCTCAAGCGGTGCCCCTGCCACCTTGTACACCTTGCTCTCTATAGTCTCGCCGTCGGCTACCCAGTTCACCGTATAGCCCAGGAACACATCCTTGTAGGTGAGCATAATCACCCCATTCTCCTCACGGATATCCTTCAGCGGAGTACCCGATATTTTTGACCACATAGTAACATTGCCTATGCCGGGGAAGGGGTCGCGCGCTTGACCAATCTGTGTGGTAAACCCGCTGGCCGACTCCACGGTGTAACGCGGATAAGAGGCGGTGTTGTTCGGTGTATTGTTGTCCCACGCCGTCTGACTATAGTCCACATACCACACAATCATTCCGTGTCCCGGCAGATATTGGTCCCACCCCACTTGCTGGCGGTTCTCGATATAGTAGTTAAGTCCCTCGGTGGTAGCCGATTGCAATGTTCCGGCCGCATTTATCTGGTAGGCTTGATAATCCGCAGAACCGGCAGGGTAGAGCGTCAGTCCCTGTCCGTCGCTACCGGGATTAATCGGGGTAGCCCAACCGAAGAAATATTTCTCAAACGCACTATAGTTAGGCGGACAGCACCCATCGCCGTTGTAACTGCCACTATCCATTATATCCCAATTGCCGGGAGTTCGTTTGTTTGTATAGTTGTTTCCGTAGTCGATGTCATAGAAATCCGGCAGTCCCAACACATGTCCAAACTCGTGGCAGAGCGTACCGATACCGTTGCGGTTACCCGTCTGCCCGTCCAACTCGCCCGAGCAGGCATAGTTGTTGATACTCAGCCCGTCCACCTTACATTGGTCTGCCGTATAGGTGCAGTTGCCGTAATAGATTGCCGACTCGATGTTCCAGTTGTGCGGCCAGATGGTTTCCGTTTTCCCGCCGTCTGCCTCACCTTTTCCCGCATAGATGATATACACAAAATCCACCTCGCCGTCGTGGTCGTTGTCGTATTGCGTAAAGTCCACATCAAACTGCAATTTTGCCAACTTGCACGCCTCTATCACCATATCACCGGGATACTGGTCTTCCTCTTGATCCGTATCCTGTCCGTTTTCATCTTTGACGGGGATATTCTTCCCGTAATAAGCCACTTGCTTGGTGAGCGTTACAGGACCTACGACATCAAACGTCGGTGTGTATGCCCCGCTCGACTGGTCGATAAAATACTTGCGTGCCGACCCGTAGGAACCGCCGTAGGTATAGTTCACGGCATTCATCATCGAGTCCATCTGCGCCTGCGTATTACCCGATTGATATATGGTGTCGGCAAAATTAACCAAGATAAACAATCCGCGCGGTGCCAAGTTGATACCGCCAACGCGGCGCACGGGCGCACGGTGTGCCTTAGCCCGACGCGCACGGATAGTCTCCACCGTCGGTTGTGCCTCCACCACGCGCCAGTAGCCCTCGGCGTCTTTGCGCACTACCTCACCGGCACGGTTGATGTAGTAGTGATACACCTCATCGCCGTTCTGCTGCACCTGTATCGTAGTGCCGTCGGGCTGTATCTTCGTCTGCCACCCGCGATATGCAGGTACGGCATGTATCGTAATGGCTGTGGCTATTACCAAAGCCGAGAAAATAATTCGCTTTTTCATAATCAGTGTTTGTTTCCTAATACATCATACAACTCTTCGCCTACTTGTATATATAAGGTGTTACCCCGCAGTACCTTGGTCGCCCTCGCTGCCGTCTCCGCCTCGTGCAAACCGGTCACACTGTTTTTCCATTGTGCTACAAGCGACACATCTTCTGCCGGCATCGTAAACACCTCGCCGGGCTGGTACGTCTTGTCGCCGAACAGCCAGCCTTCAAATGTATATCCTTCTCTGGTCGGTTTGCCCTTCGAGAGCGTTATCTGTGTGCCCTCTGCATAAGCATACTCCCGGCAACGGGTTGTCTTCTCCGTATAGCCCTGATACTCAAAGTGATACTCTTTGTAACTCTTACGATAAAGTGTAGGTAGCAGCATGATCGATGTGGTCTTGCTGGTGTAGGTCGTAAATCGGGGACTGTTCACGTTGTACAGGAAACGTCCGTATCGGGTGTTCGTACATTGCACCGTTGCCAGACCGTTATCGTCCACCGCAATAGTCCACGTGTTGGTAGTCTTGCCATATCCCACATCCTTTATAT